>DATITC010000211.1:0-1554 GCA_035468175.1 Frankiaceae bacterium | reverse complement strand
CCGTCGGCATAATCGCCGGCGCTGGCCGGCCCTCGTGGGCGCGGTGCGGGAGGTGAACGATGGTCTTCCAGTTGTTGGACGTCGTTGAGGACGGCGCACGCCTGCAGCCCGATAGGCAGGTGCTGGTCACCGACACCGGGGACGCGAGCCGGACGTGGGGCGAGCTGAACGAACGCTCGTCGCGGGTTGCTGCTGCGCTGGCCGCCGAAGGGGTGGGCTCCGGTTCCCGCGTTGCCTATCTCGACGTGAACAGCCTCGAGTTCTTCGAGCTGTTGTTCGGCGCCCGCCGGCTCGGGGCGGTGCTGGCGCCGCTCAACTGGCGGCTGACCGCCCTGGAGATCGGCCAGATTGTGCAAGACGCCCAGGCGTCCGTCCTGGTACTCGGAATTCGCTTCGCCGCATGGCCGAGGACATCCGGACCGCGGCTGATGGCGTGCTCTCGCACATCGTCCGGGTGGGAGGCGAAGGGGCTGATGGCTACGAACAGTGGCTGAACCAGGCCTCCACGCTCGACGCCGGGAACGGACCGAGACCGGAAGGCGACGGCACTGCGCTGCAGCTCTACACCTCGGGCACCACGGGACTACCCAAGGGTGTGCTGTTGTCCGAGGCGAACGTCGCCATGCTGAAGATCAACGACACAGGCCTCGGTCTCGACCTTCCCGGCGCCGTCTCTCTCGTGGCGATGCCGCTGTTCCACATCGGTGGTTCGGGCTGGGCCCTCGCCGGAATGGTCCGCGGTGCAACCAGCGTGCTCACCGCCGACATCGACCCGGTCAGGCTGCTCGACACACTCGAGCAGCAGCGCGTCACCCACGTCTTCCTGGTGCCCGCGGTCCTCCGGATGCTGTCCGCGGTTCCCGGCGCAGCTGACCGTGACCTGTCCGCCTTAAGGTGCGTCCTCTACGGCGCTTCCCCCATTACGAGCGCCGTATTGAAGCGCTCCATGGCCACCCTCCACGCGCCGCACTACCAGGTGTACGGCCTCACCGAGACCACGGCAGCCGTCACGCAGCTCGATGCTTCCGACCACGATCCCGGTGGACCACGTGCGCATCTGCTTCGCTCGGCAGGTCGGCCCTACCCCTGGATCGAGCTGAGGATCGTCGACCCGTCCACCGGTGAGGCCGCAGCGGTCGGCGACGTCGGGGAGGTCTGGGTGCGTTCAACGCAGGTCACGCCCGGCTACTGGCAGAGGCCCTCGGAGACCGTGGCGGTCCTCACGGGCGATTGTTGGTTCCGCACCGGCGACACGGGCTATCTCGACGACGATGGATACCTGTTCCTGACCGATCGCATCACGGACATGATCGTCACAGGTGGTGAGAACGTCTATCCGATCGAGGTCGAGGACGTGCTCTGTCACCATCCAGCTGTTGCTGACGTGGCCGTGATCGGCGTACCGGACGACCGCTGGGGCGAAACCGTCAAGGCCCTCGTGGTCCGCGCCGCCGGCACTGACGACCTAACTGAGCAGGAACTGATGGCCTTCTGCCGCAACCGGCTCGCGGGATTCAAGCGCCCCACGTCGGTCGACTTCGTCCACACCCTTCC
>DATITC010000210.1:0-4129 GCA_035468175.1 Frankiaceae bacterium | reverse complement strand
GAGCTCGGAGCAGACGAGCGCACGCCTCGTGCTGTCGAACGTCGAGGACAATGCGAGGGCTTGCGCGGTGACCGGTGACTCGTCGGCGGAACACTCGGCCAGAGCGCCCGCGCCAGACGACGTGCCGGTGGCAAGGGCCGGCCTGACGTCATGGTTCCACGGGCTGTCCGGCTCGTCGGTCGTGCTCGTCACGGCACCTGCCGGCTACGGCAAGACGACGCTTCTCCAACAGTGGGCCGCCGGCCAAGGGCGACCGGTGGCTCGGTTGACTCTCGATCGCTCGAGCAACGACCCGGTCGTCCTGCTGGCATACCTCGCGACCGCGCTCGGTCCCTCCGGCCAGCTGAACCTCGGCTTGTTCTCCGGGCCGTTATCGGACCCGGCGTTCTTCGAAACGGTGGTCCTCCCCCGCTTCGGCCGAGCGCTCCGGGCGAGGGAAGACCCCTTCCTGCTTCTCGTCGACGACGTACAGGAAGTCTCGGCGACCCGGTCCTGGTCGGTGTTGTCCACCGTCATCAGCTGCCTCCCCGAGCGGTCGCTCCTGGTGCTTGCCGGACGAGCGGAGCCACCGCCCCTCCTGGCGCGCAGCGCCGGTCGTCGTCCGATCGCCCGGGTCGGCCCGGCCGAACTCGCTTTCAGCCCGGCCGAGGGAGCCGAGCTGCTCCGCGGCATGGATGTGAAGCTCTCGTCCGAGGACGGGGCGGCGCTGCAGGCAAAGAGCGAGGGATGGCCGGCCGCGCTGTACCTGGCGGGCCTGTCGCTGCAGGGGCATCCGGATCCGCCGGCAGCAGTGGCGGAATTCTCCGGCAGCAGCGGGGTGATGTCGGATTACCTCCGCGACGAATTCCTCGCGCGGAGCACGGCCGAGGTCGGGCAGCTCCTGCGTCGAACCGCGATCCTCGGGGACGTCTCCGGGCCGTTGTGCGATGCGGTCCTCGGCACCGCGGGTAGCGCAACTCTGCTTGCGCAGATCAGCAGGACCAACCTGCTGTTGGAACCGAAGAGCGATGAGCCGGGCTGGTACCGCTACCACCAGCTGCTGTCCGACCTACTGCGCGCGGAGCTGCACCGACTCGAGCCCGAGATCGAGTCGGAGCTGCATGCCCGGGCCAGCAGGTGGTTCGAAGCGAACAGCCGGGTCTCGCCCGCCATCGCGCACGCGCGGGCGGCGGGAGACGCGGCGCGGGCAGCCGAGCTCGTCTGGGCGGAGACCCCGCGTCTCCTCGCCACCGGACACCGTGGAACCGTCGAGCGCTGGCTCGAGGACTTCAGCCGATCGGACCTCGTCGCCGATCCTCTGCTGGCCCTCGCCAACGCATGGTGCGCGATGTCGAGTGGCGAACCGGTCGACCCGTGGCTGGTGACCGCCGAGCTCGCCCTGCGTAAAGGCGATCGACAGGTGACGGCGGCCGTCTCGGCTGCCGGGTCCGTCGCGCTCCTCCGAGGCAGCCTCGCCGCCGACGGCGCACGACAGATGACCGTGGACGGCGAGCTGGCTCATGACCTCGATGCGGAAGACAGCCCGGGGCGCGTCGTCGCCTGCTACCTCGCCGGAGTGGGGCATCACCTCACCGGAGACGCCGAAACGTCGATGCGGTGGCTCGAGAAGGGCCGCGAGCTCGGTCGCCGGTTCCCGATGCCGACGGTGTGGGCGCTCTGCACCGCGCAACTCGGCCTGGTGACCGCCCTCGAAGGAGATTGGCAACGGACCGTTCCGCTCGTGGACGAGGCGATGGAGATCGTGCGGAGATTCGAGGTCCAGGATTACGCGACCATGGCCCCGGTCTTCGCGATGTCGGCCCTCTCGATGGCGCATACCCGCCGACACGCCGAAGCGCGGTCCGCCGCCGCTCACGCGATGGTCCTGCTCGATCGGGTCATCCACATCGCTCCTTGGATGGCGGTCGAGGTCCGGGCCGTCCTCGCCCGCGCGCACCTTCTGCTCGGGGAACCCGGCATCGCGAGCACGCTCACCCGCGAGGCCGATGAGCGGCTGCCGGCCACTCCGGACGCACCTGCTCTCGAGCGGCAACTGGATGAGGTCCGGTCGCTCACCCGCACGGCCATCGACGGCGGGCGAGCAGGTAGCCCCACGTTGACCGGCGCCGAGCAGCGCGTCGTGCGGTTGTTGCCGACGCACCTGTCCTTCGTGGAGATCGCGGAAGAGCTCTACATCTCGAAGAACACCGTCAAGACTCAGGCGATCTCGGCGTACCGGAAACTCGGGGTGAACTCGCGCAGCGCGGCAGTCGAACGGATCCGCGCCTGGGGTCTCGGCGGTTCCTGAACCGAGGCCCCGTCGACGAGAGTCCGCGCGGCGCTCGCGATGAGGCGCACCGCCGTTCTGCCACACGGGGACGGCTCCGCAGCGAGCGTCGTCCCGTTCGGATGATGTCGGGCTTGTGGGGCGGCCTCAGGCTGAGGCCTGCGCGGCACCTGACCCCAGGGGGTCCGCATCTCGACCGAAGGATGCACATGAACTGGTTCTGGCACGCGCTCTGGATCGCCTTCGTCGTCATTCCTCTGACGCTGCTGTGGGCGTTCTCCCTGATGGACATCTTCGTTCGCCGAGACCTGTCCGGCTGGGCGCGGTTCGGTTGGGTATTCGCGGTCCTCGTCCTCCCCCTGCTCGGTCCCCTGACCTATCTCGCGGTTCGTCCACAAGCCGAGGATGTCGTGGATCTTCGTGAGCCCAGCGGCACCCCGACCGGCACCCGGACCGGCACTCGGACCGGCACCCCGGAGATGCTGATCGCGGACGAGGTCATCAAGTTGGACCGGCTCCGGAGCGCCGGCGTCATCACCAACGAGGAGTTCGCGGCCCAGAAGGCACGGCTGCTAGCCGTGCCGACCCAGCGCGATCCGGCCCCGGGCACGGCGCGGCGCGATTCGCGCCTGTGACCGCAGTGCATCCCTCACATAAGCGGCACGGCTGATTCACCGTCCGGCTGGAGACTCTCAGTCCGGGGTGTTGGGTGGCGGCACCCCGCGGCAGGCGCTGCTCCGGATTGCCCGTCTAGATGCTCGCTCGAGGCGCTCGTCTGTCAGGGCTCGCCATGTTGGCGCTGCTGGCGCTGGCGCGTCCCTGCTGATGGTCGGAGCAGCGGGACCTGCGTTCGCCGTTCTTCTGACCCCACCGACGTGGTCCCCTGCCGACGCCCCGCAGGTACACCACAGGCGGCCGGCCGGGTAGCCCGAAGGCGAACCGGCGTCCGCTCGACTGCGAGTAGCTGCACGGCGATGACGACCTCCTGGGACATGGTTCGTCGGAGGTCAGCAACCGCGCCAGCCGTCCCACTTCGGCTCGAAGGCCCACCGTCGCCCGGCAGAGATCGCGCCGGGCGAGCCAGCTCGACATCACCCACTACCCCAGGCAACAAGCTACGGCTGGGGTGAGGTTTCCGCATCGAGCGCCACATGGCGGCAGTCCCCCCGCGCCACTTACGGCGCGAGCCGAACCGGCTGGCCGCACGCCGTCCCGCGGGTCGCTAGCCGACGCCTGCTGCCCGAGCCGATGCCCTGAGCAGCGACTCCCTGCGATTCCGTGGGGTGGGTGCATCGTTCGTGCGGCCTACTCGCGCCGATCGGGGCGCGGCGTCTATCTTGCTCAGGTGAGCACCGGAACGTCACGCGACAAGTTGCAGGAGTTCGCGGTCGTCGCACGAGCATTGCAAGTCGAGGAGACGGCGCAGCGAACCCTGCAGAAGATCGTCGACCTCGCACCGGTGACGATCGAGGGCTGCGCCTACGCCGGCGTCAGCATGGTTGCCGGCGATCGGGTCGAAACCCCGGCCGCGAGCAACTCCATCCCCCGGATGGTTGACCGGCTGCAGGACGAAGCGGGTCAGGGGCCGTGCCTGGACGCCATTCGCGAGCACGAAGTGTTCGTCACCGACGACCTTCTCCAGGAACGCCGCTGGCCAAAGTTCAGCCGGCGGGCTGTGCAGGAGACCGGGGTCCGCAGCATCCTGAGTCTTCGGCTGTTCGTGGACGCGGACACCTTCGGTTCGTTGAACCTGTACTCGCTGGAGCCGGCGGCGTTCACGGCGGTCAGCCGCGCGACCGGCGCCGTGTTCGCCGCACATGCTGCGGTCGCGCTGACCAGCGCCCGGGAGCACGACCGGGCCCA
>DATITC010000209.1:0-3173 GCA_035468175.1 Frankiaceae bacterium | reverse complement strand
TCGCAGCCGGCTGAGTCATTTGCCAGCGCCACTAATCTGAAGGACATGAGCGAGGCGCCGGGCGAAGCCAACGGGAAGGCGTTCTACGTCACGACGCCGATCTACTACGTCAACGACGCCCCGCACATCGGGCACGCGTACACGACGGTTGCCGGGGACGTCCTGACCCGCTGGCACCGGCAGCGGGGCGAGAAGGTCCACTTCCTCACCGGCACGGACGAGCACGGGCAGAAGATCCTCCGCGCCGCCGAGGAGCACGGGATGAGCCCGCAGGAGTGGTGCGACCACATGGTCACCACCGCCTGGAAGCCGATGCTCGGCGCGATCGACGCCGCGAACGACGACTTCATCCGCACCACCGAGCCGCGGCACACCGACCGGGTCCAGGAGTTCTGGCAGCGTCTCTACGACCAGGGCGAGGTCTACGAGGGCAGCTACACCGGTCCGTACTGCGTGTACTGCGAGGAGTTCAAGGTCGCCGGCGAGCTGATCCAGCCCGGCGACCTGTGCCCCATCCACACGCGTCCGGTGGAGATGCTGTCCGAGACGAACTACTTCTTCCGGCTCTCCGCCTACGCCGAACGTCTGCTCAAGGCCTACGAGAGCGGTGAGATCCGGGTCGAGCCGGAGAGCGCCCGCAACGAGGTCCTCCGCTTCGTCGAGGCTGGGCTGAACGACATCTCGATGAGCCGGTCCACGTTCGACTGGGGCATCACCGTCCCGTGGGACCCGAGCCACGTCATCTACGTGTGGATCGACGCGCTGCTCAACTACTGGACCGCGGTCGAGGGCAGCGACGAGTACTGGCCGGCCGACGTCCACCTGGTGGGCAAGGACATCCTGCGATTCCACGCGGTGATCTGGCCGGCGATGCTGATGGCCGCCGGGCTGCCACTGCCGAAGCTCGTCTTCGCCAACGGCTGGCTGCTCGTCGGCGGCGAGAAGATGAGCAAGACCAAGCTGACCGGGATCCCGCCGCAGCAGATCACCGACCACTTCGGCAGCGACGCCTACCGCTACTACTTCCTCCGCGAGTTGCAGTTCGGCCAGGACGGCTCGTTCTCCTGGGAGTCGATGGCGGCGCGGTACCAGTCCGAGCTCGGCGACCAGCTCGGCAACCTCGCGAGTCGGCTGACCAGCATGGTCGGGCGCTACCGCGACGGCGTGCTGCCCGACGCGGTGATGGACGAGGACATCCAGGCCAGCCTCAGCCGAACCGTCGCGGAGGCCGAGGAGTCCATCGACGACCTAGATTTCCAGGCGGCCCTCGGCACGATCATGCGCTTCGCGCAGACGGTGAACCGGTACGTCACCGAGCGGGAGCCGTGGAAGGTTGCGAAGGACCCCGAGCGGACGTACGAACTCGACGCAATCCTCTACACGACCGCCGACGCGCTGCGCGCAATGGCCGTGCTGTTCAACCCGGTGATGCCGAAGGCGTGCGCGAAGCTGTGGGATCAGCTCGGTGCGCCGGGCGAGCTGTCCGAGGCCCGGGTGCAGAAGGTCGCCGACGAGCACCTGCCGGCGGGCAGCGCGGTCGTCAAGGGCGACTTGCTGTTCCCGCGACTGGTCGTCGACGCGGTGTCAGCTGAGAGTCCGTTGTCGGCTGACAGTCCGGCATCTGCGTGAGCCGGAAGGCAGGCCGCGAGGGCGATCCGCCTCCGCCGCCCGAGCCGCTGCGCGTCCCGGCCGTGGACAGCCACTGCCATCTGGACCTCGGCGACCCCTCCGTCGCCGAGGCGATCGACCAGGCCGTCGCCGCCGGCATCCCGCGGATGGTGACCGTCGGCATCGACGTCCCGAGTTCCCGCTGGTGCGCGGACGTGGCGGAGAAGCACGAGGCGTTGCTCGCCGCCGTGGCGCTGCACCCCAACGAGGCACCCACCGCCACTCCGGACGATTTCGCCGAGATCGAGCGGCTGGCCCAGCTCCCGCGGGTGCGCGCGATCGGCGAGACCGGGCTCGACCACTACCGCACCGGAGAGGACGGCCGCGCCGAGCAGGAGGCGTCGTTCCGGCGGCACATCGACCTGGCCAAGCGCGCCGGCAAAGCCCTGGTCATCCACGATCGGAACGCCCATGCGGACGTGCTGCGGGTTCTCGGCGAGGAGGGCGCGCCCGAGCGGGTCGTCTTCCACTGCTTCTCCGGCGACGCCGACTTCGCCCGCCGCTGCGTCGACCAGGGCTTCGTGCTGAGCTTCGCCGGCAACGTCACCTTCAAGAACGCCGGCGAGCTCCGGGAGGCCGTCGCCGTCACGCCGCGGGACCAGCTGCTGGTCGAGACCGATGCCCCCTTCCTGACCCCGATGCCGTACCGGGGCCGCCCCAACGGTCCGTATCTGGTGCCGCTGACCGTGCGGGCGGTCGCCGAGGTGCAGGGCGTCGACGAGGACGTGATCGCCGCGGCGGTCAGCGCGACGGCGGAGCGGGTCTTCGGATCGTGGAGTCTCGGCGAGTGATCTCGCCCGCGGAGGGGTTGCTGAGCGGCGCCGATGTCCGTGCGCTGGCTGACCGGCTCGGGCTCCGGCCGACCAAGGCGAAGGGTCAGAATTTCGTCCTCGACCCGAACAGCGTGCGTCGCCTGGTCCGGCTGGCTGCACCCGGGCCGGACGAGACGGTCCTGGAGGTCGGCCCCGGCCTCGGATCGCTCACTCTCGGTCTGCTGCCGGCGGCGGAGCGCGTCGTCGCCGTGGAGATCGACCCCCTGCTGGCCGGAGTGCTCCCCGAGACGATCCGCGAGCGGCTTCCGGATCACAGCGACAAGCTGACGGTGGTCACCGGCGATGCGATGCGCATCGACATCCCGGGGGAGCCGACCGTCCTCGCGGCCAACCTGCCCTACAACGTCGCGGTGCCGATCGTGCTGCGGCTTCTGGAGGACCTCCCTGGCCTCCAGCGTGGGTTGGTGATGGTCCAGGCCGAGGTCGCCGAGCGCCTCACCGCCGGGCCGGGCAGCCGCGTCTACGGCGTCCCCAGCGTCAAGCTCGCCTGGTATGCGACGTCCCGCATGGCGGGCACGGTCCCGCGGTCCGTGTTCTGGCCGCAGCCGAACGTCGACTCCGCCCTGGTCGCCTTCGAGCGGCGGGACCCACCGGCAGGGGACCGGAAGGCGACGTTCGCCGCCGTGGACGCGGCCTTCGCCCAACGGCGCAAGACGCTCCGGGCGGCTTTGG
>DATITC010000208.1:0-2747 GCA_035468175.1 Frankiaceae bacterium | reverse complement strand
TCATCGGTGGGACACGAGCACTGCCCCGACTGGCACGATGCGAAGGCGCCGAGCAAGCGGTCGTGCTGGCCGCCGAGGTCGACCACCTCGATGGCGACGGTGGACTCGGCGGTCTTCTTGATCTGATATCGAGCCATGAAGTAACTCTGCGCGGCGTGTCCTCGGTGACGCTAGGGTCCATCGGCCCTGAATCACGGGGGACCCTTCGTGCGCGCTATGGCCAAGCCGGCGGCAGCCGACGTCCGGCTCTCCGGCGGAACTCTTCACACCGGGGTCAGGTTGGATCGTGGGTAGCGGAAACACCTGCGGTGGGACCGCCGCCGCTGGGTCGTCCGGCTCGTGCTGCCAGCAGCTAGCTCGCAAAGTGAACGCCAGGGCAACAGCACCGTAAATCGTGATTGCGATCGCAACCAGCCACTGACCCCTAACGACGCTCAGATGACCGCCCGTCATCCATGCACGAGCACTGCTGCGATGAACACCGGGTAGCACGCCAGAAGCAGCAGCCCGCCAGGCCGCCCAATTCGCCCCCGAATCGAGCCAAGGCCGATCGCGATGGCGAGGACACCGAGCATGAACACCAGTGGGACGTGCAACTGATCGGCGCCCGTGATCTGAAGAGGTCGAGCCAAGGCCGAGGCACCCAGCGTCATAGTGGCGTTATATGCAAACGATCCGACGACGGCGGCGACGACGATGTCGGTTGCGCCTCGCCTGGAAGCCGAGACGGCGAGGACAACAAGCTCGAAGGCCGTAGCGAAGCCGACCAGCGTCAGGCTGATCCTCGTCTGCGACGAGTCAGCACTTGCGAGATGTCGAATGCCCTCGACGAGCATCGTCGCGCCGAGGCTCATCGCGGCGACTCCCGCGAGGATGAAGCCGAGGTCCTTCCCAACACGTCGCCCACTGCCCGGAGACGATGCCGTCCGCTCGCGCGCCTCCTCGATCCCAGCGGCCTCGCCGAGCACCGGAGGTGCGCCCTCGACACGCCAGATCACGGCGACGTAGACAACGTAGAGGACAACGAGGAGAAGTCCGCCGAGTCGTCCCACGCTTCCACTCCAGGCCAGCACGGCGCACACAGCACCCACGGGCAGACCGAGCAGCCCGTAGAGGCGAACACGTCGGCCGAACGGCAGTGGTGCGATGACGGCGCCGATGCCCAGTGCCACAAGGCACATGGCGATGTTGGCGCCGATGACATCGCCGAACGCAACGGCCGGCGCGTGGCGCAGGCTCGCTGCCACGCCGGTGGCCAGTTCCTCGGGCTCGGCCCCCGCCAGGAGCAACGCCAGCGCGAACGAACTCACGCCGAGCGCGACTGCGGCGGCCCCGAGGTGTTCGGCGAATGCCTCGGCACCCCACACAATGCCCGCGACGCCGACGATCGCGAGCGCTATCCAGCCGACGTCGGCCATCTGACCTTCCTTACTACGGCCAGTCGGCCAGCCACATGATCCCGCAAACGCCGCAGAGCCCGTGTTGGCGGGTTTCAGGCGTCCTCGGCTGACGCGCGAGAGTCTGGACCAGCGGGAGCGAGGGCTGGCGCTAGCCGGCGTCGATCCGGCGGCCCGCTGTGGCAGGCGACCGCGGGCTCAGCCGGCGGCGGCGGACAGCGTCCGTGCCGCGCGCAGGCGCCGCAGCCGCTCTCGGCTGGACTTCTCCAGCAGCGTCGGCACGTAGCCGGTGATGCGCGCCTCTGCCAGGGGCGCATAGCAACTGCGGACGACGTCGACCACGGTGTCCGCGGTGATCCCGTCGCCGTACTCGGTCGAGAGCCGAGTGGCCAGCGCCTGGGCGTGGGTGGGGAGCTCTCGTGGCAGCACCGCTGCGGTCACATGTCCTCCTGGGGCCGATGTCGGCGCGCTGTTTCGCCAGCGCCAACGACGGTCCGCTATGTCCGGGAAAGTGGCAAGTTGGTCCATTTGCCACGGGTGCGGCTCCTCTGAAGTGAGGCCGGCGCCGTGTGTGACCTGGGGTTTTGTGCCTGACTTGATTGTTTGAAGGGCTCCTCCCCGCTACGTTCGTGGGTGCTGGGACCAGAACGTGGGAAAGGAGCGGTGCCAGGGGTATGCGCAGCAGCAAGAGGGACGCGGCAGGGGTGTTCGGCCGGTCCCGGGAGCTGTTCGAGCAGGTGGTGGCGGGCTGGAGGACCCGGCTATGCCGCGTCCTCCACCACATATGGTAGCAGGACAATTACGCACTGGCACGATCGGGTCACTCCAGAAGAGCCGCACCCATTTGCCACAAGACGGTCGGTCGATGGATGCCCCCGTACGCCCCTCTCCCCGCTCGACGGTGATCCTCTCGATGCACGCACCGCCGACGAAAGCAGCTCCGGACGCTAGTCGAGCGGGTTCGGGGTTGGGGCGCTGGCCTGGATCTGCACGACCAGGTACGGCGGTTCGTCGTCGTCGCGGACGGCGGTGACGGTGATGTCGACGGGCAGGTAGTCGCCGTTGTGGTGGCGGAGTCGGCTCCGGCGTTGGTAGCCGTCTCGCCGTCCGGCCAGGATCTCGGTGAGCAGGGCGACACCGGCGGCCCGGTCCTCGGGATGGGTGAGGTCGTGCACGCGAGAGCCGGTCAGGTCGGTGGTGGTGCGCCCGGTCAGCTGCCCGAGGGCGGGATTGACCTGCAGCCAGCGGCCATCCGCCGCGACCACGGCCATGCCGATGGGCGCGGCGTCGAAGGCGGCCGCCAGCCGGCGGTCCCGGTCGGAGAGCTCGCGCTGGGCTTGCACCCGGGCG
>DATITC010000207.1:0-7437 GCA_035468175.1 Frankiaceae bacterium | reverse complement strand
CGAGAAGGAGGTTGAGCGACGGGCTGAGCACATCCTTAGTCTCGCCTACAGGTGGGCGATCGTCAAACGGGGGTCTCCGCGCGGGGGGCCCCGAGCCCTGACCTCAGCCGCCGCTGGCGTCCAGGGCCCGGAGGAAGCGGGCCGCGGCCGGGGCGGCTACCTCCGCACCGAAGCCACCGCCGGGGACGAGGACCGCGAACGCCACGTCGCCGCGGAAGCCCGCGAACCACGCGTGCGTCGGCGGGTCCCCGCCGTTGACGCCCGACCCGTACTCGGCGGTCCCGGTCTTGCCGGACACCTCGCCGGGGAACGAGACCGGCGCGGCGGTCCCCTCGGTGACGACGGCTCGCATCATGTCCCGCATCTGCGAAGCGACGTTCGCCGGCAGCGGGTGGGATTCGGGAGCCTTGTCGACGAGGAACGGCCGGTGCCACGTGCCCCCGGCGACGCCTGCGGCTACCGACGCCATCTGCAGCGGACTCGCCTCGACCTTGTCCTGGCCGAAGGCTTCCGCGTACGGATCGTGACCCGCTCCGGTCGGGTAGACGCCGCCGAAGCTTTCGATCGGCAACGGCTGCTTGCCGTCGAAGCCGAACAGCGTCGCGGCCCGCTGCATGTCGGCGTCGGAGAGCTTCGAGCGCAGGTTCACGAACGCGGTGTTGCACGAGTGGTAGAAGGCCTGGCGCAGGTTGATCGGCCCGAACGCTTCGTCGTTGGCGTTCTTGAACGAGCGCCCGCCGGCGTAAACCGTGGCGGGGCAGTTCAGCGGCGTGGACTCGTCCAAGCCGTGCAGCAGCCCAGCGGTCGTGGTCACGATCTTGAAGGTAGAGCCAGGCGGGTATTGGCCACGGATTGCAGTACCCGCACCACCCGAGTCGGAGGCTGCGAGGACGCCTCCGGTCTTCGTGTCGATCGCGACCAACCCGGCGCTGCCGAAACCCGAGATACCGCTCCGCGCGGCCTGCTGGTAGCGCAGGTCAAGGGTAGTGCGGATGTCGGTCCCGTTCTTCGCCGGGTAGGCCTGCACGACAGTCGCGCCGGACCCGCGGGCGAGCACGATGTGAGCACCGGGGGTGCCGGCGAGCCGGGCGTTGTACGCCCGCTCCAACCCGGACTGGCCACCCCGGTCGCCGGCGGCGTAGCCGGTGCCTGCGGCGGCCGCCTGGGCCGCGTCGAGGGTCCCGACCGTGCCGAGGAGGTTGCCGTCCAGGTCAGCGTCGGCGCCCCGCAACACCGTGCCGTTGCGGTCGAGGAGTCGGCCGCGCTTGCCCAAGGTCGAGACCCGCTTGATGGTCGACCCGTTGGTCATCTGCGGATGCACGGCGGACGGCCCGAACTGCACTCGCCAGACCTTGTCCTGGCCGCGGACGACCTGCTGCGTGCCGTCGTAGCCCCACTGCCCGAGCCCGGACAGCGCCAGGTCGGCCGTGAAGGGCGCGGTGGCGGTGTCGTCCTTACGGGTGAGCTGCCCGGCCGTGTAGGAGGACTTTTCGGCCTTGAGCGATGACGCGATCGGCGCCAGCACGGACTGCAGCCGGGTCTCTGGAACGTTCGCGTGCTCGGCCATCGCCGCGTAGTCCCCGCGGGACCAGGCGGCCAGGTAGGCGCTGACCGCGCCGCGGGCCTGGTCGGTGCGCGGGTCGACCTTCTGCGTGAGCAGCACCACCGCCCCGCCGCCGGCGACCAGCAGGACGGCGAGCACGACGATCAGCCACTTCGCGCTGACCGGACGCCGCAGGCCGGTCTTCGCCTGCTCCCCCGAGGTGAGAACCATCGTCGTCTTCCGTCAGCCGCAGACGGCGCCTTCGGCGGCGGACCCCACCAGCCGGGCGTACTTGGCGAGGACGCCAGAGGTGTAGCGGGGCTCGAGCGGCTTCCACCCGGCCCTGCGACGCTCGAGCTCGTCCGCCTCCACACCGACGAGGTCGAGACGGCGGTTCGGGACGTCGAGCAGGATGCGGTCCCCGGAGGCGACCAGCGCGATCGGTCCGGCGTCGGCGGCCTCGGGCGCGATGTGCCCGACGCAGAGGCCGGACGTGGCCCCGGAGAAGCGGCCGTCGGTCAGCAGCGCGACGTCCTTGCCGAGCCCGGCGCCCTTGATCGCGGCGGTAACGGCCAGCATCTCGCGCATCCCGGGGCCGCCCTTGGGGCCTTCCCACCGGATGACCACGATGTCGCCGGCCACGATCGAGCCGCTGGTGACCGCCTCCATGGCCGCGACCTCACCGTCGAAAACCCGCGCGGTGCCCTCGAAGACCAGCGAGTCCATGCCCGCGCTCTTCACGACCGCCCCGTCGGGGGCGAGCGAGCCGCGCAGGATGGCGATGCCGCCGGTCGAATGCAGCGGGCGGTCCAGCGGGCGCAGCACGGTGCCGTCGAGCTCCGGCGGCGCCAGCTCGGAGAGTTCCTCGCCGAGCGTCCGGCCGGTGACGGTGAGCGCGTCCCCGTGCATCAGGCCGGCGTCGAGCAGCGCCCGCATCACGACCGGAACCCCCCCGATGCGGTCCACGTCGTTCATGACGAACTGGCCGAAGGGCCGCACGTCGGCGATGTGCGGGACCCGGTTGCCGATGCGGTCGAAGTCGTCGAGCGACAGGTCGACCCGCGCCTCGCGCGCGATCGCCAGCAGGTGCAGCACCGCGTTGGTCGAACCGCCGAGGGCCATCACGACCGCGATGGCATTCTCGAACGCCTCGCGGGTCAGGATCTGGCGGGCCGTGATGCCCTTCTCGATCAGCCGGACCGCAGCCTCGCCGCTGGCCAGCGCGTAGTCGTCACGGCGACCGTCCGGCGCCGGCGCGGAGGCCGACCCGATGATCGACATCCCGAGCGCCTCCGCCGCGGACGCCATGGTGTTGGCGGTGAACATCCCGCCGCAGGAGCCCTCGCTCGGGCAGGCAGCCCGTTCGACCTCGCCGAGCTGTGCGTCGTCGATCTTGCCGACCGCCCGCGCCCCCACCGCCTCGAACACGTCCTGGACGGTGACCAGGCGCCCGTCCGGCAGCCGGCCGGGGAGGATCGACCCGCCGTAGAGGAAGACCGAGGCGAGGTCCAGCCGCGCGGCGGCCATGAGCATGCCGGGCAGGCTCTTGTCGCACCCGGCCAGCAGGACCGTCCCGTCGAGCCGCTCGGCGTGCACGACGCACTCGACGGAGTCGGCGATGACTTCGCGCGACACCAGGGACGCGCGCATGCCTTCGTGACCCATCGAGATGCCGTCGCTGACCGCGATCGTCCCGAATTCGAGCGGGAAGCCGCCGGCGGCGCGCACCCCTTCCTTCGCGACCTTGGCGAGGCGCTGAAGGGGCATGTTGCAGGGTGTGACCTCGTTCCAGGACGAGGCGACTCCGATCTGCGACCGGTTCCAGTCCCCGTCCCCCATGCCCACCGCGCGGAGCATCGCGCGGGCGGGGGCCCGTTCGTAGCCCTGGGTGACCTCGTACGAGCGCGGCTGGGAATGCGAGGGAGGGGCCACGCCCGGACGATATCGGGCAATCGTCGCCCTAAGGGCGTAGGCGCGGAATAAGCGGTGGACAATGCGCCCGTCGGGCGTGACCGGTCGGATGTCGCTGTGGCTGGCCGTCAGCGCCGAGGCGATGGTCATGTGCATGCCGGGGTACTGCTAGTTGCCGAGCCGGCCGCCGAAGTAGACGTCGCGCTTCGCATGCCCAGGTCGCGTTGCGCCCCCGGCGGCTCCGCGGCGGGCTGGCACCATCGGTGACCCGGCTGCTGCAACGCGCGGACCAGTCCTGAGCCTGGCCGGCCCCTGCTGCCCTAACGATGGGCAGACCGGCCGACTCAGCCCGCGCCGAGATGTTCCAGCAGCAGCTTGCGCACCTGAGCGGCGTCCGCCTGGCCGCGCATCGTCTTCATGACGCCGCCGACCAGCGGGCCGACGGCGTTGAGCTTCCCGCCCCGCACCTTCTCCGCGATGTCGGGCGCCGCAGCGATCGCGTCGTCGACGGCCTTGGCGAGCGCGTCGTCGTCACGAACGACGGCGAGGCCGCGTCGCTCCACGACCTCGTCCGGGGTCCCTTCTCCGGCGAGCACACCTTCGATGACCTGACGGGACATGGCGTTGGTGAGCGTGCCCGCCGCGACGAGCTCGAGGATCCGCGCGACGTCGACCCCGCGGATCGAGAGCTCGGCGGCGTCGGCGGCCGAGCGCAGCGGCTCGTTCAGCCAGGCGGACTTGGCGAACTCCGGACCGGCACCCGCCGCGATGGTGTCCTGCACGAGGTCGAGCACCCCGGCGCTGCGCATCTGCTCGAGGTCCCGCGGCGAGTAGCCGAACTCCTGCTGCAAGCGGGTCCGACGCTGGGCGGGAAGTTCCGGCAGGGTGGCGCGGATGGTCTCGACGTAGTCGCGGGCGAGTGCCATCGGGGTGAGGTCCGGCTCGGGGAAGTACCGGTAGTCGGTCGCTTCTTCCTTGGTCCGCCCGGACGAGCTGCGGCCGGCCGCCTCGTCGAAGTGGCGGGTCTCCTGGACGATCCGGCCGCCACCGTCGAGCACCTCGGACTGACGGACGATCTCGCTGTCGACCGCGCGCTCGACGGATCGCAACGAGTTCAGGTTCTTGGTCTCGGTGCGCGTGCCCAACGTGTCGGTGCCGCGGCGGCGGAGTGAGACGTTGGCGTCGCAGCGCATCTGGCCCTGCTCCATCCGCGCCTCGGATACCCCGAGCGAGCGGAGGAGATCCCGGAGCTCGGCGAGGTATGCCTTGGCCACCGCCGAGGACCGGATGTCCGGCTCGGTGACGATCTCGACGAGCGGGACGCCGGCGCGGTTGTAGTCGAGCAGCGAGTGGGTGGCGCCGTGGATCCGACCGGTGCTGCCGCCGACGTGCAACGACTTGCCGGTGTCCTCCTCGAGGTGGACCCGGGTGATCCCGACCCGGTGCACCTCACCGTCGACCTCGACGTCGAGGTGACCGAACGCGCACAGCGGCTCGTCGTACTGGCTGATCTGGTAGTTCTTCGGCATGTCCGGATAGAAGTAGTTCTTCCGGGCGAAGCGGCACCACGACGCGATGTCGCAGTTCAACGCCAGGCCGATCCGGACGGCGAACTCGATCGCCCGCTCGTTCACGACCGGGAGCGACCCGGGGAGCGCCAGGCAGATCGGGCAGGTCTGCGTGTTCGGCTCTTCGCCGAAGCGGGTGGAGCAGCCGCAGAACATCTTCGAGTCGGTGCCGAGCTCGACGTGGGTCTCCAGGCCGATGACGGCCTCCCAGTCGGTCGCGCCGCTCCCGCTCCCGGTGCCGACAGGTGTCTCGACGGCGGTCACGGTGTGCCTCCTTCGTTGGTGTCCGCGCTGGACGGATCGGCGTCGGCGGTCGAGCCGTCGGACGGCGGGGTCCCCTCAGACGGCAGCGTCCCGTCAGAACGCTGGGCGATCTGCTCGCGGACGTAGAGGTAGGTCGTATAGCCCGCGCCCAGCGCGGCGAGGATCGCGACGATCAACACCGGCGTACTGATCGCCACTCCGGCGACGAGGAAGACGACGATGAAGGCCCAGAGAAGCAGCAACCACTGCCCGTCGCTATAATCCCGAATCGGCTTCATCTCGCGTCACACCGCCAGCAGGTCAGGAGCCTCGTCGAGCAACGGATGTCCGCGGCGAGCATCGAGCTCCGCCTCCAGAGCCGCGCCGACCCGGTAGAGCCGGTCATCCGTCTGCACCGGTGCCATGATCTGCAACCCGATCGGCAAACCGTCGACGAGCCCGCAGGGCAGGGACATCGCGGGAAGGCCGGCCAGGTTGGCCGGGATGGTGCAGAGGTCGGCGAGGTACATCGCCATCGGGTCGTCGGACCGCTCCCCGAGTGGGAAGGCCGGCGTCGGGGTGGTCGGCGAGATCACCACGTCGACCTGGGCGAACGCGGCGTCGAAGTCGCGCCCGATCAGGGTGCGCACCTTCTGCGCCTGGCCGTAGTAGGCGTCGTAGTAGCCGGAGGACAGGGCGTAGGTGCCGATCATGATGCGCCGCTTCACCTCGGCGCCGAAGCCGGCGTCCCGGGTGAGGCTCATGACCTCCTCGGCGCCGGCCCGGCCGTCGTCGCCGAGGCGCAGGCCGTACCGCATGGCGTCGAAGCGGGCCAGGTTGGATGAGGCCTCGCTGGGGGCGATCAGGTAGTAGGCGGGCAGCGCGTAGTCGAACGAGGGGCAGGAGACCTCGACGATCTCGGCACCCAACTCCTCCAACACGGCGACCGCTTCGGTGAACCGGTCGAGCACCCCGTTGGACAAGCCCCCGAGGTGGTCGCCGGAGAGTTCGCTGATGACGCCGATGCGCATCCCGCTGATCTCCCGGCGCTCGGCCGCCTCGACGACAGGCGGCACCGGTGAATCCAGGGAGGTGGAGTCGGACGGGTCGTACCCGGCCAGCGCGGCATGCAGCAGCGCTGCGTCGAGGACGGTGCGGCCGACCGGCCCGGCCTGATCCAGGCTGGAGGAGAAGGCGATCATCCCGTAACGCGAGACCTGGCCGTAGGTCGGCTTGACCCCGACCAGACCGCAGACCGCCGCCGGCTGCCGGATCGAGCCGCCGGTGTCGGTGCCGACGGTGAGCGGCGCCTGAAAGGCGGCGACCGCCGCCGCGCTCCCGCCCGACGAGCCGCCGGGCACGCAGGACAGCCGCCACGGGTTGCGGGTCAGCTTGAACGCCGAGCTCTCGGTGGAGGAGCCCATCGCGAACTCGTCCATGTTGGTCTTGCCGAGGATCACCAGGCCGGCTTCGCGCAGCTTCCGCGTGACGGTGGCGTCGTAGGGCGGACGCCATCCCTCGAGGATGCGCGAGCCGGCGGTCGTGGGAACGCCGCGGGTGGTGAAGATGTCCTTGAGGCCGAGCGGCACCCCGGCCAACCGACCGAGCGGCTCACCGCTGCTGCGCTGCTCGTCCACCGCCCGCGCGGCGGACAGCGCTCCCTCGACGTCGACGTGCAGGAAAGCACCGACGGTCTCGTCGGTCGCCACGATCCGGTCGAGGTGGGCCTGGGCGGCCTCCACCGCGGACACCTCGCGCTTCGCCAACCGGTCGGCGAGGTCGGCGGCCGAGAGGCGGGTCAGGTCGGATTCGCTGCTTCCGTCAGTCCGGGACACGGCGGCAATCACTCCTCGTCCAGGATGCGGGGAACGCGGAACCGACCGTCCTCGGCGGACGGCGCGGCAGCGAGCACCTCGTCCCGGTCGAGCGACGGGCGCACGACGTCGGGCCGGAAGATGTTGACCCGCGGCACCCCCGAGCTGGTCGGCGGGATGTCGGCGGACGCGGCTTCGCCCACCCGCGCGACCCAGCTCAGGATCTCGTCGAGCTGCGGCGCGAACTGGTCGAGCTCCTCGTCCGACAGCGACAGCCGGGACAGACGCGCGAGGTGAGCGACCTCCTGCCGGTTCAAGGTCATGAGCGCATCGTACGGTTCAGCCTCATCCCGGGCAG
>DATITC010000206.1:0-5257 GCA_035468175.1 Frankiaceae bacterium | reverse complement strand
GTACCCCCAGCGGGTCGTGCGGTTCAGCAGGACGGCCACACAGCCGTCGAGGTTGTCCAGCAGGCCGCTGACCACCACCACGACGATCGCGAGCAGCGGCCACGCTCCCCCGGCCGCTGCGGGCAGCAGGGCGAGTGCGGTAACCACGACGCCGAGCGCAGTGACGCCGTCGGGCGGCACGTTGTGACGGGCCAACGGACGGCCGAGCCGATAGGTGAGGCCGAGCCAGGTGCGCGGCCAAAACGCCGAACGCGGGTCGAAGCCGCCGTGCAGGGTCGACCAGCCGTCGAAGTAGGCTTCCCGGCTAGGAATCTGACGGTTGTGGACCTGACTGCGCGGGCCCTGACCGCGCGGGCCCTGACCGCGCGGCACCGGCCGGTTCACGCGACGCCGGACGTCTCCCGCAAACGACGGCGCAACTCGCGCTCGGCGGCTTTCGCCAGCAGTCGAGCGGTCATCCCGGAGCCGAACCACACCGGCAGCGCCGCCGCGGAGGCGAGCGGACCGGACAGCCGGACGAGGAACGTGATCTGCGTGCCGCCCCGGGTCGCCGGTACCAGGACGATGTCGAGCTCCTCCCGCAGGCCCGGCACGCTGTGGATCGTCAGGTGCAGCGCCTTACGGGGCACGACGCGGCGCACGTCGAGCGGGATCCGGACCGGGAAACCGCGGGCGACCCCGAGCAGGCGCTGGCCCTCGACCGCGTGGCCGGCCGCCCCCTCGACCCGGGCAAGCGTCGCCTCGAACTCGGGCCAGCGATGCGGGTCCCGCAGCACCGACCAGACGTCCGGCGGCGTCGCATCGCACAAGATCTGATGGTGGACCCGGGTCGGCAGCAGCCGCGAGGGACGCAACCGCTCCGGTACGACCGCCTGCAGCGCCTTCATAGTGCTCCTGCCCCGTTCGTCCGCGTCGCTCGCGACTCGTTCGCCCGAGCCGGTGGCCCGGACCCCGTAGTGTGCCGCGAAAGAGCGAAGTCTCGGTCGCTGATCGTTCCCGGACACCGGGCGGTCAACCCCCTCGACCGATTCGCCGCCCCTCCGTCCGACCCAGAACAGAGGACGTCCGCGTGACCGAACCGTCGGTGCCCTTCGTCATCGACACCGCTGACAACCTGCCCGCGGCGGAGATCTTCCGCGCGGACCGGGACCAGGTGGTCGTCGCCGTCCGTATCACGCCCGTGTACGGCCAGGTGGACCTCGGCCTGCTCGCCACGGTGGTCGACGCGGCCAATGACCACGACTTCTCGCTCGCCCGGGAGCAGCTGTTCCGGGACGAGTGGCTGCTCTGCGTGTTCGAGGCCTACGAGCCGGAGTAGGGCTCGGCGGTGCGCTGTCTCGATGAGGCCGACCGTCAACGCGGCAGCGTCGCCATGACCTCGCGCGTCGCGGTCGATCGGTTCAGCGTGTAGAAGTGCACACCCGGCGCCCCGCCGTCGATCAATGTCCGGCACAGCTCGCTGGCCACCTCGACCCCGATGGCGCGGACGGCGATCGGGTCGTCGGCGACCTTCTGCAGGCGGTCGGCCAACGCGACCGGGAAAGCGGCGCCGGAGAGCTCAGCCATCCGCTGGATCTGCTTCACGTTCGTCACAGGCATGATCCCCGGCAGAATCGGCTTGTCGCAGCCCCGGGCGACGACGTTGTCCCGCAGCCGGAAGTAGTCGTCGGCGTGGAAGAAGAACTGCGTGACCGCGAAATCAGCCCCCGCATCGAACTTCTCAGCCAAGCGTTGCGCATCGACGTCGAAATCCAGCGAATCCGGGTGCTTCTCCGGAAATGCGGCCACACCGACGCAGAAGTCCCCGAGCGACCGCACGAGAGCGACGAGCTCGGAGGCGTAGGAAAAGCCGTTGGGGTGTGCCTCCCACGCCTGCGACGGCCCGCCGGGCATGTCGCCGCGGAGCGCCAGCACGTTGCGGATGCCGGCTCCGGCGAAGCTGCCGATGATCTGGCGGAGCTCGGAGCGGCTGTGGCCCACAGCCGTGAGGTGGCCAACCGGGGTGATCGAGGTCTCGGAGGCGATCCGCTCGACGACGCGGAGCGTGCGGTCCCGGGTCGAGCCGCCGGCGCCGTAGGTGACCGAGACGAAGGTGGGCTGCAGCGGCTCGAGTTCGCGGATGGCCTGCCAGAGCTGGCGCTCACCCTCATCGGTCTTCGGCGGAAAGAATTCGAACGAATACGCGGTTTGCCCGGTCGCCAGCAACTCCCGCACGGTCTTCGCCCGCGAGGACGATGCCGGAGGTCCGGTCCGCTCCGTAGGAACCGCCACAAGATCCGAGGTTATTTCCGCCACTGCCATTGATGCAGCATAGGGGGTTAGCAGAATTCGCGGTGAGGTCACCCCGGTAGCAAGGCTGCAGAGCTGCGGCCCGCCAACCTCAGATCGCTTCGGATCCGGTGGCGGACAGGACCGAGCTCCGCCCCCCGCTCCGGCTGCGGATGATCGAATCGGCGTGGGCGTCGTGGGTGACCGTCACCTCGTCGGCTCCGTCCGTGTCGAGCCGGTACGCACCGCCCGGGAGCACGAGCAGGACCGGCCCCGTGGTGCTGCGGGCGTCCACCGCGGTGGGCCGCGCGGCGAAGTGCAGGTTCACCTCGCCGTCGTCGTTCGTGGCGGTGACGTCGGTGCCGGCGGTCTCAGCGGGCTCAGCGGAGCCGGCACCGAGTTCCCGACCGGCGAGGATGCCGGAGCCCACGTGCAGGCGTAGCAGCCCGCCAACCCCCCAGAGCGTCACGTCACCGGAGCCGACCTCCGCCTCGACCGGCAGCCCGGCGGGCACATCGACCTGCACGCGGATCTGGCCGGAGCGGCCCCGCAACTGCAGCGCCCCGTCGATGAGGCGAGCAGCCGGCACGACGGGCGGTCGGCGGGGGGCGATCCGCGCTCGCCATCCCGTGACGGCGACGGTGACGCGGACCCGCACGTCCCGGCCGCGGCGCGACCCGATCTCGATGCGGCCGCCGGCGATCTCGACGCTCACCCGCCGCACTCCGGTGAAGCGCTCGTCCCTAGTCTCCGAGACCCACCTCCCCGACGCCCGACGCCCGTCCTTCCCGGGAGCTGGCGCAGGCACGGCGGCACTCCCAGTTCACGAAAGGGCGGATTCGATACAGATCGACCGGACAGTGAACGGCTTGGCCGACGTATCGTCCCACTATGACGGCCAGCCCTGCTGCACCCGCCGATCGGTCCGTTTCGGCGGTCGACATCCGGAACCGGGTGCGGACGGTGCTGGTCGACTTCCTGGCCGAGCAATCGGCAGTGCTCGACGCGATCGGCGTCGACCTCGAACCGGTCACCGACGCTCTGCACGAGTTCCTCCTCAACGGCGGCAAGCGGCTGCGACCGACCTTCGCCTACTGGGGCCATCGCGGCGCCGGTGGCCTGGACGGCGAGGGCATCATTTCCGCCGCCGCGTCGCTCGAGCTGCTGCACGCCTGCGCGCTCATCCACGACGACGTCATGGACGGCTCCGACACCCGACGGGGCCATCCCGCCGTGCACCGCCGCTTCGCCACGCTGCACGCCAAGGAGGGCTGGGCAGGCTCTTCCGCCACCTTCGGCGAGAGCGCGGCGATCCTGCTCGGTGACCTGTGCCTGGTCTGGGCCGAACAGATGCTCACAACCTGCGGCCTGCCGGAGGACGCGCTGCGGCGTACCCGCCCTGTCTACGACGAGATGCGGGTCGAGCTGATGAGCGGCCAGTACCTCGACCTGCTCGAGCAGGCCCGGGGCGGCCGTGACATGGCCCGGGCGTTGCGGGTGGCCCGGTACAAGAGCGCGAAGTACACGATCGAACGTCCGCTGCACGTCGGCGCGTCGCTGGCGGGCGACAGCCCGGCGGTGCGCCGGGCGTACAGCGCTTACGGTCTGCCGCTCGGCGAGGCGTTCCAGCTCCGCGACGACGTCCTCGGCGTGTTCGGCGACCCGGAGGTCACCGGCAAGCCCGCCGGCGACGACCTGCGCGAGGGCAAGCGCACCGTGCTCATCGCGATGGTGCTGGATCACGCGACGCAGGCCCAGTCGGCGGTCGTGCACCGACACCTCGGCGACCCGGACCTCGACCCTGCCGGGATTGACGCGCTGCGCACCGTCATCGCCGACACGGGGGCGCTGGACCGGGTGGAAGCCCTGATCGAGGAGCGGACCGCAGGAGCCATCGATGCCCTCGGCGTCGGCCGGTCGGACAGCCCGCTGACCGCCGAAGCCGCCCGTGCCCTGCAGGACCTGGCGGTCGCCGCCACCTCGCGCCGAGTCTGACTGGGTGGGTCCCGTTCGGTGCCGGGAATGCTCACAACCCGTTCAAGAAACCCATGACCACAGGGGCGACCAGGTATGTGGCCAGGACGAAAGGCCACATGTAGCCGCGGTTCACGTGCCAGCCGACGAGGATCTCGTGGACCGGTCGCCTCATGAGCAGGCTGCCACCCCATTCGAAGACCAGCGCGAGCGATAGCCAAAGCACCCCGGCGTAGACCAGGTCGAGCGCCGAGTGGTCGGGCTCGAACGCAACCAGGAAGGCCGCGGCGCCGAAGATGCAGACAATCCGCGTCGCCATGCCAATCTGGTGTGCCCGCAGCTCGCCAACTCGTGGCTCATAGACGCGCTTCATGAGCACGAAGTAGTTGAATCCGGCGACCGCCACCTCACCGGCCCACGCCCACCATGCAACGCGCAGGAAGTTCGGGTTCACGGCTCGAGTCTCTACGCGACGCAGAGCATCCCGTCGACGACCCGGCGGACATCAGTAAGGCCCTTTAGCTCGTCGGACTGGCCCCGGCCACCTATCGGATCACCGACGCCTACGGCTCTGCCGCGGAGTCGACCTACACCCCGACGGTCAGCTCGGCGGCCGCTCCGGTGACCGGACCCGTCACTTCCACCGGCCGGATGGACACGAACCAGCACCAGACCGTGCCGTTCCCACCCGGCGGCAGCATCATCCTGCTCGACGGCAACAACCCGGTCACACGGTGGTCATCGACGGGCACGTTGACTCCGCCCAGCGCGGGCTGGGCGCCTTCTTCAGCCTGAAAAAGATGCACAGCGGGGACGAGGTCACGCTGACGCTGACCGACGGAAGCCGCGCGGCTTACCAGGTGTACGCCCGGCAGGTGTACGCCAAGGACAAGCCGCTGTCCCCCGACCTGTTCGCCAGGACCGGCCCGCGCCGACTCGTCCTCATCACCTGCGGTGGAGCCTTCGACAGCGCAACCCACCACTACCGGGACAACGTCGTCGTCCTGGCCGCTCC
>DATITC010000205.1:0-28188 GCA_035468175.1 Frankiaceae bacterium | reverse complement strand
CGGGATCTGCGCGACTTCGACGATCTTCATGATCCAGAAGACGAGCCCGCCGATCATCGCGGCGAAGACCACTAGGAAGAACAAGCCGACGGCGAGACCAGCCATCTCGACCTCCTCGGGCGTAGGTGGACCGGGACGGCTCAGTCTCTCAGGTCGAGAGAGCCTGCGGTGCGGATCGGCACCGGAGGTAAGGCATCCGAAAGAGCGCAGATGTACCGGGTGCCTCCTACCCTCATGCAGCGCGACCGCGTCATCGACCTCACCTGACGGCGGCGGGGACCATCGAGTAGATGACGTCGAGGTTGCGGAAGGTCGGCGGCCCGTCGCACAGAGCCGCCATCCGCGCGGCGAACTCGCTCACCTCGGGACTGTTCGAGTTCTCCATCGCCACCTCGTAGGAGGGGAACTCGATGACCGTGCGGTAGAGGTTCGGGTCCTCCCGGTCCTGGGTGACGACCCCGTGGACCATCCCTCCGCGCGACCGGCGCTCGGCGAATTCGTCGGCCAGCTCCTGCAACTCGTCCTGCTTGGAGCTGCGGAACTCGACGATCTGGACGAAACCCGACATGACTTCCTCCTCGTGCGGGGGATCGACGAACGGCGGCACTGTCCCACTGAGCCCGTCGCCCCGCAACGACGACGAGTCATGTTGCGGGGACCGCAGCGAAGCGGGTATGCCGGCATCTAGGCTCCGCGCATGGCCGGGTCGGGTCGCGTGACGGACAGCGCGCTCGGCGTGCCCGCAGTCCCGCTCCGGCAGCTGGTCACCCGGTACGCCGGCTACCGCTACCTGGGGTTCCCGCCGGGGCTGCACCGTGGGCTCCCGAGCCCGAGCCTGACCGTGGTGATCGCGCTCGGCCCGCCGACGCGGCTGACCGAGATGCCGGACGCGCGCCAGCCGCCCGGGGAGTTCCGCACGTTGGCTTCGGGCCTCGGGACCCGCGCCGTCGGGATCGGGCACGACGGGGACCAGTACGGCGTCCAGCTGGACCTCACACCGCTCGGGTCCCGATGCCTGCTCGGGCTGCCGGCCGGTGAGCTCGCCGGTGTCGTCGTCGAGCTCCCGGACCTGCTGGGTCGGGACGCCGACGAGCTGCTGCACCGGATGGATGTGGCGTCGGGCTGGCGGCAGCGGTTCGCGGTCCTCGACGAGGTGCTCGTCCGCCGGCTGGTCCATCGCACGGCCGTGCCGCAGCCAACGACGCCGCCACTTCCGGCCGCCCCCCTGCGCCACGCCTGGGAGGGGCTGCTGGCGAGCGGCGGCCGCCTGCGGATCGACGAGGTCGCGGCCCGGATCGGGTGGAGTCGCCGGCACCTCTCCGAGCGGTTCTCTCGTGAGTTCGGGCTCAGCCCGAAGGAGCTGGCGCGGGTGGTCCGCTTCGAGCGGTCGACTCGGCTGCTGCGCGACCATTTCCGGCAATCCGGCGGTTGCGCCACGCTGGCCGAGGTCGCGGCCCGCTCCGGCTTCTACGACCAGGCCCACCTCGCCCGGGAGTGGGTGGCGATGGCCGGCTGCCCACCGTCGGTGTGGCTCGCCTCCGAAGAGCTCCCATCCGTACAAGCCGACGTCGTCGATGCCGACGATGCTGTTCTGTTATGAGCTCCTCAACTGTCATCTGGCCGACCCTCCGCTACGCCGACGCGCGGGAGGCGATCCGCTTCCTCATCGAGGCCTTCGGCTTCGAGGAGGTGGCGAGCTACCCGGGCGCCACCGAGGACGTCGTGGCCCACGCGGAACTCCGCGGGCCGAACGGCGGAGGGGTGATGTTGGGCAGCGCGTCTCGCAGCGAGAGCGCGATCGCCGAGCTCCCGGCCGGGGTCGGCTCGATCTACTCGGTGATCGAGGACCCGGACACCCTGTTCGCGCAAGCCACCGCCGCCGGAGCCACCGTCGTCCGCGAACTCACCGATCAGGACTACGGCTCCCGCGAGTTCACCGTCCGCGACCCGGAGGGGGTGTTCTGGAGCTTCGGGACCTACGGCGGCGCCGGGTCGGCGTAGGTGTAAACCGCGGAGCGCTTGAGGTCGGCCTCCTCGAGATCCGGTGTCGTGACGATGTCGTAGCTCGCGAGCCGGACCAGCCCGTCCTCCGGCAGGTAGCGACGCCCGGGGTCGCCGATCAGCACCCGCACCCCGGTGGCGTGCGCGGCCCGCAGCCAACGGTGCATCCGCCCGCTCATGCCGTACTCGTAGCTGACGTCGCCCGCGAGGATGACCGACACGTCGGTCAGCTCCGGGTCGACCCGTAACACGTCGACGTCGTCCGCCAGCAGGTCCCGGCCGGAGTACTCGACGTCGACGCCGTTCGCCTCGGCGTTGACCGCGACCGCCGCCGCACAGAACGGGTCGATGTCCACCGCGACGGCGGAGTCGGCTCCGGCGAGGCGGGCGGCTATGGCGACCAGCCCCGAGCCGGCGGCGAGGTCGAGCACCCGTCGCCCGCGGACCTCGTCCGGATGGTCGAGCAGGTAGCGGGCCAGCGCCTGTCCGCCGGCCCAGGCAAATGCCCAGAACGGCGGGTCGAGCCCCACCCGGCGCATCTCCTCCTCGGTCAGCTCCCAGATCCGGGTGACCTCGTCGGCGAGGTGCAGCTGCACCTCGGGCACGCTCGGCGGTCGTTGCCGCGCCGTCCAGGTGCGGACGAAGTCGGCGAATTGCGCGGGTCGCAGCGGCTCGGCACCCGTGGTCACTGCCGCAGTCTGCCCGGACCGGCCGGGATCAGGCCGGGTTCAGCGCGGGCTCAACCCGGCGTAGCCGTGGCTTCCGAGGGCGACCAGGGCTGTATCCACGGGGTCGCCGGCCAGTTCTCGACAGCCGCCATCAACGGAAACGCGGTCGCCCCGTCGATCGACTCACGGATGATGTCGGCGTGACCCGCGTGCCGGGCGTGCTCGGCGATGAGGTGCATCAGCACCCAGCGGACCGACCAGGCGTCGAGGTCGTCCGGGAACCAGGGCACTCCCTTGGGCACCGGGACGGGGCGGTCCAGATCGGAGGAGCGGGCCATCTCCTCGGTCTCCATCGCGACCGCATCGAAGTCGGCGAGCAGGTCTTCGAGCGTCTCGTCCGGCCGCAGACGGAAGTTGTCGAGGTACTCCTCGGCCCGGTTGTGGATCGCCGACGGGTCGGGCGCCGAGCCTGTCGGGTGCAGGACCATCTCGAGCCAGCTGCGCTCGGCGGCGATGCAGTGCTTGATGAGGCCGCCGACCGACAGCGCGGAGGCGGTGGGCGTGAACCGCACCTGCTCCTCGGTGAGGCCGTAGGCGGCGATGCGGAGCACGAGGCGTTGCTGGGCGAGGAACGCGAGCAGTGAGTCGCGCTCATCGGTGACGGGTCGAACCTGTCCGGGCATGGAGTCTCCGATCTACCGGTCCGCATCGGGTGGCCCCGAATCGGTGCCGGCAGTGTCGCGCGGCATCAGGAAAGGGTCGCTCCGCTTTTCGCGATGATCCGTCGGAAAAGCTCCGGACCGGCCCCCGGACGACGCGACCTACCGCGGGTAGCCCGCAGCCGCGGGGTAGGACAAGGACATGTACCCCAGCAACGAGCCGGAGCCGGTCGTCCTGCCGGCCAACGGCATCTCCCTCGCCTATCAGACCTACGGTGACCCCTCGTCCCGGCCCCTGCTGCTCGTGATGGGCCTCGCGACGCAGATGCTCGCCTGGCACGAGGAGTTCTGCCGCGAACTCGTCGACGCCGGCTTCCACGTGATCCGGTTCGACAACCGCGACGTCGGCCTCTCGACACACCTGCACGACGCCGGAGCACCCAACCTGCAGCGCCTGTTCTCCGAGCCGAAGGCGGTGGCCGCCTACACCCTCGAGGACATGGCCGACGACGCGGCGAGCCTCCTCGACGGCCTGGGGATCACGGCGGCGGACGTCGTGGGCGCCTCGATGGGCGGGATGATCGCGCAGGTGCTCGCCTCGCGGCACCCGCATCGGGTCCGATCGTTGACCTCGATCATGTCGACGCCGAGCCCGTGGGTCGGCCCACCCACGCAGAAAGCTGCAGCCGTCCTGATCGCACCCGCCGCCAAGAGCCGGGAGGCAGCCGTGGAACGGGCGGTCGAGACCTACCGCGTCATCGGGTCACCGGGCTTCGCGCTCGACGAGGACGAGCTGCGCCGGACCGCCGGTATCGGCTACGACCGGGGATACGACCCGGCCGGGGTCGTCCGTCAGCTCGCCGCGATCCATGCCTCGGGCGACCGCACCGAGGCACTGCGCACCATCACCGCGCCGACCGTGGTGCTGCACGGCGAGGCCGACCCGCTGGTGCAGCTGCCCGGCGGACAGGCAACGGCCGACGCGATCCCGGGCGCCAGCCTGGTCACCTATCCGGGGATGGGTCACAACACCCCCCGCGAGCTCTGGAGCGACTTCGTGAAGCAGATCCTGTCGGTGAGCTCGGCCTCCTGAGCGTGACGGCTGAGCGCTGCTCAGCCGCGGGCGGCGAGCCGGGCGATCCCCCGGTTCGCCGCCCGGGCGGCTCCCGGGACCCAGCGCTGGAGCAGCCACATCGGCGTCACCTGGGCGCGCGGGGTCGGGACGATGACGTGCTTGCGGACGACCGCATCCAGGGCCGCGCGGGCGACGACGTCGGGTGAGGCCCCTCGCGTGGCGTAGAGGTTGGTCAGCCGCCCCTGCCGGCGGACCCAGTCCCCGCGGGTGACCGAGGTCCGCACGATCGCGGTGTCGATGATGCCGGGGCACAGCGCGCTGACCCGGATGCCGTGCGGCCGGAGTTCGGCGTCAAGGCCCTCGGTGAGGCCGACCACTGCCGCCTTCGACGTCGCGTAGGGCACCATGCCGGCCATCGGGACCAGGCCCGCCATCGAGGCGGTGTTGACGATCGTCGCCGGTCTCCCCTGGTCGAGCAGGCGGGGCACGAAGGCATGGATCCCGTGCACGACACCCATGAGGTTGACGTCGAGTATCCGCCGCCAGTCCTCGAGCGGGGTGTCGACGACGGCCCCGGCGTGCCCGATCCCGGCGTTGTTGAACAGCAGGTCGACGCCGCTCTCCGCGTCGTAGACGACGGCCGCGAGCCGCTCGACCGCGGCCGGGTCGGACACGTCGACCGTGTGCGGTACGCCTCGCCCACCTGCAACGTCGACCTCCGCGGCGACGGCGCGCGCGTTCTCGGCCGAGATGTCGACCGCGTGGACGACGGCACCGTGCCGGGCCAGCAGCAGCGCTATCGAGCGACCGATACCGGAGCCGGCACCGGTCACGACAGCGACCCGGTTCTGGAGTTCGGGGAGCTTCATGGCTGGACGGTATGCGCCTGCCGAGCGGGGTCGGAACGGCCCCGTTTCCACCGTCGGAGTTATGTGCGATTCGTCATAGTAATTGGTCAGATTATAGCGCTTTCCCTATTGTCGACCGCTTGCCGCCAACAAGGTGCGGCCTCGTCCGTGGGGTCGCCCCGAAGGAGTTCTTTTCGTGACCTCGCTGACCCGCCTCGCCCTCGGTGCAGGTGCCATCTCCGCCCTGACCGTCTGCGCCACCGCGCTGCCCGCCTCCGCCGCACCGCCGTCCGCATCGCCGTCGGCATCGCCGTCCGCATCGCCCTCCGCATGGACAAGGGCGGCGACCCACACCACGGCGCTGCCGCACGCCCCGCACGCCGCTGTCCTGCCGCACGCCAGGCTCAGCGCTCCCCGGCCCGCCGCGCACAAGGCTCCCCGGTCCGCCACCCGGCCCGCTTCGCACCCGGTCGCGCACACGTCCGTCCAGCGCATCACCCCGTCGCGGGCTGCTGTCCACCACGGGGCACCACGGTCGACCGTGCTGCACGCAAACACCGTCGGCCGCCGTTCCGCGCCCGCGCACAACGGCGGATCGGCGAGCAGCACGCACACCCGCCCGACGCACACCCGGGCCGCCCCGCGCATCACCGGCGGACGTACGTCCCAGAACTGGAGCGGATACACGCAGAGCGCTCGTGACATCGGCCAGCCGATCAGTTCGATCGGCGCCTCCTGGAAGGTCCCGCACGCGTCGCAGCGGGTCCGCGGCCGGTCCGAGGCCGCCTCGGACTGGGTCGGCATCGGCGGCGGCACGGTCGGACGGAAGATCGACCCGACCCTCGTGCAGGCCGGCACCACCGCCACCATCGGCCGAGCCGGGGTGGCGAACTACTACAGCTGGTTCGAGACGCTGCCCTCGCACGCCGTCCGGACCCCGCTGACCACCCGCTCCGGGGACCGGATGTCGGTCTCGGTCGGCCTGGTCGGAGCCGACCTGTGGCGGATCCGGATGGCGAACGCGACCACCGGACGCAGCTGGTCCACCGCGGTCCGCTACACCTCGAGCCGCAACCAGGCGAACTGGGTCAGCGAACGGCCGGACATCAACGGGACCTCCGCGCCGCTGCCGTCCCGGACTGCGACGTCCTTCCGGAAGGCCCGGGTCAACGGGACGTCCGCACGCTTCCAGCCCTCCCAGCGCGTGACGATGACCGACGGGTCGCACGCCGTCTCGACCCCATCCGGGCCCGAGGCAGCCGGGGACGGCTTCTCGGTCTGCTCCTACGCGTCCGCGTGCGGCGCCGGCTCCCGCTGACGCTCGCGCGCCCCGGTCAGACCTACGGCGTCAGACCTACGCCGTCAGACCCACGCTGTCAGACCCACGCTGTCGGGGGCAGTCCGTCCGACGGCTGCAGCGGGACGGCGACAAGACCGAGCTCGGCCGACGTCGCGAGCAGCGGATGCTTCGGGAGCACCCGCACGGCGTAGCCGAAGGCTCCGGTCCGCGCGAGCGGGACGGCCCCCTCGTACCGGTGGCCGCCCTCCTCCGCGTCGCCGACATGGGTGAGCGCGAGCGCGGTCGTCTCGTGCAGCGAGTCGGTCTCGTCTACCCGGCCGTAGCAGGCCTGGACCTCGACCTCGTCCGGTGAGAGTCCGCCGAGGTTGACGATGGCTCGCACCGCGAGGTCGGTCCCGACCTGCGGCACCGCGTCGAGGTCGCCGTCGGCGCCGCTGGATTCGACGTGGGCGACCGACACCGCCGGCCAGGCCCGCAGCACCCGCTCCCGCCACGCGGTCAGGTCCTTCGCGGCGGTGTGGTCACCGTGGTCGCCACCCACCTCGCGGGACGCGTGTGCCGCCGGGCTGTACAGCTCGGTGACGTAGTCCCGCACCATCCGGGTGGCCAGCACCTCCGGGCCGAGGGTCTGCAGCGTGTGCTTCACCATCGAGATCCAGCGGCGCGGCAGCGGCTTCTCGTAGAAGCGCGGCGCGACCGTGCCCTCCACCAACTCGTAAAGACCGGTCGCTTCGATGTCGTCCCGGCGCATCGGGTCCGAAACGCCATCCGCGGTGGGGATGGACCAGCCGTTCTGCCCGTCGAACAGCTCGTCCCACCAGCCGTCGCGGATCGAGAGGTTGAGCCCGCCGTTGAGCGCGGACTTCATGCCGCTGGTCCCGCACGCCTCCAATGGCCGTAGCGGGTTGTTCAGCCAGACGTCGCAGCCGGCGTACAGGTACTGGGCCATGCCGATGTCGTAGTCGGGCAGGAAGACCATCCGGTGCCGCACGTCCTCGCCGTCGGCGAAGCGAACCATCTGCTGGATGAGCTCCTTCCCGCCGTCGTCGGCAGGGTGCGACTTCCCGGCGATGACTATCTGGATGGGCCGCTCCGGATCGAGCAGCATCCGCCGCAGCCGGTCCTGGTCGCGCAGCATGAGGGTCAGGCGCTTGTAGGACGGCACCCGGCGGGCAAAGCCGATGGTCAGCACGTCGGGATCGAAGACGTCGTCGATCCAGTCCAGCTCGGCGGTCGCCGCACCCCGCTGCAGCCAGGAGGCGCGCAGCCGGCGGCGCACCTCGCCCACCAGCCGTTCGCGCAGCTGCCGCCGCAGCTTCCAGACCGTGGCGTCGGAGAGCTTGCCCGCCACCTCGAACGCCGCCGGCGTGAGCTGTGAACCGTGCTGCTTCTCCGCGGTGGCCATCACCTCGCGGGCGACCCAGGTCGGCGCGTGCACCCCGTTGGTGATGGAGCTGATCGGCACCTCGGCTGCGTCGAAGCCGGGCCACAGGTCGTTGAACATGCCGCGGCTGACCTCGCCGTGCAGCTTGCTGACGCCGTTCGCCCGTTGCGCGAGGCGCAGCCCCATGTGCGCCATGTTGAACATGTGCGGGTCCTGCTCGGCGCCGAGTGCGAGGATCCGGTCGATCGGCACGCCGACAGCGGCGTTGTCGCCCCCGAAGTGCCGCTCGATGAGGTCCCGCGGGAATCGATCGATGCCGGCGGGCACCGGGGTGTGCGTAGTGAACACCGTCCCCGCCCGGGCCACCGACAGCGCCTCGTTGAAGGACAGGCCGGAGCTCACCAGTTCGCGGATGCGCTCCAGGCCGAGGAAACCCGCGTGGCCCTCGTTGGTGTGGAAGACCTCGGGCTCCGGTGACCCGGTCGCCGCCGACCAGGCCCGCAGCGCCCGCACGCCGCCGATACCGAGCAGCATCTCCTGCAGCAGCCGGTGGTCGCTGCCCCCGCCGTAGAGCCGGTCGGTGACGCCGCGGGCACCCTGATCGTTTTCCTCGACGTCGGTGTCGAGCAGCAGCAGCGGCACCCGGCCGACCTGGGCCAGCCAGACCTGGGCGTGCATGGAACGACCGGCCGGCAGACCGACGGTCACCCGAACCAGAGCGCCGTTCTGGTCCCGCAGCTGGGTCAGGGGCAGGCCGTGCGGATCGAGTCCGGGGTAGTGCTCCTGCTGCCACCCGTCGCGGGACAGCGACTGGACGAAGTAGCCGGCGCGGTAGAGCAGTCCGACGCCGACGATCGGCACCGCCAGATCGCTGGCCGCCTTCAGGTGGTCACCGGCGAGGATCCCGAGGCCGCCGGAGTACTGCGGCAACGACTCGGTGATGCCGAACTCGGGCGAGAAGTAGGCGATGCAGCGCGGCGCAACCGTCTCCGTCTGCCCGCTGAGCGTCTGGTACCAGCGGTCGGACGTCAGGTACTCCTGCAGCTCGTCCGAGGCGTCCCGGAGCCGACGCAGGAAGCGCCGGTCGGTGGCCAGCGCTTCGAGCCGCTGCGGTGCGACCTCACCGAGCAGCCGGTTGGGGTCTCCCCGGACCTTCTGCCACAACTCCGGGTCGATGGACTCGAACAGGTCCAGCGTCTCGGGGTGCCACGACCAGCGCAGATTCAGCACCAGCTCGGACAGGGGCGTCAGGGGTTCGGGCAGGCGGGCGCGGACGGTGAAGCGGCGGAGGGCTCTCACTCCGGGCACGCTATCTTCCAGCGGCAGAACCCCCGGTCGCCGGAGCAACCGGACGTTCTGCCGCTACGAAAGGATGACGGCCCTCCTAGTCCTCCGAACCCCGCTAGTCCTCCGAACCCCGCTCGGCCACCTTGCCCTGGAGCGCCCTCATGACGTCCGGGTCGCGCAGGGTTGTGACGTCACCGAGCTCGCGGCCCTCAGCGATGTCCCGCAGCAAACGCCGCATGATCTTGCCGGAGCGAGTCTTGGGCAGGTCGTCGCTCCAGATGATCCGCTTGGGCCGAGCCAGCTTCCCGATCTTCTTGGCGACGTGCTCCCGGAGGGTGTTCACCGCGTCGTCGTCACCCTGCCAGTCGCCGCCGAGCGTCACGAACGCGACGATCGCCTGGCCGGTGTCCTCGTCCGCCTGGCCCACCACGGCGGCCTCGGCGACCGACTCGTGCGAGACGAGGGCGGACTCGACCTCCGCCGTCGAGAGCCGGTGCCCCGACACGTTGATCACGTCGTCGATGCGTCCAATGATCCAGTAGTAGCCGTCCGGGTCGACCCGCGCCGAGTCGCCGACGACGTAGGTCTGCTGGCTGAACCGGGAGAAGTAGGTCTGCACGAACCGGTCGTCGTCGCCGTAAAGGGTCCGCAGCATCGAGGGCCAGGGCTGGGTCAGCACCAGCAGGCCGGTGCCCTCGTCCAAGGGCTGGCCGTCCTCGGAGACCAGCTCGGCGGACACCCCGGGCAGGGGCTGCGTCGCGGAGCCGGGCTTCATCACGGTCTGGCCGGGGATCGGCGAAATCATGATCGAACCCGTCTCGGTTTGCCACCAGGTGTCGACGACCGGGCACTTCTCCCCGCCGATGACCTTGTAGTACCAGAGCCAGGCCTTCGGGTTGATCGGCTCACCGACACTGCCCAGCAGGCGCAGCGAGGACAGGTCGTGCTTGGCCGGGTGCTCCAGCCCCCACTTCATGCACGCGCGGATCGCGGTCGGCGCGGTGTAGAGGATCGTCACGCCGTACTTCTCGATCACGGACCACCAGGCGTCCTTCGCCGGGTAGTCGGGCGCACCTTCGTAGAGCACGGAGGTGATGCCGTTCGAGAGCGGTCCGTAGACGATGTAGGAGTGGCCGGTGATCCAGCCGACGTCGGCGGCGCACCAGTAGACGTCGCTCGTCGGGTCGAGGTCGAAGACCAGCCGGCTCGTGTAGGTCACCCCGGTCAGGTAGCCGCCGGTGGTGTGCAGGATGCCCTTCGGCGCCGCGGTCGAGCCGGACGAGTACAGGATGAACAACGGGTGTTCGGCCGGCAGCGACTCGGGCGGGCACTCCGGGTCGGCCTTCTCCAGCAGCTCCGCGTAGGCGACGTCACGCCCTTCCTTCATCGGGCAGTCGATGCCGGTCGCCTGCACGACGACCAGGTGCTGGAGCGTGTCGAGTTCCTCGATGACCTCGTCGACCGTCGACTTCACGGGCGCGGTCTTGCCCTTGCGCCGGGCGCCGTCGACGGTGATGAGCACCTTGGCGTTCGAGACCTCCATGCGCTCCTTGACCGAGCCGGCCGAGAAGCCACCGAACACCACGTTGTGCGGGGCCCCGATGCGCGCGCAGGCCAGCATGGAGACGACGACCTCGGGGATCATCGGCAGGAAGATCCCGACGACGTCGCCCCTCTCGACGCCGAGGGACTTCAGGCCGTTGGCGAGCTTCTGGACCTCGGCCAGCAGTTCGGCGTACGTGATCGCCCGGGTCTCCCCCTCCTCGCCGTGCCAGTAGTAGGCGACCCGGTCCCCGTTGCCGGCCTCCACGTGCCGGTCAAGGCAGTTGTAGGAGATGTTGAGCTCGCCGTCGGCGAACCACTTGTAGAAGGGCGGGTTCGAGTCGTCGAGGACCTGCTCGAAGGGCTTCGACCAGTCGACGAGGTCTCGGGCGCGGTCGGCCCAGAACCCGGTCGGGTCGGCGGCGGCTTCCTCGACGAAAGCCGCGTACTCCTCGGCGTGGTGCTGCGCGAAGCCGGTCGGCTCGAAGCGCTCGATCTCGAGGAGCTGCTCGAGCTCCTTCTCCAACTGGTGCGGGTCGACGGGGGTGCTCACGCAGCGGCTCCTCGGATCATCGCCTCGCCAGGATCCCGACGAGTGGGGTGCAGATGCCTGCGGGGATCATCTTCCCCCGCACCCCCGTGGCAGCCAAACCCCTTGTCCTCGCCCAGTTCAGCAGAGTGCCCATTCAGCGGCCCGCTCAGTTCAGCAGGGCTGACCCACCCTCGGTTCAGGACCGCGACGGAACCGGGCTTCCCCCGTCGGTGCCGCTCTCGCGGGAGCCTGCGGGCACCGCGTCGTCCCGGGACACCGGCGCCGGTGCCGGCTGCCGGCCGGCGCGCGACGGCAGGAAGAACAGGATGCCGACCGGGACGATGTACGCGACCCACACGACGGCCTGCAGCACCGTCGTCGTCGGCGAGAAGTTGACCGTCCCCTTGAGCAGGGTGCCGTACCAGCTGTCCGGCGGGATGGCGCCGGAGACGTCGAACGCCAGGGCGTTGATGCCCGGCAGGAGACCAGCTTCCTGGAGGTCGTGGACCCCGTAGGCGAGCACGCCGGCCGCGACGACGATCAGCGCGGCGCCGGTCCAGGTGAAGAACTTTGCGAGGTTGATCCGCAGGGCGCCCTTGTAGAACAGGTAGCCCAGCACCACCGCCGTGGCGAGGCCGAGCACGGCGCCGAGCACCGGTGACGTGCTCTTGCCGGTGGCCTGTACCGCGGACCAGATGAACAGCGAGGTCTCCAGGCCTTCACGTCCGGCGGCGATGAACGCCGTGAGTACGAGGGCGCCGGTGCCCATCGCGAGAGCGGCGTCGAGCCGGCCGCGCAACTCCTTGGACAGGTGCCGCGCCGTCCGCCGCATCCAGAAGATCATCCAGGTGACGAACCCGACCGCCACAACGGACAGGATGCCGCCGAAGCCCTCCTGCGCCTCGAAGCTGAGGTGCCGTGAGGTGAAGGTGAGCAGGGCACCGAAAAGAAGGCTGACACCGACCGCCGCCGCAACCCCGCCCCAGAGTGAAGGCAGCTTGCGGGCGTGGCCGGTCTTGATCAGGTAGGCGACCAGGATGCTGACGACCAGCGCGGCCTCGAGGCCTTCCCGCAGGCCGATCAGGTAGTTGGCGAACATCAGCCGGACTCCTTCTCGCACGTCTCACACCGCGGCGCGAGGCACCCGTCCGGGAACTGGGTAAAGGCAACCTAACCTTAGCCCCAGGGGAAGGTCGATGTCAGGTGCGGACCGACTCAGGATCAAGTCTCACATCGGGCGCAGGTCAACGGTCAGGCGTTACTGCAGGTCGGGGGCTTCAGGCGTCAGAGGGGACGCTGGGCTCGACGGGGCGTCTCGCGACCTGCTCGCTCACCAGCCCGCGCCGGGTTCCCGCCGCCGCCGCTTCGTCCCCGTCGGGGATGGCCAGGGTGAACCAGACCGACTTGCCGCGCCCGGTGTCGTCAACTCCCCAGGTGTCCGCAAGGCTCGCGACGATCGCGAGACCACGACCGCCCTCCGCTTCGGACGGCGTCGGCAGCGCCGTGGGCGCGGCCGTGACCGACCCGGGTCCCACGTCGCGCACGTCGACCCGCAGGCACGAGTGCGTCCGCGCCGCTTCGAGTTCGATGGCCGAGCGGGCGTGGATCACGGCGTTGGTGACGAGTTCGCTGGACAGAAGCTCCGCGACGTCCGCGACCTCGGCGACCGCCCACTCCTCGCAGAGGCAGCGCACGAAGAGCCGGGCCACGCTGGCTGCCGCCGGCGTGGCCGGCAGCTCGAGCCGGGCCGTGTCCATTGCGCTCTATCTGCCCGGGAAGCGGGGAACCTCAACCTGCCGGAACGGTGACTCCCGCGACAGCCAGCAGCGTCTCGACGACCTGCTCTCCCCCGAGCAGCCCCGAGCGCTCCGTCACGCGCACGTGCGGGCGGGTCCACCGGGCGTCGTGCAGCTCCCCGTGCGCCGGGCGGACGGCGGCGTCGACGGCCTCGAGCATCCCGGCGTCGAGCAGGGAGTCCCCGGCGGCGGCCACGGCGGACGGCCCGCAGCGGGCGGCCACCTCGGCGAGCGCCGCCTGCTTGGTGAGAGCAGCCGGGACCAGGTAGACCTTTCGCCCCTGCACCGAGAGCGTCCACCCGTCGGCCACCAGTTCGGCTTCGAGGTCGGTGAGATCGGGGATCAGGTCCCGCTCGTGCGCGACGAGGTAGACGAAGAAGTCGTCGGCGACGCGCAGCGTGCGCACCCAGGCGGGGTCCGCCCATCGCTCCGCGAGGCCGAGCACTTCGTCCAGCGGACGCCCCGAGTCGGCCAGCCGCCGCCGGACCGTCGCCTCCCACGTCGCGTCGGGTTCGCCGTCGATCAACAACGACCCGCCGTTCGCCGTCACCGCGTAGCGGCAGCGGACACCCAGGTCGATGCGGCGGTACTGCTCGAGCGTTCGCGTCGTCACCGGCACCAGCTCGGCCCGGGCCGCCACCTGGGTGAGCAGGCGAGCCGCGCGAGCGGTGAGGAAGCTCGACGCGCCTCCCCCGTAGATCTCCGCGACCTGCAGGGCCGGCTCCGGGGTTCCCTCGGGCAGCCGGAACGCGCCGCGGCTGTAGATCAGCGTCTGGTCCAGGTCGCAGGCGACCAGCCATCGTCCACCTGGCATCCGATCGAGCGGTAGTGGGTCGAGCGGTAGTAGGTCGCTCACTCCCCCACCGGTCCGGTCCGCGGACGGATGAGGCCCATGCACGAGTAGGTGAGGCCAGCGTGCAGTTCCACCGGCACGCCGCGATCGGCGGCGAGCATCAGGACGTGCTCGAGGTCGTCCTCCCGGCCGGGGGTGACGAGGATGCGGTCCGGCACCCGGCGCAGGAGCACCCGGGTGGTCTCCCCGACGCCGGGCTTGACGAGGTTGACCTCGTCGATGCCGTACTCGGCTGCCACCCGCTCGACGGCCCGCCAGCCCGCCCAGGTGGGCTCCCGGTCCCCGGTGGCCACCTGCGGCCAGGTCTCGGCCACCTCGGCGGCCACGTCGTCAAAGGCTGCGGTGACCACATCGACGTATCGCCGCGACCGGTCGTCCGCGGCGAGGTGCCGGTAGTACTTGGCGCCGTGGAAGTCGTCCGGGCCGATGAGGTCGTCGCGGAGCACGGTCCGGCTGACGAGCCCACTGACCGTCGAGTTCAGGCACGCGCTGGGGATGAGGAAGTCGTCCCGCGTGCCGAAGATCGGGGCGCAACCGCCGGGGTCGGCCAGCACCGCCAACCGGTCGTCGAGCCCCAGCGGGCGCACCGCTTCGGTCAGCTCACGGGTGATGGCGCCCTTGCCGGTCCAGCCGTCGACGAACTGCAGGGACTCGGCCGGGTACCGCCGCAGCAGCCAGCGCATCGCGACCTGGTCGATCCCGCGGCCACGGACGATCGAGACCGAGTAGTGCGGTAGATCGTGGCCGGAACGCAGTGCCCAGCGACGGAGCAGGACACCGATCGGGGTGCCGGCGCGCGCCAGCGAGACCAGGACGGGTGCCCGCTTCTCGGCGAGGATCTGCTCGGTCACGACGCCGACGGCCACCGCCAGCCGACGGGCCGAACGGGCCAGCGCCTGCTCGAACAGCTCGACGTAGGCAGGTGCCGGCTGGTACTCGACCGGGAGCATCTCGGCGTAGTGGGTGCCGGTCTGGATCAGTTCCTCGCGCTCCTCCGTCCCCCGCTCGATCTCGAGGTCCCCGAGGTCTTTGAGCAGGAACGTGACGTCGTCGGGCGGGTAGGAGCCGAGCGGGACCAGCGCTGGCTCACGGTCGGGCGTCGCGGGGATCAGCAGCGCCGCGGGTGCCTGGCTCACCAGAGCACCTCGGGCAACTGGATCTGCACCACCGGCGCACAGCCCGCGAGCGCGCCGAGCATGGCGGCGTCGGCCTCGCACGCCGGGGGGTCGCAGACGACGATGATGGCGTCGTAGCTGGATCCGCCGCCGCCCGCGGGCGACAGGTTGTAGACGAAGCTCTGCCGTTCCGGCTCGTCCGGGGCCGGGAAGGCGAGCGCGCAGCGGACCGCGTAGCCGTCGCGGTCGATCGGCACCACCGGTGAGCGGGTGGTCGACTGCGTCCGGACCTCGCCGTCGCTCCCGAGCCGTTCGGCCAGGGCGGCGGCCAGCCGCATCGGGACGTACATCAACTCTTCGGTCCCGAGCACCAGGACGCGCCGCGGTCCCACCCGTGGGGAGGCGTCCGGGCGGGCCAGCGTGGCGAGGTCCGACGCCACGGCCTCGGCCAGCGGCTTCAACGTGGTGCTGAGCAACTCCTCCAGTTCGGGACCCCACCCGGTACGGCCCCCCAGCGGTAGATCGGCCGGCCAGGTCGCCTCGACCCGTTCGACCGGGTACTCGCGGCAGGACCGAATCGGCGGGTCACCGCTTGCCACCAGCGGAGCCGCCGCGTGCACCGCATCCGCCGGCACCTCGAGCTCCCCGGAGAGCAGGCAGACCGCATGCACCGGGACGCCCAACTCCTCGGACAGCGCCGCGAAAGCGGCCCGCGCCGACGCCGGCCTCAGGTCGAGGAGCGCGGCGACGGTGTAGGAGGGGCGTGGCGTGATCGCGTGCAGCGCGCGGATGGTGTTGATCGCGGTGCGGCCGGTGCTGAGCTCGTCGTCGACGAGGACCACCGCCCGGGGAGTGGAGATCAGCTCCAGCGGCGCGAGAACGCGGTGAGCGGTCGCGTGCGAGTGTTCCTCCTCGAAGGTGAGGACGCTGACCCCGGACCGGCGGGTGCTGCAGACGGAAACGGCACCGGGGACCGCGGCGGCGACACTGTGCCCGAGCGCAGTCGCGGTCTCGGCGAAGCCGAAGACGAGGGGCTCACCGGCGAGCACGTCGGCCGGGAGCCGGCCGGCCAGCAGGGCACCCGTGTGGAGTGCCTCGTGCGGGTCGACGGGCAAGTGCTTGCCGAGCAGTCGGCTCACCAGCAGGTGGGCGCGGCGGGGGTTGCGCCGCAGCGCCAGGCCGGCCATCCCGTCGAGGCGGCCGCCGAGGACGTCCTCGGTGACCGTGAGCCGCAGCCCGAGGTGCTCGGCGACCCACCCGAGCTCGCTCGCCGGGACGTGCACGGGCTCGCTGTGGGTCGCGTCGGACGTCGCTCTCACCCCGTGGTCCTGACCAGCGTGTCGCCGTCCAGCGCCTCGCCGGCGAACTCGTGCGCCGCGGCCAGCACGTCCACGAAGGTCGCTCCCTCGGCCAGCACTCCGAACACCGCCGCCCGCCGGAGAACCACCTCCGCCCAGGCGCGGTGCGGGCGCAGCTCGTTCATCTTGTTGCCGTAATCGCTGCGGCGCACCCCGCCGGCGTTCCCGTCGAGCACCGTGCGGGCGTCGACGAACTCCTCATGGGTGACCACGAGCAACGCGTGTACCGCCGCGACGTGGTTCGGATGGATGACGGTCTTGCCGAGCAAGCCGTTGGCCTTGTCCAGCACGACCTCGCGCATCAAGCGGTCGAGGTCGGTCGAGATCAGCTGCTGGCGCAGCGGGCCCTCGTGCGCCTGCTCGAAGGGGGTGACGCGCAGCGGCGAGACCCAGAGCCGTTCGGGGCTGGAGAAGTACTCCCAGACCGGGCCGGTGATGAGGTGGCTGCCGTCCCGGCCGCAGACGTTGACGATGTCGCCGATGCATTCGCGCACCACCGAGAGGTCGTAGATGGTGAGGTCACGGTCGCGGCGGAGCCCGAACAGGCCGCACAGGTCGGTGGCGCCGATCCGCACCGCGAGCACGTTGTCGACGTGTTTGTCGAGCAGCCGCCGGATCGCGAGCAGGGCGTCGACCCGGGACTCCCGGTAGATGATCTCCGGCGTCTCCAGCACCGGCATCGCCCAGAGCCGCCGGCCGAGCTGCTCGGAGGCCGCCTCCACCGCCTCGAGCTGGGCCGCTCCGGTCTCGTCGCCGAATTTAGGCAGCACGAAGCCCGCGAGGGCGCCTGCCCGTTCCCCCAGCGTCCGCACGATCCGGGTCAGCTGAGGCTCGTCCCGCACCCGGACGAAGATCATCGGCAGCTCGCCACGAGGAACGTTGGACAGCGCCATCAGCGCCGCGATGACGTTCTGCTCGGCCCCGTCCACCTCGTCGTCGGCGACAGCGTCCTCGAGGCAGAACACCATGCTCATCACGCCGGCCCGCCCCTGGCGACGAGCGTCGGCGGCGAGATCGACACGGGTCCCTGGCGAGTAGAGGGTTGCGCCGAGGGCGGTCGCGACCTGCAACCGTTCGCCTTCCGGGGCGATGTACTCGGGAAGGCGATGGAACAGCTCGGCTCGGCGGGCGTCGTCGAGGAAGGCGAAGTGACGCATCAGGCCTCCGGGTCGGGGAGCGATCTGGGGATGATCTGACTCCACCGAACGGACGCTAACGGACTGGTAGCCGTCCGCGAGTCGGATTGATGTGAACGAAATCTGAACCCTGGACGCTGAACCGGGCGAAGACGTCGAGTTCAGACGCCGACGGGTTCAGACGCCGACGGGTTCCCGCTCGCCGGGCTCATCGGCGACGGCCGCCTCGCGTCGGCGCTTGGCGATGATGCTGGACACGAGTGCGAGAGCGATGAAGCTGACCCCGATCAAGCCGGTGACGACTTCCGGCACCTCGTGGGTGATCGTGACGGCCAACAGCACCGCGAGGGCACCGATGGCCCAGTGCGCCCCGTGCTCGAGGTAGATGTACTCCTGCAGCGTTCCGCGACGGACCAGGAACACGGTGAGCGACCGGATGAACAGGGCGCCGATGCCGAGGCCCGTCGCGATGACGAAGATCTGCTGGGTGATGGCGAATGCGCCGACCACTCCGTCGAAGGAGAACGAGGCGTCGATGAGCTCGAGGTAGAGGAACAGGAAGAACGCGGCTTTACCGACCGAGTGCTTGGAGTGCAGCAGCCCGCCGTGCTCGGCGGCCCGTACAGCGGTCCGATCGACGGCAGCAGCGTCACCGGCGTGACCAGCGTCGCCGCCGTCCCCGTCGTCGCCGTCTTCGTCGTCCTCACCGACACCCTGGGACTCGAAGTACTCCCCGAGCCCGCGCACCGCGAGATAGACCGCGAGACCAGCGACGCCCGCCGTCAGCACCTGCTGAGTGGCGCTCTTCCCATTCACGTCCGCGAAGGCTTCGGCCACCACCAGCAGCGCGACGAGGGCGATGACGACGGAGGCGACGTCCAACTTGCCCAGCTTGCCGAGCTGCCGCTCAATCGGGCCGAGCCAGTGGACCTCGCGCTCCGGATCGAGGATGAAGTCCAGGAAGATCATCAACAGGAAGATCCCGCCGAAGGCCGCGATGGAGGGGTGCGCCGCGGTGAGCTTGTTCGCGTACTCGGTCGGGTTGTCGAGGGCCAGGTGGAAGACCTCGACCGGCCCGATGTGCGCGGTCAGCGCAACGATCACGATGGGAAAGAGCAGGCGCATGCCGAAGACGGCGATGAGCACGCCGAGAGTCAGGAACAGCGTCTGCCACCACGGGCTCATCCGCCGGAGGATGGTCGCGTTGACCACGGCGTTGTCGAACGAGAGCGAGATCTCGAGCACCGCCAGGATCAGCACGATGAGCGCGACCTTCGGGCCGCCGATGACCCCGGCCGCGATGATCGCGATGACGCTGACGACGACCGAGGTGCCGAAGATGCGGACCACGGTGAGGACCCCCACTAGACGCGACGAGCCGGGACCCCGTCAGGTGTCCCGGCTCGGCCCAGGTTATTGCAGACGGCGGAAGCCGCCGCTCCTTCGTGTCTAACGAATGAGCGACGGCCCCGCCTACGCGCGTCGGGTCAGACGTTGACGCCGAAGTCCTGTGCAATGCCGCGCAGGCCGGCCGCGTAGCCCTGGCCGACGGCCCGGAACTTCCACTCCGTGCCGCTCCGGTACAGCTCGCCGAACACCATGGCGGTCTCGGTCGAGGCGTCCTCGGAGAGGTCGTAGCGGGCGATCTCGGTGCCACCGGCCTGGTTCACCACGCGGATGAAGGCGTTGCGGACCTGGCCGAAGTTCTGCTGGCGGTTGTCGGCGTCGTAGATCGAGACCGGGAACACGATCTTGTCGATCTCGGCGGGAACGGTGGCGAGGTTGACGTTGACCTGCTCGTCGTCGCCCTCGCCCTCGCCGGTGAGGTTGTCGCCGAGGTGCTCGATCGAGCCGTCCGGGCTCTTGAGGTTGTTGAAGAAGATGAAGTGCTGGTCGGACACCACCTTGCCCTCCGCCTTGCACGCGATGGCGCTGGCGTCGAGGTCGAAGTCCGTGCCGGTCGTGCTGCGCACGTCCCAGCCGAGGCCGACGGTGACCGCGGTGAGGCCCGGGGCCTCCTTGCTGAGCGAGACGTTTCCGCCCTTGCTGAGACTGACTCCCACTGCTCTTGTTCCTTCCGTCCTCGACGAGGCTCTTCGGTTTCGCGGGCGGTGCCACTCGAGCGGCGCCCGGTGCTCGGTCGTGCTTGTCGTGCCGATGCGGGCGAAGCCTAATGACCTTGGGAGGTCCGTGTCTCGCATGTCACAAACTATTGAGATCTCCGTGACCCGACCCCGGCCGCGTGCACCGCATCTCCCCCAACGGCGACACCCGTGGTCGAGTTCCGTCGATCGGCCGTGCGCGCCGACGGCCAGCAGGCGTAGCCGGTGGGCTGCGGAAACGTACGTTGCTCGTCCACCGTCCACTCCCACCGTCGATCCCTCGGGGATGTCGATCATCGGGCCACTCGCGGAGCATCGCCAGGTGCCGCATCAGCGAGCCTGCGTAGGGTCGGCGCAGTGATTGGCCGCATCGTGATCACGGACGTGTCACCGGTCGTGTCCTGCGGCCGCTGGCCGGCCAAGACATCGATCGGTGAGACGGTTCCCGTGACCGCCACCGTCTTCCGCGAGGGTCACGACCTGATCGGTGCCGACGTCGTGCTGTTCCGCCCGGACGGCTCGCTCGCCGACGTCCGCCGGATGCGCCTCATCTCCCCGCCGGATACCGCCCGCTACCAGGCCGACGTCGTCGTGGACACCGAGGGCGTGTGGAGCTTCCACGTGCAGGCGTGGGCCGACAGCCTCGCCACCTGGCGGCACGCCGTCGAGGTCAAGGCGGCTGCCGGGCAGGGCCTGGACGAACTCGCCGTCGACCTCGAGGACGGCGCGCTGCTGTTGGAGCGCGTGGCGAAGGAGTCCGAGCCGTCGTTCCCGCCCGAGCTACAGCCGGCTCTGCTGCACGCCATCGCGACCCTGCGCAACACGACGCTGACCGACGTGCACGACCGGTTGGCCCCGGCGCTCGCACCCGGCCTGGCCGCTGCTTCCGAGAACGCGCCGCTGCGGGATCTGCTGACTGCCGACGAGACGTTCGACCTCCGTGTCGACCGGGAGCGTGCCCTCTACTCCGCCTGGTACGAGTTCGTCCCCCGCTCCGAGGGCTCGAGACTGGACCCGAAGCGCTCCGGCACCTTCGCCGACGCGACCGAGCGGCTCCCGGCCGTGGCCGACATGGGCTTCGACGTCGTCTACCTGCCGCCGATCCACCCGATCGGTGAGGTCAACCGCAAGGGCCCGAACAACACGTTGAACCCGGACCCGAGCGACCCCGGCTCACCGTGGGCGATCGGTTCGAAGGACGGCGGCCACGACGCCGTGCACCCGGACCTCGGCAGTCTCGAGGACTTCGATGCCTTCGTCGCCCGGGCAGGTGAACTCGGCATGGAGGTCGCGCTCGACCTCGCACTGCAAGCGGCCCCGGACCACCCGTGGGCGAAGGCCCATCCGGAGTGGTTCACGCAGAAGAGCGACGGCTCGATCGCCTACGCGGAGAACCCGCCCAAGAAGTACCAGGACATCTACCCGATCAACTTCGACCGTGATCCGGAAGGCATCTACCGCGAGGTGCTGCGCATCGTCCGGCACTGGACGAGTCACGGCGTCCGGATCTTCCGCGTCGACAACCCGCACACCAAGCCGGTCTCGTTCTGGGAGCGGTTGATCGCGGAGGTGAAGTCGACCGAGCCGGACGTCCTGTTCCTGGCCGAGGCCTTCACCCGGCCGCCGATGATGCACATGCTCGGGATGGTCGGGTTCTCCCAGAGCTACACCTACTTCACCTGGCGCACGGAGAAGTGGGAGCTCGAGGAGTACGGGCACGAGCTGGTCGACGCGGCGTGGCACATGCGCCCGAACTTCTTCGTGAACACGCCGGACATCCTGCACGCGTCCCTGCAGTACGGCGGGCCGCCGGTGTTCAAGCTGCGCGCCGTACTGGCGTCGATGATGAGCTCGAGCTGGGGCGTGTACTCCGGCTACGAACTGTTCGAGCACGTCGCCGTCCGACCGGGCAGCGAAGAGTACCTGGACTCGGAGAAGTACCAGTACCGGCCCCGCGACTGGTCGAGCGCCCCGCTGACCGGGTACCTGACCCGGCTGAACCAGATCCGACGGGAACACCCGGCGCTGCACCAGCTGCGCAACCTGCGTTTTCACGCCAGCGACAACGAAAGCGTGATCTGCTTCTCCAAGCGGTCCGACCCCCCGCGCGGGATGCCGGCGGACACCGTCACCGACACGGTGCTGGTGGTGGTCAACCTCGACCCGCACGCCACCCGCGAGACCACGGTGCGGCTGGACATGCCCGGACTGGGGATGGACTGGACCGAGGGCTTCGACGTCCACGACGAGATCACCGGCACCGACTACGCCTGGGGTCAGGCCAACTACGTCCGGCTCGACCCCTTCGTCGAACCCGCGCACATCTTCACTGTCCGTCCCCGGAGGTAGCGGTACATGAACGTCCTCGACAACCGATGACCGCCCCCGAGCACGGGCTCGACGTCACGGCCGAGCAGGCGGCCTCCGCGGTGGCGGCCGCGCGCGCCCCGAGTCAGCACTCGCAGGCCGCGCGGGCAGAGGAGCTCAACCTCCCGCCGCTGCCGGAAACCGGCTCCCCCGGCGAGGAGTCGCGCGACCCGCTCTGGTACAAGCGTGCCGTCTTCTACGAGATCCTCGTCCGCGGGTTCAAGGACTCCAACGGCGACGGCACCGGCGACCTGCGCGGGCTCACCGAGAGGCTCGACTACCTGCAGTGGCTCGGCGTCGACTGCCTGTGGCTGCTGCCGATCTACAACTCGCCGCTGCGCGATGGCGGCTACGACATCGCCGACTACCTCAAGATCCTTCCCGAGTTCGGGGACCTCGGTGACTTCGTCGAGCTGGTGGACGAGGCCCACTCCCGCGGCCTTCGCATCATCACCGACCTCGTCGTCAACCACACCAGCGACCAGCACCCGTGGTTCCAGGCGTCGCGTTCGGACCCGGACGGCCGGTTCGGCGACTTCTACACCTGGTCCGACACGGACGAGCAGTTCCCGGACGCCCGGATCATCTTCGTCGACACCGAGAAGTCGAACTGGACCTGGGACCCGGTCCGCGGCCAGTACTACTGGCACCGCTTCTTCTCGCACCAGCCGGACCTCAACTTCGAGAACCCGAAGGTCCAGGAGGCGATGCTCGAGGTCCTGTGCTTCTGGCTCGACCTCGGCCTCGACGGCTTCCGGCTCGACGCCGTTCCCTACCTCTACGTCCGCGAGGGCACCAACGGCGAGAACCTGCCGGAGACGCACGACTTCCTGAAGCGCCTGCGCAAGGAGGTCGACGCCAAGTACGCCGACAAGGTGCTGCTGGCCGAGGCCAACCAGTGGCCCAGCGACGTCGTCGAGTACTTCGGCGACTACGAGTCCGGGGGCGACGAGTGCCACATGGCGTTCCACTTCCCGCTGATGCCGCGCATCTTCATGGCGGTCCGGCGGGAGTCCCGCTACCCGATCTCGGAGATCCTGGCGCAGACGCCGGAGATCCCGTCGAACTGCCAGTGGGGCATCTTCCTGCGCAACCACGACGAGCTGACGCTCGAGATGGTCAGCGACGAAGAGCGCGACTACATGTACCGGGAGTACGCCCGGGATCCGCGGATGAAGGCGAACATCGGCATCCGGCGCCGGCTGGCCCCGCTGTTGGAGAACAGCCGCGCGCAGATGGAGCTGTTCACCTCCCTGCTGCTCTCGCTGCCCGGCTCGCCGGTGCTGTACTACGGCGACGAGATCGGCATGGGCGACAACATCTACCTCGGTGACCGCGACGGAGTCCGGACGCCGATGCAGTGGTCGCCGGACCGCAACGCCGGCTTCTCCACCTGCGACCCGGCCCGGCTCTACCTGCCGGTGCTGATGGACTACGTCTACGGCTACCAGGCGCTCAACGTCGAGTCGGAGATGCATCAGTCGACGTCGCTGCTGTGGTGGACCAAGCGGATGATCGAGATCCGCAAGCGCCACCCGGTGTTCGGGCTCGGGAACTTCGAGGAGCTCGGCGCCAGCAACCCGAGCGTGCTGGCCTACGTCCGCGAGTTCGGGGACGACCGGGTGCTGTGCGTGGCGAACCTGTCCCGCTTCCCGCAGCCGGTGGAGCTCGACCTGCGCCGATTCGAGGGGTGCTCGCCGGTCGAGCTGTCCGGCAACGTGCACGTCCCGCGGATCGGCGAGCTCCCCTACCTGCTCACCCTCCCGGGGCACGGGCATTACTGGTTCGCCCTGACCACGTCGTCGGACGAATACGGGGGTTGACCGACAGCTCGTTGCCGACCCGCCCGCGCGATCAGGAGAGATTTCCGTGACCCACGCCCCCGCCGACGCCGCTAACGACGCCGCCGTGCCCGCCGTGCCCGACCTGTCCGGCCTTCCCGGCCTGCTCGCCGTCTGGCTGCCCGCCCAGCGATGGTTCGCCGGCAAGGGCCGCGAGCTGACCGCGGTCGAGGTCGAGCAGGCCGTCGCGCTCTCGGACTCCCTGGTCCACCTGCTGATCCGGGTGCGCTACGCCGACGGGGACGACTGCTACCAGGTGCCAATGACCAGCTACCCCGAGCCGGAGCCCGGTCTCGACCAGCGCCGGAGCGGAGATGCCGGCAGCATCGGATCCGCGCACGGCCGGCACTGGTACGACGCGCTGCACGACGCCAGCGGCACCGCCACCCTGCTGGAGCTGCTGCGGACAAACGCCTCGACGGGCGGCCTGTCGGCCACCTCCACGCAGCAGCTGGAACAGCTGGCCGGCATGCCGGTCGGGGTAGAGCAGTCCAACACGAGCATCGTTTACGGGGACGCCTACATCCTGAAGGTGTTCCGCCGCATCTCCCCCGGTACCAACCCGGACCTGGAGGTCACCCGGGCACTCGCCGAGGCCGGCAGCCCGCACGTCGCGGCTCCGCTGGGCTGGATCGAAGGAGAGCTGGACGGCGAGCCCACGACGTTCGCGGTGCTGCAGGAGTTCCTGCGCAGCGGCAGCGAAGGGTGGCGCCTGGCCCTGGCCAGCGTCCGTGACCTGTACGCCGAAGGGGACCTCCACGCCGACGAGGTGGGCGGCGACTTCGCCGGGGAGTCGGAGCGTCTGGGCGCGGCCACCGCCGCCGTCCACCTGGCCCTGGCGCAAACCCTCCCGGCGCGCACCGCGGGTGCCGACGAGCTGGCCGCCGAGTCAGCGCGGATGATCGAGCGCTTGGAGGAGGCCCTGGCCACCGTCGAGCAGCTCCGCCCGTTCGAGCGCGGGTTGCGGGCCGCCTTCGACCGGCTGGGGAACCGCGACGACGGACTGCACGTGCAGCGGATCCACGGGGACTACCACCTCGGCCAGGTCCTCCGGATCGATTCAGGCTGGGTACTGCTGGACTTCGAGGGAGAGCCGGCCCGTCCGCTGGCCGAGCGAAGGGCCCCCGCCAGCCCGCTGCGGGACGTGGCCGGGATGCTCCGCTCCTACGACTACGCCGCCCGCTACCTGCTGCTCGACCGGCACGACGCCGCCACCCTCGCGTACCGCGCGGAGGAGTGGGCAGAGCGGAACCGAACGGCCTTCTGTGACGGCTACACCGCCGCCCTCGGTGCCGACCCCCGCGACGAGGACGTCGTGCTGCGAGCCTTCGAACTGGACAAGGCGGTGTACGAAGTGATGTACGAGGCCCGCCACCGGCCGAGCTGGCTTACCATCCCGCTTTCCGCTATCGAACGGCTGGTCGGCTGATGCCCCCGACACGACGCACGCCCGAGTCACAGTCCGGAGCGGCGGGCAACGCTCCAGGGCGCGGCCGGATCCGACGCGGGTCGAAGCCGGCTGGACCGGCCGCCACCCCGGGCACGGTCCCGTCCGAGGAGGCGCTCGGTCAGGACGAGGCCCCGGAGATCGAGATCGCCGCCGTGGGTGGGGAGACCCCGCTGCAGGACGAGGACGGCGACTTCACGTCGGAGGCGGACGGCGCGGCGGGCGATGTGGCCGGCGGCCTGCCGAGTGGCGCGGCCGGCGGCCTGCCGAGTGGCGCGGCCGGCGGCACGACGAGCGACGGCTCCGCGAGCGGCCCGTCGCGGGACGAGCTCGAACGGCTCGTCGGCGGCGCCTCCCCGGACCCGCACTCGGTGCTCGGCGCTCACCCGCTCGGCGACGAACTGGTCGTCCGCGCGCTGAAGCCGGATGCCCGCGCCGTCACCGTGCTGGCCGACGGGGAGCGCTTCTCCGCCACCTCGGTCCACGAAGCCGGCGTCTGGGAGGCCCGGCTTCCCGGTGGACAGGCCCGCGACTATCGCCTCGAGGTCGTGTACGAGTCGGGAACGTTCACGGTCGACGACCCGTACCGCTTCCTGCCGACCGTCGGCGAGGTCGACCAGCACCTCATCTCCGAGGGACGGCACGAGAAGCTATGGACCGTGCTCGGCGCCCACGTGCGCCGGTACGGCGGGCCGGGTACGCCAACGGTGGTCGGCACCAGCTTCGCGGTGTGGGCACCCAACGCGCGAGGCGTGCGCATCGTCGGCGACTTCAACTACTGGGACGGCAAGGCGCACCTGATGCGCGCCCTCGGCTACAGCGGTGTCTGGGAGCTGTTCATTCCGGACGTCGTTGCCGGCACGCACTACAAATTCGAGGTGCTGGGCGTCGACAGCGTCTGGCGGCAGAAGATCGACCCGCTGGCGCGGCGCACCGAGGTGCCGCCGGCGACGGCGAGCATCGTCGATGAATCGTCCTACGAGTGGGGCGACGCCGCATGGCTCGAGCAGCGCGCCGCCACGGCCTGGCACGCCGCGCCGGTATCGGTCTACGAGGTGCACCTCGGCTCCTGGCGGCAGGGCCTCTCCTACGACCAGCTCGCCGACGAGCTCGTCGACTACCTGACCGAGACCGGCTTCACCCACGTCGAGTTCCTGCCCGTGGCCGAGCATCCGTTCGGCGGGTCCTGGGGCTACCAGGTCTCGGCGTACTACGCCCCGACCGCGCGCTTCGGCGAACCGGACGGCTTCCGACGGCTCGTCGACCGGCTGCACGCGGCCGGCATCGGCGTCATCCTCGACTGGGTCCCGGCCCACTTCCCGAAGGACACCTGGGCCCTCGGGCGGTTCGACGGCACCCCGCTGTACGAGCACGCCGACCCCAAGCGCGGCGAACAGCCGGACTGGGGCACCTACGTCTTCGACTTCGGCCGGCATGAGGTCCGGAACTTCCTCGTCGCGAACGCCCTCTACTGGTTCGAGGAGTTCCACATCGACGGGCTGCGGGTCGACGCCGTCGCCTCGATGCTCTACCTCGACTACTCCCGCGGCGACGACTGGACGCCGAACATCTACGGCGGCCGGGAGAACTTGGAGGCGGTGGCGTTCCTGCAGGAGACGAACGCGACCGTGTACCGGGACTACCCCGGCGTGATGATGATCGCCGAGGAGTCGACGTCCTGGCCGGGCGTCACCCGACCGACGCATCTCGGTGGGCTGGGCTTCGGCTTCAAATGGAACATGGGCTGGATGCACGACACGCTCGACTACACCGCGCGTGACCCGATCTACCGCTCGTTCCACCACCACCAGATGACGTTCTCGATGATGTACGCCTACAGCGAGAACTACCTCCTGCCGATCTCGCACGACGAGGTGGTGCACGGCAAGGGCTCGCTGTTGCGGAAGATGCCCGGCGACCGGTGGCAGCAGCTGGCGAACGTTCGGGCGCTGTTGGCGCACATGTGGGCCCACCCCGGCAAGCAGCTGCTGTTCATGGGCTGCGAGTTCGGCCAGGAGTCGGAGTGGTCCGAGGAGCGGTCCCTGGACTGGTGGCTGCTGGACAACCCGGACCACCGGGGCGTGCAGAGCCTCGTCCGTGACCTCAACCGGGTCTACCGGGAGACGCCGGCGCTCTGGGCTCGGGACGTGGACCCGGAGGGCTTCGCCTGGATCGACGCGAACGATGCCGAGGGCAACGTCTTCTCCTTCTTCCGGTCCGGCCCGAACGACAGTCTGCTGGCGTGTGTGGCGAACTACGCCGGTGCTCCCAAGGAGGGCTACCGCGTCGGCCTGCCGCGTGCCGGCCGTTGGGTCGAGGTGCTCAACACCGACGCCGAGGGCTATGCCGGATCAGGTGTCGGCAACTACGGCGCGGTCCAGGCCGAGGAGGTCGCGCACCATGGGCAGCCGGCTTCAGCGGTGCTGCGCATCCCGCCGCTCGGCGTGCTCTGGCTGCGCTACGAGGGCTGAGGTCCGGGGGGTTCTTGCTCGCCCCGTACGCGCCCACCGTCGATCCGCATGCAGAAGCGGATTGGCCGTGGGCGACCACGGTTGACCGGCGTGGCCGGTGAGCTGCGGAACGTAGGGCGCGCCGCTGCGGTTCACGCCCACCGTCGATCCGCAGCACGAAGTGGATCTGCGGTGGGCGCCGACCGTCGCATTTTCGGCCCTGAAACGGACCCGGAGGCGCACAGTTCTCGCCCACCGTCGATCCTCGGCACGAAGATCGACCGTGCGCGCCAACGGCGGATCAGCGTGGGCCCGTGAGCTGCGGAACGCAGGGCGCGCCGCTGCAGTTCTCGCCCACCGCCGATCCGCAGCACGAAGTGGATCTGCGGTGGGCGCGCCGACCGTCGCATTTTCGGCCCTGAAACGG
>DATITC010000204.1:0-19797 GCA_035468175.1 Frankiaceae bacterium | reverse complement strand
CACCGCACCTGTTCCTCACCGACGGGATGTCCGTCCACAATCCCGGCATCACCCTCGAGTGGACCGCCGCCCAGTTCCACGGCATGCCACGGATCGCGGCCGACGATCCCGACGTCTCCGACGAGATCCTGGACCGGGCCGGCCGGATCGACCGCTAGCGCCGGCCCCTTTGGTGATCAGCCGCGCGGCAGGTCCTACTGCGCCGTAGCGATGTGCGCGTGGATCAGATCCTCGGCCACCGGGACGGCCGTGCCCGATCCGGGCGTCGCGCAGCAGCCGGGCGACCGGATTCTCCTCCGAGTACGCCATCCCCCCGTAGATCTGGGGACCCCGTCCCGCACCGCGACCGCCGTGTCGGGAAGCGTGAAGTCCATCGGAAGGCCCTCCGGTGTTCGCGTACCCCAACGTGATCGTCGTCACGCTCGTCCTACAGTCAACCTTGAGCCGGGAGCTGCCCGAGACCGGCGTCGATCCGAGGAGCCCCGCGATGAGCACCGACAGCCGCCCCGACATCGACCCGGCGCTGCTGGCCAGCCGTCGCTACACCTGGCTCACCCAGCTCGCCCGGCACGCCTCGCAGATCCCGGACCGGACGGCAATCCGCTACCTGGGTGAAACGACGACCTGGGCCCAGCTGCACGAGCGGGTCGAACGGCTCGCCGCTGCGCTGCACAGCCGCGGCGTCGGCGAGGGCGACCGGCTCGCGCTCGTGATGACGAACTGTCGCGAGTACGTGGAGTCCGTCCTTGCGATCAACCGGCTCGGTGCGATTGCGGTTCCGGTCAATTTCCGTCTCGTTGCCGACGAGATCACGTGGATCCTCGACGACTGCGGCGCCAAGGGCCTCCTGGTGGACGCACCGCTCGCCCCGATCGCCGGCAAGGTGCGGGCCAACGATCCGGAGCTGCTCTGCCTGGTCGCCGGCGGGACCGCGGCAGGTGCGCTTTCCGACGCAGGTCCCGGCGCCGAGGACTACGACGAGGTGCTCGCCGCCGCCGACGCGGCAGCCGCACCGCAGGTGGTGGTCCAGGAGACCGCGATCTGTCTGATCATGTACACCTCGGGCACCACCGGCCGCCCCAAGGGCGCGATGCTCTCCCACCTGAACCTGCTGATGCAGTCGATCACGATCATCCGCGGGTGGCAGCTGTTCGCCGACGACGAGATCACGCTGGTCGCGGCGCCGCTGTTCCACATCGCCGGCATCGGCGCAATCGCCCCCATGCTGCTCATCGGCGGGGTCACGGTGATCATGCCGACGAAGGCCTTCGACCCGACCGAGACGCTCGACCTGCTGGAGTCGGAGCGGGTCACCGGTGTCTTCCTGGTGCCCACGCAGTGGCAGGCGCTGTGCACCGCTGCTGCCGAAGCCAAGACCTCGCGCGACCTCGCGCTGCGGGCCATCTCCTGGGGTGCCTCCCCCGCCCCGGCCTCGACGCTGCAGGCAATGGCCGACACGTTCCCCGGCCTGCCGAACATCGCCGTGTTCGGGCAGACCGAGATGTCGCCGGTGACCTGCGTGCTCGACGGCGCCGACGCGCTGCGGAAGATCGGTTCGGTGGGCAAACCGGTCCCGACCGTCGCGGTGCGGATCGTCGATGAAGAGATGAACGATGTTCCCGACGGTGCGGTCGGGGAGATCGTGTACCGCGGTCCCTCGCTGATGGAGGGCTACTGGGACAACCCGGCCGCCACGGCCGAGGCGTTCGCCGACGGCTGGTTCCACTCCGGCGACCTGGTCCGCCGGGACGACGAGGGCTTCATCTACGTCGTCGACCGCAAGAAGGACATGATCATCTCCGGCGGGGAGAACATTTACTGCGCGGAGGTCGAGAGCGTGCTCGCGAGCCACCCGAAGGTGCAGGAGGTGTCGCTGATCGGGACTCCGCATCCCCGCTGGGTCGAGACGCCGCTCGCCGTCATCACGCCCGCCGACCCGAACGACCCACCCACTCTGGACGACCTCAACGCCTGGTGTCGGGACCGGCTCGCCTCCTACAAGAAGCCCACCGCCATCGAGATCGTCGAGGCGCTCCCCCGCAACGCCAGCGGCAAGGTGCTGAAGGGTGACCTGCGGGAGAAGTACGCGACGACCTGAGCTGTTGCGGCAGAGCCCGGGGTGGTCCCGGCCACCCGAGGTTCTGCCGCCACGCGTTCGGGGACAGGGACCGTATGACCGCGCGCAATCCGGCCTTCCTGGTGGCGGACACGATGACATCAACCGCGATGCAACTCGGGTCCAGCCTGCGATCGGCCCGCATCTTCCACCCGGACGGGATCGCGCACCGCGTCTCGATCACCATCCGACCAACTGCCGACGACCCGGACGCGACGCCCCTCGGCGTCGAACTGCTCGACCGCGACGGCACCTACTCCGGCGTGGTCCGGTTCTCCCGTGGGGCGAGCCTGCCCGAGCCGTTGCCGGACGTGCTCGGCCTGGCGCTCCGGATCGCCGACGCCCACGGGCCGGGGCTGGACCAGGACATCCTCGTCGCCAGCTCGCTCGAACCACCGCTCGGCCGTCAACTACTCCTGCCGAGCCTCAGCTTCCGCAGGACCACGATGTCGTCCGTCCTTCCTTATCGCCTCGGCCCCGCCGGTCCCATCTGGCTCGGCGCCCAGGTCAGCGATCCGGCCGGCTCCCCGCTCGTCCGGCTCTCCGCCCTACGCGCCGCGATCACCGCGGACGAGGTGTCGCTGACCCTGCGCTACGCCAGCCGCTTCGGCTCCTGGCGGACGTTCGCCGATGTCCGCATCGGGGAAGCGCTGAGCGACGCCGAGTCGGACGCGCTGGGCTTCAACGTCGACGAGAACACCGGCGGCGGCATCGAACCGGCCGGCTTCTTCCAAGCCCTGCGCCGGCACGCGTACGCCGCATCGCAGGCGGCGCGTCCGTCGTAACCGTCCTCGAGGAGCCCCCAGCAGCGTCGCCGCTAGGCCCGTCGCCTCGGTGCTCGGTGCGCTGGCGCGGATGCGGCACGGCGGCATCTGGTCCGTCCCGGCCGTTCATTCACCGACGGTTACTACGGCAGCCTCTTGGCCTACCGCATCGCCGACCGTTCGGTCCACCTGGCGGCAGTCGCCGTGGACTGCGAGCCGGACTTGCGGCACCACGACCAAGTGCAGGACCCACAGTGGCGGACCTGGGCGACGCTGCGGCTGCAGGAGCCGGTCGAGCGTCCTTCGCTGCGATTTTCCCCGTCGCACGACGCGCCGGGAGTCAGCCTTCGGCCGGATGGGACGCGCTTCCCTCCTATCGGGCGTCCCAGCGACAGGGGCCGTTCGACGCCGCGTCCTAGTTCTCGTCCTGGAACCCACCGCCGCTTCGCCCACCGCAGAACCACCAGGCCAGCTGATCGACCGTGCAGCAGAAGCGCACCCAAACGATCCACCGTGGGCGCGCACCGCCGACTTACCGGTGCCCACGGAGCCCCCAAGAGCCCCCGTCGCCGCCCACCGTAGATCCACCAGGCCAGCTGATCGACCGTGCAGCCAAACCGCACCCAGACGATCCACCGTGGGCGCGAACCGCCGAACTACCGGACCCCGCGTGAGGCCCTAAGTAGTGACCGACGCCAGGTCAACCGTCGGAGCGGGCGCCTTCACGTCGACGGGCGCGTTGTAGTCGCCATAGTCGATGAAGCCGACCGCGGCACCGATCCGCTCGACCCGCAGCGGGTAGGCGGGACCGGTGTCCGCGACCCACAGCCGGACCCCGGCGGGGGAAAGGACGCTGATCGCCCGTGTGCCGGCGATTGAGCGCACCGCTTCCTTGGTCAGCGCGCCATTGCCTGGTGCAAGCGTGTCGGCGAAGCGCTTCATGTCGGTGAGGTTCGCGAGCCCGCGGTCAGCTTCGGCGACCGGCCCGACCAGCCACTTGCCCTTGCTGGCCTGCGCCTTGGGGCCGAGCGCGGCGAGGAACTTGTCGTCGCCCTTGACGTACAGCGTGTCCCCGATCCGGCGGAGGTCCACCTTCGAGCCGTCCGCGAGAACCGTTCCGATGGCCTTGTTCCCGGCCGCGATCCGCATGTCGATCTGCACGGGCTTGTTGTCCTCGCGGTACTGGCCGGTGATGTGCACCGACGACGCCTGGGACAACGCCCGCTGCGCCTCGGTGACGATCTGCTGGGCGGTCAGCGTGTCGACCGCCGGAGGTGCCGCGTCCGGCAACGTGCGTTCGCTGTTCGAGCCGCAGCCGGCCAACCCCGTCACCGCGACGAGGGTGAGCGCAGCCGACCAGTGCCGCCACGAGCGAAACGAGGAGCCACACCTGGAGCGACGCCGGACAACGGCCGGGCGCAGGCTCCTACCTGGGGTTGGGTGCTGGGGCATCCCACGGTCCTTCCGGATAACAGCGGCTGGGGGCAGCGGTCCGTCCGGGTAACGGGCGCTGCGAGAAACCTAGTGTCCCCCTGCCAGCGGTACATTCCTGGGCGTGCCGAGCCGGATTTCCCACCGCCGAGCAGGCATGACCTGTGGCGGACAGGACCGGGCGTGACGTCGCCGCCCGCGCGGGTGTTCTGCGCACGCCTCGCGGGCATCCTCGTGCTCGATCCCACCGGTGACTCCGTCGGTCGCGTCCGCGACGTCGTCGTCGCGCTCCGGCTCCGCGGGCAGGCGCCGCGGGTGCTGGGCCTGGCGGTCGAGGTTCAGCGCCGCCGCATCTTCGTCCCGATGAGCCGGGTGACCGGGGTCGAGGCGGGCGCGGTCGTTCTCGGTTCCGGGACCCTGAACTGGCGACGGTTCGAGCGGCGCACCGGCGAGACGCTCGTGCTCGCCGAACTCTTGGACCGGCGGGTCACCCGGCTGGAGGACGGGGTCGAGGTCACGGTCCTCGACGCGGCCATCGAACAGAACCGAACCCGGGACTGGTTGGTGACCCAGGTCGCGGTGAAGGAGCCGCGCCGCCGCGGCAAGGTTTCGACCCTCGACTGGGACCAGGTCACCGGCTTCTCGCTGCCGGAGAACGGCCAGGGGGCTGCCAACCTGCTCGCGGCATTCGAGAAGCTGCCGCCGGCCGACCTCGCGACGATGCTGCATGACCTGTCGTTGAAGCGCCGCAACGAGGTCGCGGCGGCGCTCGATGACGACCGGCTCGCCGCCGTGCTCGGCGAGATGCCGGAGGACGAGCAGGTCGAGCTGATCGGCGGTCTCGAGGACGAACGCGCCGCCGATGTGCTCGAGGCGATGGGTCCGGATGACGCCGCCGACCTGCTCGGTGATTTGCCTGCCGATGAGGCGGCGCGGCTGCTCGAACTGATGGAGCCGGAGGAGGCGGCTCCGGTTCGTCGGCTGCTGATCTACGCCGACGACACCGCCGGCGGAATCATGACCAGCGAACCCTTGATCCTCCCGCCGAACGCCACGGTGGCGGAAGCGCTGGCCCGGGTCCGGGCGCGTGAGCTGTCTCCGGCGCTCGCGGCGCAGGTCTACGTGGTCCGCCCTCCCTACGAGACCCCGACGGGCCGCTACCTCGGTCTCGCCCACTTCCAGCGGTTGCTACGCGAGCCACCCTCCACCCTGGTCGGTGCCGTGGTCGACACCGACATCGACCCCCTCGCACCGGACTGTCCGCTGCAGGAGGTGACGCGTTATCTGGCCTCGTACAACCTGGTGGCGGTTCCCGTCGCGGACAGCGAGTCCAGGCTGCTGGGAGCCGTGACCGTCGACGACGTGCTCGACCATCTGCTGCCGCCCGACTGGCGCGAGCGGGACTTCGACGACATCGTGCGGCGCCCTTCCGAAGCGGTCAGCGCCAAGCCGGGACGGGGCTGACCGATGGCACGGACCGCTCGCCGGGTGACGCGGCTCGACCTTCCCCGGGCGCCCGGCCGAAGCCTGCTCCCCGCCGTGGACGAGGACTGGTTCGGTCGCATCGCCGAGCGCTTCGCGCGGTTCATGGGCACCTCGCGCTTCCTCGTCTACATGACGATCTTCATCGCGTTGTGGCTGGTCTGGAACATCCTGGCGCCGGCGTCCGCCCGGTTCGACCCGTACACGTTCACGTTCCTGACGCTGCTGCTGAGCCTGCAGGCCTCCTACGCGGCCCCGCTGATCCTGCTGGCCCAGAACCGGCAGGACGACCGTGACCGGGTCAACATGGGGCAGGACCGGGACCAGAACTCGCGGCTGCTGGCCGACGCCGAATACATCACTCGCGAGGTCGCCTCGCTGCGCATCAGCCTCGGTGAGGTCGTCACCCGCGACTACCTGCGGGCCGAACTGCGGGCGATCCTCGACGAGCTGGACCAGAAGGACCGGTCCGACGAGGACGGGCGTGCCGACCGGAACCGGGAGAAGCGGTCCGACAAGGCCCGGAACGAGAAATCAAGGTCGGACAAGCCCCGCTCGGACAAGCAGCGGCCCGATCGGGCGCGTACGGACAAGGCGCGCGTCGACCGGAACCGCGCCGAGAAGGCCCGGATCGAACGGACCCGCGACGAGCGACCGAATACTCCAGAGGGAGCCGGCTCCTAGCACCCGCGGTGCCCCGCGTCAATCAGCCGGGCTACACCGCTCGGACATTGTGCCGATCGGACTTAGTGAGCACTCCTCCCTCGACGCAGCGCACGACTGTGCGCAAACGCATCGGCGAGGTACTCGTCGAGCAGGGTGTCATCTCCGCTGAGCAGCTCAACGATCTGCTCGCCCAGCAGGCGAACACGGCCGGCCCGCGACGTCGCCTGGGACGGCTCGTCGTCGAAACGGGCCTCGCCGACGAACGCCAGGTCGCGATGGCCCTCGCCGGGGCACTCCGGCTCCCGTTGACCGACCTGTCCAGCACCCGGATCGACCCGCAGGTCGCCCGCAGGCTGCCGCGGACCATCTCCGAGAAGGCCGGCATCCTCGTCCTCTCGGCCGACCCGGGCGAGATCCCCCGGATCGCCGTCACCGACCCGACCGACGTCGTCAGCCTCGACGAGGTCCGGCTGCACCTGCGCACCCGCGACGTCTACGTCTCGGTCGCCGTCGAACGCGACCTGCGCCAGGCCCTCGCCCGGGTGTGGAGCCTCTCTTCCGACCACGGTGCCGTCAGTGAGATGCTCGACGACTTCACCGACGTCGGGCAGGTCGACGATGCCACCGCGGAGTCCTCCGCTGACGACGCCCCGATCGTCCGGTTGGTCGACATGCTCATCGTCGACGCCGTCGGCCAGCGTGCGTCGGACATCCACGTCGAGACGCAGCGCGACGGCGTGCGGGTGCGGTTCCGCGTCGACGGCGTGCTGCGTGACGTCACCTCCGCGCCGCGGTCGGCCAGCGCGTCGGTCACCAGCCGATTGAAGATCCTCGCCGGGCTGGACATCGCCGAACGTCGACGTCCGCAGGACGGCCGCGCCAAGATCGTGGCGGGTGGCCGCCAGGTTGATTGCCGGGTCTCCACGTTGCCCTCGCTCTACGGCGAGAAGATCGTGCTCCGGCTCCTGCCGCAGGGCACGGACATGCCCGGCACCGCCACGCTGGGGATGGAGCCGGACCAGCTCGCGATGCTCATGCGCGCCGTGAAGGAGCCGCAGGGTCTGGTCCTCATCACCGGTCCGACCGGTGCTGGTAAAACCAGCACGCTCTACGCCGCGCTCAATGAGGTCAGCACTCCGGACAAGAACGTGGTGACGCTGGAGGACCCGGTCGAAGTCACGCTGCCGGGCATCACCCAGGTCAACATTCAGACCAAGGCCGGGATGACCTTCGCTGCGGGGCTGCGTGCCGTGCTGCGGCAGGACCCGGACGTCGTGCTCGTCGGTGAGATCCGCGACCTCGAGACGGCCGAACACGCCCTGGCCGCCGCCATGACCGGTCACCTGGTGCTGTCCACGCTGCACACGACCAGCGCCGTCGCCGCGGTGTCGCGGCTCGTGGACATGGGCACACCGGCGTTCCTGCTCGCCCCGTCCCTGTCGCTGGTCGTGGCGCAGCGGCTGGTCCGAAAGCCGTGCCTCGGCTGCGCGGAACCGGCGATCCCCGGCGAGGACATCCGGCTCGCGCTCGGAGTCAGCCTGGAAGAGGTCAGCGCCGGTGCCCCGGTGATGGGCCGCGGGTGCGACCAGTGCGGACACTCCGGTTACCGCGGACGCTCCGGCATCTACGAGGTCCTGTCGATCACGCCGGAACTGCGGGACGCGCTGCGGGCCGGCGGGGACGAGCGGCATGTCGCCGCGGCCGCCCACGCGTCCGGCGTCCGCAGCCTGCGGACCTCCGGGATGCTGAAGGCCTTTCGCGGCGAGACGACCTATGAAGAGGTGCTGCGGGTCACGGCCGGCGACGGGGCACCGGTCGACTCGCGCTGCACAGGATGCGGTGGCGGCGTCGGACCGGACATGATCTGCTGCCCCTGGTGCGGAACCAGCTCCGATTCCGGGCGCTGCACCAGCTGCAACCGGGCAGTGGAGGTCAACTGGCGAGTCTGCCCTTGGTGCCGGACCCCGACGGGGGTGGCGCCCGCCGCCGCGTCGCGGGCCCACCTCTCGCTGAGCGAACTCCCGGCTCCCCAGACACCAGCTTCCCGGGTGCCCGCTTCCGACGTGCCGGCGGCCGAGGCCTGATGTCCGGGCGGCTCAGCCGAGTCGGCTGAGCAACTCCGCCAGCGTCGTCAGCTCGTCCGGGCTGAACCGGCTGACCATGTGCTCCCGCACGCCGCGCAGGTGCGTGACCCACGCCTCGCGCAACCGTGTCAGACCGGCCGGCGTCAGAACAGCGAGCGTGCCGCGGGCGTCGTCCGGGCTGGCCCGGCGTTCGACCAGACCCTCCCGCTCCAGCCGGTCCACCAGCCGGGTCAGCCCCGATCGGCTCAGCAGCACCGAACTCGCGAGCTCGCTCATCCGGAGCGCGTGGTCGGGCGCCTCGGCGAGCTGGACCAGGACGTCGTAGTTGGCCAGCGGCATCGACTGTTCGGCTTCCAGCTCGGCCTCGAGGCGCCGGACGACGTAGGAGTGCGCGTTCAGGAAGCCGCGCCACGCCGTCATCTCCACCGCGGACAGCCCGATGGGGGCGGCGTTCCCGAGCGGCTCCAGCGGTTCGGCGCTCTCGAGGACGCCCGCCTGGAAACCTCCGGCGCGCTCGGTCATGAGGCTCCCCTGTCGTGGCTCGGCATCAATCGCACGATAGAGCACGTCCCGGTGTTGCCTGGGCAGCCGCGAAAGGGTGAACGCGCGATGTCGGGAGGCCGGGCTACGGCAGTCGCCACGTCGCCGACACCCCGCTCCGACCCTCGCCGAGAACTGCCACCGCGCCGAGCCGCCGGTATCGTTGAAACAGCATCGACATTCGTGATGTGGAGCCGAAAACTTCCTCGCGCGACAGACAGGAACTCCTCCGTTGTCCGCCAGTACCGAAGACCTCACCTCGGCGATCTCGTCCGCCCTGGCCACCGTCAACGACCCCGAGATCAACCGGCCGATCACCGAGCTCGGCATGGTCAAGTCCATCGACGTCAGCGGGGACGGCAGCGTCCGGATCGGCGTGTACCTGACCGTCGCCGGCTGCCCGATGCGTGATGAGATCACCGGCCGCGTCACCAACGCCGTCGGCAAGGTGGACGGGGTCAACCGGGTCGCGGTGGAGCTCGACGTGATGAGCGACGAGCAGCGGACCAAGCTGCGATCGTCGCTCAAGGGTGACCAGCCCGAGCGAGAGGTCCCCTTCGCCAAGCCGGAGTCGCTGACCCGGGTGTTCGGCGTGGCCAGCGGAAAGGGTGGCGTCGGTAAGTCCTCCGTCACGGTCAACCTGGCCGTCGCGATGGCGCAGTCCGGACTTTCCGTCGGGCTGCTCGACGCGGACATCTACGGTCACTCGGTCCCCCGCATGCTCGGCGTGGACCGGCTGCCGACCCAGGTCGACTCCATGATCATGCCGCCGCAGGCATACGGCGTGAAGGTCATCTCGACCGGCATGTTCACCAAGGGCAACGCTCCGGTGACCTGGCGCGGGCCGATGCTCCACCGGGCGCTCAACCAGTTCCTCACCGACGTCTACTGGGGCGACCTCGACGTCCTGCTGCTGGACCTGCCTCCCGGCACCGGTGACGTCGCCATCTCCCTCGCCCAGCTCATCCCGTCCTCCGAGCTGCTCGTGGTCACCACCCCGCAGCTCGCCGCGACCGAGGTGGCGGAGCGGGCCGGCACGATCGCGATGCAGACCCGCCAGAACGTCGTCGGCGTCGTCGAGAACATGGCGTACCTGCCGTGCCCGCACTGTGGCGACCAGATCGACCTGTTCGGCTCCGGTGGCGGGGCGGCGGTGGCGGAGCGGCTCAGCCGCGCGCTGTCCCACGACGTCCCGCTGCTCGGTCAGATCCCGATCGACACCCGGCTGCGCGAGGGCGGCGACAACGGCCAGCCGTTGGTGCTCACCGACCCGGACACGGAGGCCAGCAAGGCACTGCGCGGGGTCGCGGAGCGGCTCACCACCCGCTCACGTGGGCTCGCCGGCCGCTCGCTCGGGCTGATGCCGACCCGCAAGTAGTCCTCGCTCGCGGTCCGCCCTCGCGGCTTCGGTTGAGGGCGGCCGAGCGAGCTTCGAGCTCAGGTGGCGTCGTCGTCGTACGGGGTCGCGTCGGGGCGGGCCGGCTTCGTCAGATCCGTCCGCGGCGGCGGGAGAGGGATCTCCGAGGCCACCACGGGCTGCGCAGCGGACGCTGACTGTTCGTCCTCGTCGTCATCGCCGAGCAGGTGCTTTTCCACCAGCGTGCGCGGGTTCAGCGACTTCAGGTCGAGCTCGGCCAGTTCCGGACCCAGCTCGGCCTGCAGGTCGTCCCGCATCGACTTCGCGGTGTCGCGGAACTGCCGGATCACCTTGCCGGCGTCGCGGGCGATGGTCGGCAACCGCTCGGGACCGAACACGAACAGCCCGACCACGATGAGGAGCAACATCTCGCCCCAGCCGAACTGTCCGAACACAGGTCGAGGCTACGCCGCGGCAGATGTCCGGGAGCTGAACACGGGCGAGCTCGTCAGCCCTTGCTCTCCTGCAGGGTGACCTGCACGGACGTCGACCGGCCGGCGCGCTGATAGGTCACGGTGACGACGTCGCCGACCTGATGCAGCCGGGTCGCGGCGATCAAATCGTCCACGCCCGTGATGGGAGTGTCGTTCACCTTGGTGATCACGTCGCCGACCTGGAGGTTCGCCCGGGCCGCCGGCCCGTCCGGCACGATCGTGCGGACCGACGCACCCGGAGTGGTGCCGGTACCCGGGTCGATGGACGCCGCGGTGACCCCCAGGTACGGGTGGGTCGCCTTGCCGGTGCGGATGATCTCCTCGGCCACCGACCGGGCGTAGTCGATCGGGATGGCGAAGCCGACGCCGATGTTGCCGCCCCCTGAGCCGGTCGAGCCCGGCGCGGTCGCGATGGCCGAGTTGATGCCGATGACCTGTCCGGCGCTGTCGACGAGCGGACCACCGGAGTTGCCGGGGTTGATGGCTGCGTCGGTCTGGATCGCCCCGATCAGCACGCCGGAGCCGCCGTTGTCGGTCGGGACGTCGACGTTGCGGTCGAGTGCGCTGACGATGCCGGACGTGACCGTGCTGGACAGTCCCAGCGGAGCACCGAGTGCGACGACCGGGGCACCCACCACGAGGCTCTTCGACTGGCCGAGGATCGCCGCCGGCAGGTCGTTGCCAGGGATCCGGATGACCGCGAGGTCGGTCTTCGGATCCCGGCCGATGATCTGCGCCGAGACGCTGTGCTGACCCTTGTAGAGGTCCACGCGGACCGACCCGCCGCTCGCAGCCACCGCTACCACGTGGTTGTTGGTGAGGATGAAGCCGTCCTTGCGGATGATGACGCCCGAACCGGTACCGGACTCCCCGCCCCCGGAGACGCCGATGGTCACCACCGAGGGCAGCAGCTTGGCCGCGATCGACGCGACCGAGGTGGGGGTCGCGTCCGTCGGGCTCGGGGCGCCGGTGCCGAGCAGGGGGCCGGCCGGCAGTCGGCCGGCGGCGGTCGATTGGCCCCGCGACCGGTCGTAGGCGATGCCGACGAATCCACCGGCCAGGCCGCCGAGCAGCGCGATGACCAACGCGAGGACGAGCAGGAGACGTGGGCTCCGCGGCGCCGGGCCACCGGGAGCGGCCAGCGCCTGGGTGCCGTCGGGGCCGCCCGGCCCGGGCTGCAGGACGTAGTCCGGACCACGGAGTGGACTGCCGAGGTGCTGCCACTGGCCGCCGGGGGCGGCCGGCGATGGGGAGCCGTACTGGCCAGGCGGGAACTGGCCAGGCGCGTACTGGCCAGGCGGGAACTGGCCAGGCGCGTACTGACCGGGCGCGTACTGACCGGGCGGGAACTGGCCGGGCGCGTACTGACCGGGCGGGAACTGGCCGGGCGGGCCGCCGTGGCTGGGAGCTCCGCTCGGCGGCGGGGTCTGCGGTGGGCCGACGGGCGGGGGGGCCACCGACGGCGGGGCGACCGAGGGCGCGGGGACGTCCGGCCGCTGCGAGCCGTACCCGGAGCCGTCGGGGCGCGCGAATCCCAGCGAGTCGATGAGATCAGGCTCGGTTCGGCCCGACTCCGGGTCCCGGCCGCCGGGCGGCGCGAAACGATCCGCCTCACTCAAGACCCGAACCTCCTGCCGCGGACGGACCGCTGTCCGTAACGACCGCGCCTGTCACGGTACCGACCAGGCACCGACAGCCGGAGCCGCCCGCGCCACGATCATGCAAACGGGTTGAGCCACGACAGCAACCGTCCTGTCCCGTGCCGCAGCCGCTGACCGACCCCAGGTGGCGAAGTGGGCGCGGGGAGGGCGGTCAGCACGGCGTCCACCACGTCCGGGTCGTCGCTCACCACGGTGTAGACGCTGCCGTCGGCGGACCACACCATCCGCCGCGGGTTTCCCCGGTCGAGGTAGACGACGCCGGTCCCCCGCTGCTGCTGCGTCCAGGACGCCAACTGGTCGGCCTCCAGTCGGCCGCGCTGTTCGAACAGCGAGACCACGGAGACGCCGTCGGTGTAGGCGAGCTGCAGGACCAGCGGCGCCGACCCCACCGGCCCGGACTCGGCGCCGTGGACCCGGGCATCCACCAGCTCGAAATCGTCGGGGAGCCGACCCGGGGCGAGCCAGCCGCCGCGGCGCAGCCCGTCGAGCTGCGCGGCGGAGACCCCCTGGCCCAGATCGGCGGCCGAGCCGACGACCGTCGTCAGCCGCGGGATGTCCGCAGGTCGGCGGTAGGAGATCGACGTGTAGGTGCTGGCCTGCTCGAGGTGCCCGGCGCCGTCGAACACCTCTCGCTGTAACGGCAGCGACGTCGCTCGGTCGAGCCAGAACCGCGCGGCGACGCTGCCGGAGGACGGGCCGGAGGTGCGGAGCAGCTCGACGACCGTGGTGTCGCGGCCGGCGATCGTGGAGCCCGGTCGGGGAGCCTGCACCGTGTAGCGCGACGAGATACGCGCGAGGGTGCTCTCGTCGACGGCCGGCAGCAGGCTCGGCCCGGCCAACTGCCCGACGAAGGTGGTCCCATGGCCGGCCGGGGACTGCAGCGTCAGTCGCACACCGCTGCCGGGAAGGTGTGCGACGGCGACCATCGAGGTGCGGTCACCGCTCGAACCGACCACCCGCACGCGCTGTACGCCCGAATACGGCAGCGTCGAGCTGGCATGGCAGGCGAGGACGAGCCGGGCCAAGCCCGGGCTTGCCAGTTGTCCCGGAGCCGGTTGCCCTGACACCGACTGCTCTGGAACCAACTGTCCTGGAACCGACTGTCCCGAGGCCAAGGACGGCGCGGACGGCGTCGCGGGTCCCGCCGAGGACGGCACCACCACCAGCGCCACGACGCCGGCTCCGGCCACCAGCAGCAGTACTGCCGATGACCTCGCCAGCCTCAACGACCGAAGCCGACCGTGACCGCGCTCACGGCGGGATCGTTCAGCGGCACCGTCTCGCTCGCCGTGCCGTGTTGGACGGTGTAGACGTCGACGCGGGGCCGCACCGGGGCGTCGGACCCGTTGGGTGAGCCGCCGGCTGCATACGCGGCACCGCCACCGAGCAGCACGAGCGATGTCGCGCCGACCAGCACGCGCCGGACCCGGCTGCGGGCGACGGAACGGACGGTCCCCACGCCGGTCAGGGGCAGCGGCGACAGAGGTGCCACCGAGGCGAGCGGGATGCCGGCCGCAGACGCTGCGGGTGCCGCGGATGCCGCGGGTGTGGCTGCGACGGGTGCGGTGACGGTGCCTACCACGTGGGGCGACGCCAGGGGCAGCGGTGCGGCGAACGGCCGCGGCGGGGCGGTCAGTGGAACGACGCCATCCCGCGCACCGGGCTCCTCCCCCGCGTGCAGCGGCCGCATGCCCTGCAGTCGGTCGAGCAGCGAACTCGAGAGCATCGGCTCCCCGAGCCCGTCCAGCCTCGCCTTGACCGCCCGTTGCTGATCGACTTCGAAGCGACAGCTCGCGCAGCACGCGATGTGCCGCAGCGCCCGTTCCCGGTCGCTTCCGCCGAGCTGCTCGTCGACGAGGGCTGCCGCGAGAGGCCCGAGGTGGCCGCTCACCCGTGCTCCCGGTCGTCCGATCCAATGGCGGAGGCGCTGGCGGTACCGACGGAGGTGCTGACAGCACCGACGGGGGCAGCGTCCGCGGAACCGGTCGCGGTCCGCGGCGCGCGGTCGGGCAGCGCCGCCCGAAGCAACGCCCGGCCGCGCGAGATGCGGCTGCGGACGGTGCCGAGCTTGACCCCGAGCGTGGCGGCGATCTCCTCGTAGGAGAGCTGCTCGATATCGCAGAGCACGACGGCGGCCCGGAAGTCCGGCGGCAGCGTCGCGAGAGCAGTTTCGATGTCGGCGTCGAGCCCGGCGTCGAGGACGGCGGATTCGGGGCTGCGCTCACGGCCGACGACCCGCTCGTGGTCGTCGGGCAAAGCCTCGAACCGGATCTTCTGGGCCCGCCGCACGCGGTCGAGGAACAGGTTCACCGTGATGCGGTGCAGCCAACCCTCGAAGGTGCCCGGGGTGTAGTCGGCGAGCGAGCGAAAGACCCGGACGAACACGTCCTGGGTGAGGTCCTCGGCGTCGTGCCGGTTGCCGGTCAGACGGTAGGCGAGCCGGAAGACCCGCGCACTGTGATTCCGGACGACGTCGTCCCAGGTCGGAGGAACCCAGGCGGAGACGGCCTCACTGACCGGCACGCTTTCCGTGGGCCTCTCCCGGGCAGGCGAGAACACCCGCCCTGGGAAGTAGGTGGATGCCGCGGTCACAAGGGTCCCCCATCCGGGTTCGGGCGCCGTATTGGACAACGTGCGCCTGTTACTTACGGTTCCCGACGAAGCTGTGCCTTCGCTGGGAGTCCGCTTACGGCCGAATCACGTCTGCGCCAGGCACGATCATGACACCGAAAACGGAGATGATCGAGGGGGTCGGCGGCCCGTTCCCAGTAGGCTGTCGCCGCCGCGAGATTCCCGTAGATCGGGAGTTGGTCGGCCACCATTCGGATCGCCGAGCCGGCTCTTGGCCGAGATGACGGGGGCAGTCGCCCAGATGACGATCGAGGACTTCGTCGAGTCGTTCGTGCCCGAGGACTCGGTGCTCGCGGCCGCGCGCGCCCGGTCCGAGGAGGTCGGGATCGTGCCGATCACCCCGGCCGCAGGGGCCGCACTACGGCTCCTGGCCGCTGCTGCACAGGCGAAGGCCGTGGTCGAGGTCGGCACCGGTACGGGTCTGTCCGGCCTGTGGTTGCTGCGTGGGATGCGTCCGGACGGGGTCCTGACCAGCATCGATGCCGAGGCCGAGCATCAGCGGCTGGCCCGGGCCTCTTTCACGGCGGAGGGTGTCCCGACCTCGCGCGCCCGCTTGATCAACGGCCGCGCCCTGGACGTCCTCCCCCGCCTCGCCGACGGGGCCTACGACATGGTCTTCTGCTCCGCCGACCGGCGGGAGTATCCGGATTACCTCAGCCAGGTGGTCCGGCTCCTCCGGCCGCACGGCATCCTGATCTTCGACGGCGCCTCCCGCGGGGCGGACAGCACGGCCCGGGACGCCGAGTCCGCCGCGATCCGTCGGCTGTACGAACAGGTGATCGAGGACGGCCGCTTGGCCCCTGCCCTGCTGCCGGTCGGCACCGGCCTGCTTGCGGCCGCGGTCGTCGCCGAGGAGGCCTGAGTCGTGTCCTCCGCCGGTTCCGAGCCGACCGAGCCCGGCCCCACCCAGACGATCGCCGACTTCTACGACCAGGACGCACGTCGTCGGCAGTCCGACGAGGTCGAGTACGGGGACGGGTGGACCCGGCGCTCGGACGCCCACGCCACGTACCGGCTGAGCCACGTCCTCGAGACCGGCGAGCTCTACGTCGTCCGCGAGCCGCATCCCGGCGGCATCCTCGCGCGGTACCTCGACCAGCTCAACGTGGACCAGGCCGACGCAGACCAGCTCACGGTCGAGATCCTCGCGGTGCTCCCGTGCGAGGAGGCGGACCGCCTCTTCGACGGCTGGCAGGACGCGATGACCGGGACGAACAGCCTGCCCTGGGTCGAGCAGCGGCTCGCCTCCCGCGGCGACACCGGCTGAGCCGCCGGTCGAGACGACCGACCGGCTCGCGCAGACTGGGCGCATGACCCGCTCCGGACCCGATTGGGGCTCCCGCCGCTCCGCCGCCCTGCTCGCCGGCGTTCTCACGACCTCCGGCGTCCTGCACTTCGTCCTGCCCCAGCCGTTCGACGGCCTCATCCCGGACTGGCTGCCAGGAAGCGCCCGGACCTGGACCTACGCGAGCGGCGTCATCGAACTGGGAACCGCAGCCCTGCTCGCGGCCCCGGGGACCCGCCGGCGCGGCGGCCTGGCCGCAGCGATCCTGTTCATCGGCGTCTTCCCGGGCAACATCAAGATGGCGGTTGACTGGTCCGACCGGTCGCTCGCCGAGCAGGCGGTCGCCTACGCACGCCTTCCGCTGCAGCTGCCGCTCGTCCTCTGGGGACTGCGCATCGCCAAGATCGATCTACGGGCCGCGATGCACGAGCGGATCGGTTGAGTCTCTCGCCGGGCGCGATCGCAGGACGGCGGCCGCCCCACCGGGTGGAGCGGCCGCCGTGCGCGAGCAGACGAGGTGCCGACCTCAGCCGGAAACAGCCTTCAGCGCATCTCCTAAGTCACCGGCCTCCTGGGCGGACAGCTCGACGACGAGTCGACCACCGCCCTCGAGCGGGACCCGCATGACGATGCCGCGGCCCTCCTTCGTGACCTCGAGCGGACCATCACCCGTCCGCGGCTTCATGGCCGCCATCGGTACACCTCTTCCTGGGTCGGAGACTGCATCGAGGACCATTATCGCGGAAGTTCGACAACAGTGGGGCCCGACAGCTCTGCACGGCTTCCCCGACCACCCCGCCGGCGCGTTCGCGCGGGCCCCCACCGCCGACGAGGAGCGCCCGTGACCGAGCCCGGTCAGCCGACCCGAGTTCACCTCGAGGTCTCCAAAGCGCTCGCCACGGTGACGCTGGACGGGCCGTCATCCCGGAATTCGCTGTCCGGGCCCACCGGCCTCGCCCTGCTCGAGACCATGCGCCGATTGGCCGCGGACGACGATGTGCGGGCGGTGCTGCTGACCGGCGCCAACGCGGCGTTCACCGCCGGTGCAGACCTGCGCGAACTGCGGGCGGGGTACGAAGCCGGCTCGCCGCCCAACCTCGCCGAGCTGCTGACGTCCGGACTGAACCCGCTGATCACCACGGTGGCGACGATGCCGAAGCCGGTCGTGGCCGCCCTCCCAGGCGCTGCCGCCGGGGCCGGCCTGGCGCTCGCGCTCGCCTGCGACCTTCGACTGGCGGCACGTTCCGCCGTGCTCGCCACCGCCTTCGCCGCGATCGGGCTCACGGCCGACGCAGGCCTGAGCTGGATCCTGCCGCGCATCGTAGGTACCGCCCGCGCGACGGCCCTGCTGATGCTCCCGGAGCGGCTGACGGCCGAGCATGCCCTCGAGCTCGGCCTGGTGCAGGCGGTGCTGCCGGACGACCTGCTGGCCGAGACCGCGACCGAGCTGGCCACCCGACTCTCGGAAGGACCGACGGCCGCCTACGCCGCGATCAAGCAGTCGATCGCCTATGGAGCGACGGCGACGCTGCCGGAGGCCCTGACGTTCGAGGCGGAGCAGCAGCGCGCGATGGGGCACACGACCGACCACCAGAACGCGGTGCTCGCCTTCCTGAACCGGGAGCCGCCGACGTTCACGGGGCGCTGACGGCTCGCCGCTCCCTCACCCAGCCCGCCGGCCCGCCCGCCAGCCCGCCCCAACCTGTGCGGGCTTCGACCGGCCCTGTGAGCCTGTCTCAATTTGGGGTGTCGCTACTGCGGTGATCTTGGTGATGGCGAGAGGCTCGTCGGGTGGCGCTTGAGTTCCGTCCGGTCGATCGTAATCAGCTGTTCTTGCTGCCGCCGTCGTTACGGGAGTGGCTGCCCGACGATCATTTGGCGTGGTTCGTGGTCGATGTGGTCGGGCAGCTGGACACCTCCGCGTTCCGGCGTCGGCCGTGTGGCGAGGACTCGCGAGGCCGGCAGGCGTTCGATCCGGACATGCTGCTGTGTCTGCTGATCTACGCCTATGCGACGGGGGTGCGCTCGTCGCGGCAGATCGCTCGGTTGTGCGAGGTCGACGTGGCGTTCCGGCTGTTGTGTGCGCAAGACCCGCCGTCGCATCAGACGCTGTCCCGGTTCGTCGCCTCCACCGAGGAGGCGGTGGCTGGCCTGTTCGGGCAGGTGCTGCTGCTCTGTGCCGAGCTGGGACTGGTGCGGCTGGGCACGGTCGCGATCGACGGCACGAAGATCGCCGCATCGGCGTCGCGAGACCGCAACCGGGACCGGGACGGGTTACAGAAGGCAGCCGCAAAGCTGGTCTCCGAGCATCGCGCCACCGATAACGCTGAGGACACCGAGTTCGGCAATGCCCGTGGCGATGAGCTGCCCGCGGAGCTCTGCTCGTCTTCCCGACGGGCCACGGCCCTGCAACAGGCCGTGAAAGAGTTGGACCGGCGCGCCGAGCAGCGCAATCAGGACGATCCGACGCGGCGGCGCCGGGAACAGCAACGGACGCGTCGGACTGCGGACACCGAGCCCACCAGCAACTCCGGGCGCTGCGTCGACGAGCAGCGGGTGCCGGTCGCGCAGCGGCGGCTCGCCGAGGCCCGGCGCAAGGCGGAGCAGGCCTACGCCAGGACCAGCAGCGGCCCGCAGTGGAAACAGGCGGTGCCGCCGGAGCGGCACTGCCGCGTCCGGGAAGCCGAGAAAACCCTCGTCCGGGCGCAGCAGGCCGAGACGAAGCGGACAGCAGAGCGCAAAGCGCGGATCGACCAGGACAGCGAGAACGACCAGGTCAACGTGACCGACCCGGACAGCCGCCTGCTGAAGACCCGCAACGGCTGGGTGCAAGGGTTCAACTGCCAGCTCGGAGTCTCCGCCGACCAGATCATCGTCGCCGCGACCGCGAGCCAGCAGCCGGCCGACACCACCTGCTTCGAGCCAATCCTGCAGCAAGCGGTGACCGCCGTCGCGGTGTTGCCTGATCGGCCCGACGCACAGATCGGAACCGTGCTCGCCGACGCCGGCTACTTCAGCGAACACAACCTCACCTGCGACGGACCGGACCGGCTCATCGCCCCCGGCAGCCGCCGCAACATGACCAGCAGCACCGAGGTCACCGGACCGACCGGAACTCCCGCCATGCGGGCCATGCGACAACGGCTGAAGACCGAGGACGGCAAGACCTGTTACGCCGCCCGCGGCTCCACCGTCGAAGCCGTCAACGGACAACTCAAAGACCGCGTCGGGCTACGCCAATTCCGCCGCAGAGGCCTCGACGCCGTTCAAGCCGAACTGCTGTTCG
>DATITC010000203.1:0-38026 GCA_035468175.1 Frankiaceae bacterium | reverse complement strand
CCTGATGGTCCAGGGGCGCCTCAGACCGCCGGTCGGTTCGAGCAAGAGATCCGGATGTACAAGGATCCACCTCCCGAGGTGTCCTCCGAGCACTTCTACGAGACCGACCCGAGTAAGCCTTACCATCGCGGCTGGTCCATCCAGAACGTGAGCCCGCTGCCAATCACCTACTCCGAGCATGTCGCGGCCCAGGGCCACTGGGGGGCCAGCTGCGTGGGTACATGCGTGACTACGTGCACTGGGCCAGCTTCGGCGCGCTCTGCGAGTTCCTGCCGCAGCCGCAGAACCGGGTGACGCTGGCCAATGAGACCGATCGGCACGGCTTGGCCGTGGCGCACTCGCCTACAGCCAGTGCGACATCGACCGGCGGTACAGGCGGCGCAGCACAGCATGGAGCAGCTGGTCGCAGCTGCAGGAGCAACCGAGACGATGACCATTCGACGGGTGGCCCATCTGGTCGGGGGAGCTCGAATGGCCGCTCGACCGGCCGAGGGTGTCGTCGATGCCGACCAGCGCGTGTTCGGGGTGCCGAACCTCTACATCACCGACGGCAGCGCGTTGCCGACCCAGGGTGCGGCCAATCCGGCCTTGACGATCATGGCATTGGCGGCCCGGGTCGCCGACCGGCTCTCCGGAGCTCGCCCATAGAGGCCTACCTCACGCGTTCACGGAACCGCATCGAAGCTCCGCCCCTCTGACACAATCGGACGCTCCACCGGTCAGCTCACCTCCTCACTGCGAATTGAGCCGCGAAGAGGGCCCCGGAGAGTCAGCCAAGGAGCAGCCGTGCAGCGGATGGGATTGCGCTGCACGGCCCGGCAACACCACCACGAATTCCCTCGGCTACGGCAGGCCCTCTGACCAGCCGCCCTATTGCCACCACGAGAGGATGGTTCGTATGCAGAAGACGTCGCTGACTGCCATGGCGCGTCAGCAGCTCGACCTCGCCCAGAACGCGTCTAGCGGACGCAGCTCGCACACCGTGTACGGCGGGCACGAACATGCGCTGCGCCAGACCCTGATCGCCTTGGCCGACGGCCAAAAACTCAACGAGCACGAAAACCCCGGGGAAGCGACGGTCTACGTCCTGCACGGCCGGGTGCGACTCGTCAGCGACCGGGCGAGCTGGGAGGGCTCGCCCGGTGACCTGCTCGTCGTACCCGACTCCCGGCACAGCCTTGAAGCGCTGGAGGCAGCGGCGGTTCTGCTCACGGTAGCCAAGCTCGTATAGCGACATCGGCTCGCTAACTGGCGCCGTGCTGTTGCCGAGCGACCTGCTCCTTGAGCCGGCAGCGCCCCTGCGCGCGCAGTTACATTCCGTGTTGCTTTCGTAAGGCTGGGTAGGCCCGGCGTGCGCTGAGCGAGCAGCCGCCTCTGCGACTCCACGGACGACGAAGTGGGCCGCTTGCCTGACGCCCCGGAGAAGCGCCGGCAGTCGTCAAGCAAGCTCTGAGAAGGCACAGGACCACGCATGCTCTCACTCATCCCGCCGCAGCTGGCCGAGGAACCCAGATCCAGAAGCCGTCACGGCCGACTCCCTCTCCCGCGGAGCGCAGGAAGGACGATATGACCGACCAGGTGCCCACCGCGCCCGAGCAGGCCGCTGACGTAGGTCTGGGCGAATCGCTGACCCGGATGTCCGGGGTGCTGCTGTCGGCCGAGACGATCGAGACCGCACTCGAGCTGGTGACCTCGCTCGCGGCCGTCACCCTGCCCGACACGGCAGGCGCTGGCGTCACGGTCATCGACGCGCGCGGCCAAAGGACTCGAGCCGCATCAGACCCAGTGGTGGAGCGGGCCGACGCGGCGCAGTACGAACTCGGCGAAGGACCGTGCCTGACCGCGAGCCGCGAGCAGCGCACGACGCACATCGACGACACCGAGAGCGACCGACGCTGGCCACGCTGGTCAGCTGCGGTCGCACCGCTCGGCATCCGCTCCATGCTGAGCGTCCCGCTGACCGCCGCCGGCCAGCCAGTCGGAGCGATCAAGGTGTACTCCCGCAGCCCCGGTCGCTACGAGGAACAGGCCGAGCAGCGAATGCGGCTGTTCGCCCAGCAGGCCGCCATCCTGCTCGTCAACGTCCAGTCGCACGCCGACGCGAAGCGACTGAACGAGGGCCTCGCCGAAGCGTTGGACGACCGGGACATCATCAGCCAGGCCAAAGGCGTGCTCATTGCGCAGGGCGCAGCCGATGACGGCGCCGCGTTCGCGATGCTGGTCACCGCTTCCCAGCGCACCCACGTCAAGCTGCACGACGTCGCCCGCCAGCTGGTCGCCGGAGTCATCGCCCGCCACGCCTCATCGACGACCTCGGACTGACCCGCGCCATGCCCGCCGCTTCGCGACATCGCGAGATCGATGCCGCCCGGCGTTGGGGGGAGCTGACCGTCGAGCAACTGTGGCTCCGCTCCCTCGCGCTCGGCGGCCACAGCGGTCAGCTGGAGATCGACGCCTACCTGCACGAGATGCTGCCGCTGCCAGCCGACGAGGAGACTGTGCTGGCTGTCGCGGTCAACGAACAGCTCGACGAGCTGCACGCCCTCAGTCGGGTCGCCTGCCCCACCCGCGGCTCGGACATGGGAGGCGGTGAGCTCGATCCGCTCGACGTGCTCGAGCAGCTGCTCGCCGCCGGCATGCCGACGGCACCTGTCGTCGCCGCCGGTACTCCCCCGGCACCAGAGGAAGACCCCACCGCGGACCAGCAGCTCTCGGAGGCGCTGCAGCGCTCGCTGCTCACCGACCCCGTACAGCCCGGCGCGCTGAGCCTCCGCGTGCGCTATCGTTCCGCCGCCGCCGGCGCCCGTATCGGCGGTGACTGGTACGACTCGTTCCTCACGGCGGGCGGCACCACCTGCATCGTGATCGGCGACGTCACCGGACACGACCGCGACGCCGCCGCCGGCATGGCCCAAACTCGCAACCTGCTCCGCGGGATCGCCTACACCGTGGAGGACCCTCCCGCCGCCGTCCTCGCCACCCTGGACCGGGCCATCCGTGACCTCGGTGTCGGCGCGCTGGCCACCGCCGTCCTCGCCACGATCGAACCGGACGGCGCCGACCGCGATGCCGGTGTCCACCTATTGCGCTGGTCCAACGCCGGCCACCCGCCGCCGCTGCTGCTGCTCCCCGACGGCTCCGCCCGCCTGCTGGTGACCGATCCGGACCTTATGCTCGGGATCTACCCGGACACCGATCGCAGCGACCACCAGCAGATCCTGCCGCCGGGCGCCACCGTGCTGCTCTACACCGACGGTCTCGTCGAACGCCGCGACGCCGCCATCGACGAAGGCCTGCGCTGGCTCGCCGCCACCGCCCGGTCGCTCGCCCAAGCGCCCCTCGACGAACTCTGCGACACCCTCCTCAACCTGATCGGCCCCGCCACCGAGGACGACGTCGCTCTACTCGCCCTCCGCACCCCAACCCGCGCCGACTCGGCACCGAACCGAAGCTTCGAACCGACTGTATTCGCTACGGAATCCTGACCCTCCATCAAGCCAGCGGCCGAAGCGCCGGTTTGGTCGGCGTCAGGTTCCGCGTGGGGAGGGGATCAGGTCGGGTGTTCGGAGTGCGAGCAGGCAGACGTCGTCGCGGGGCTGGGCGGCGAGCTCGCCGATGAGCGTGTCGCAGATTGATTCCAGCGAGTGGGTGGTGAGGGTGGTTCCGAGCTCGCGTAGCTGGTCCATTCCGTCGTCGATGCTGCGGCCGCGGTGTTCGACGAGTCCGTCGGTGTAGAGCAGTAGCGTCGAGCGGGCCGGAAGGTCGATGACGGTGGTGGAGCGTTGCAGGTCGACGCCGAGGCCGAGCAGGGTGTGTGCGGGCGTGTCGAGGTATTCGGCCGAGCCGGCGACGGTCATCAGCAGGGGCGGCGGGTGGCCGCCGTTGGCGAAGTGCAGGCGGGGCGGAGCTGCGCCTCGTTCTTCCAGCAGGGCATAGATGCAGGTGACGGTGTCGGTCGCCTGCAGGTGCGTGGCGGCTCGGTCGAGCCGGCTCAACAGATCCCCGGGTGACTCGTCGCGGTCGACGGCCAGGGCGCGGAGCAGGTTTCGGAGCTGGCCCATCCGCACCGCGGCGTCGATGTCGTGACCGGCGACGTCGCCGATGACCAGGGCGGTGACACCGTCGCGGATAGGGAAGGCGTCATACCAGTCGCCTCCCACCTGGGCTGCGGCTGCCGCTGGCTTGTAGCGGGCGGTGAGCTGGAAGCGGCCGAGGTCGGGCAGGGGCGGCAGCATGCTCCGTTGGATCGCCGCGCCGATCTCGACTTGCTGCTCGTAGCTCTGGACGCTCTCGACCGTGCTGGTCAGGTCCTGTTGGAGGAGCTGGGCCCGGTCGTGCTCCCGGGCGCTGGTCAGGGCCACTGCGGCATGCGCCGCAAACACGGCGCCACTCGCGCGGCTGATCGGACCGAACGCCGCCGGTTCGCGCGAGTAGAGGTTCAACGCGCCGATGGTGTCCTCGTCCACGAACAGCCGGAGACTCAGGATGCTGCGGACCCCGGTCTCTTCCACGGCACGCCGGCTGAACTGCGGCCAGCGGCGCTCCTCGAGAAGGTCATCGGTGACGAACACTTCGTGGTGGCGAATGGCGTCCAGGCACGGCCCCTGACCCGTTTCGTCCTGCAGTCTGTCCACCACCCGGGGGATGTGGTTGCTCGCGGCTGGGGTTTCGACCTGCCGGCGGGCAACCATGGTGACGCCGGCGTAGGCGCAGCCCTCGATCGTCAACGGCGCGAGGTCGACGATCTTCTGCAAGGTTCGCTGCGCCGTTCCCTCGACCTGCAATGTCCGTGCGACGACCGCGAACTCCTGCGACATGTCGCGTGGCGTCGCCGAGTTCACCGTGCGAAGGTAGTCGCCGCGAGCGATCGGCGCGAGCATGCGGCACAAACAAGCGCAGCCATCCCACGGGTATCCGCGACGTCGTGCCCGAGCGGAGGCGGCGTCTCGGTCATCTCGTCCATCGCCCGCACGGCGTCGTCTCTCGCACCGATGGACACGCAAGGCCCCCGACCCCGCGCGGCTGCACCCTCCGAAGCGTCGGGTTTCTTGCGCCCCGTGAAGCGCTCCAATCTGATTGTCATGAATGTCGACAAGGTCTACCGGCTCCGCTTGGGACCCATGCCGGGAGCTACCCTTTCCTAATGTCGAGCACGGGAAGCGCCGCGCCCGGCGACGGGTGGCTCAGCGGCCAGGAGGTGTCCTGGGCAAGGCTCGAGTTGAGCGTCGCGGATGGTCCGAGCGCAGCACGAGCCGGTCGCCAGTTCGTCGCCGAGCGGATTGCGGCGTCCGCCGCCGTCGCGATCGCGCCTGACGCCGCGCTTGTCGCCGGAGAGCTCGTCGCGAACGCGATGCAGCACGGAGACCCGCCGATATGGGTGACCGTGAGCGGCGACGCGAGCTGCGTGCGGATTGCCGTTCACGACGGCAACCCGCGGCCGCCGGTCCGACCCCTGGCCAGCACGGGCAACATGACCGGGCGCGGCATCGCGCTCATCGAGGCTGTTGCGGCACGGTGGGGCGTCGAGCGTTCCGCCTCCGGCGGCAAGGACGTGTGGGCCGAACTCCAGCCGGCGCACGTGGCCGACGCCGCAGGCACCGTCGACGTGGACGCGCTGCTCGCGTCCTGGCAGGAGAACGCGGCGGAGACGGCCGAGCCGCGTTTCTCCGTGGTGCTCGGCGACGTGCCGACTAATCTGCTGATCGCAGCCAAAGCACACATAGACAACCTGGTGCGCGAGTTCACCCTCGCCGCCAGCGCCGGCGGAGCGGTACCTCGGCACCTCGCACGGCTCATCGAAACCGTCGTGCACGGGTTCGCCGACGCCCGCGACGCGATCAAACGGCAGGCGCTAGCGGCGTCGCACCGAGGCGAGCCGCGAACCCGCTTGACCTTGTACCTACCGTTGACGGCCGCGGACGCCGGGGAGCGCTATCTGGCCGCGCTCGACGAGGCCGACACCTACTCACGGGCGGCGCGGCTGCTCACGCTGGAGACACCCGCGGCGCATCGGCTGTTCCGCCGCTGGTACGTAGAGGCCGTCATCCGGCAGCTGCGGGACGTCGCGGCCGGCCGTGAGCCGGCGCCGGTGCTGCCCTTCGAGCAGCGGCTTCTCGACGAGGTCGAGCGGCTCGCGGCACTGCAGCGCATCACGGGCCGTGCCGCGCGATTGCAGCAGGTCACCGCCGCGCTCGCGCGGGCGCGCACTCCGACAGACGTGGCGGGCGTCGTCGTGTCCGAAGGCGTCGATGCGCTCGGCGCGACCGGCGGCGGCATGCTGTTGCCCGCACCCGACGGGGAACACGTCGTCGTGCCGGGGGCGGTCGGGTACGGCGTGGAGCTCGTCGACGCGCTCCGCGAGGAACGGCTGGACGCGCCGCTACCGGCCGCGACCGCACTCCGGACCGGCGAGGCGGTATGGCTGGAATCTCAGGACGAGCGCGACCATGCGTTCCCCGCGCTGCGCGGATTCGAAGCGGCCACGGTCGCGATGTGCGCGCTGCCGCTGAGCGTCGGCGGTCGCACGCTCGGTGCCCTCCGGTTCAGCTTCTCCTCCCGCCGGCTGTTCGACCAGGACGAGCGCGCGTTCGTGCTCGCGCTCGCGGCCCAGACGGCGCACACCCTCGAACGAACCGAGCGGTACGCGGCCGAGCGCGCCGCGTCGCTGGAGCTGCAGCGCGCCCTGTTGCCATCCGAAGTTCTCACCATTCCCGGGTTCGACGTCGCCGCCCACTACAGCCCGGCTGGCGGGCTGGAGGCGGGCGGCGACTTCTACGACGTCATCCAGCTCCCGGACGGCCGATGCCTCGCCGTCGTCGGGGACGTCATGGGCCGCGGGCTGGAAGCCGCGGCCGCGATGGGGCAGGTCCGGACGATGATCCGTTCCTACGCGGTCGATGATCCAGACCCGGCCGTCGTGTTCGGCAAGGTCGACATGTACTTCCAAGTGTTCGACCTCGAGCAGCTGGTCACCGTGCTGTACTTCCTGGCCGACCCGGTGACGGGGAGAGTCGAGGTCGGCAACGCCGGCCACCTCCCGCCCCTGCTGGTGGACTCGACCGGCACGCGGGAGGTGCCGACGATCGTCGGCACCCCGTTCGGCGTCGGTGTCGTCCAACGCACCGCCGTTTCCATCACCCTCGAGCCGGGCGCCGCGCTGCTCGCCATCACGGACGGCCTCGTCGAACGCCGGGACGTCGACATCGACGTCGGCATGCAGCTCGTCCTCGACGCCGCCCGATCCATCGCGCCAACAGGTGCCGCCACGCTGCTGAAACGCGTCATCGACGCGGCCGACATCCACCACGACCACGACGATGACGTCACCGCCCTCGTCCTCCAGCGCTCCATCGCGTAAGAGCAGACGTCCGGCATAGCTCTGGACCAACGGTCCGGACGCGAGATACTTCGCGTGGCGGAGGGGGCGAGATGCTCTGCCGGGTTGCCGCGGACTTCATGATCGCGCTGCATCTCGCCGCGATCGTGTTCGGCGTGACCGGGAGCTTCCTCGCCTGGCGCTGGCGGCGCGTCATCGGTCCCCACCTGACGGTCAGTGGACGCGGTAGCGGCGGACTTTCGCCCCTGCCCCGGCACGGTCGCATCTCGTAGCCTTCTCGCCCTCGCCGAGCGCAGGAGGTCCCGATGAGTGCGGAAGCGCGCCGGATGTCGCATTCGGATGCCTGGCTGTGGTGGATGGAATCGGACCCGCGACTCCATTCGACGATCATGGCGATAAGCATGCTCGACGGTGCGCCCGACTGGGACTACCTCCGGGCCCGGGTGGATCAGCTGACGCGGCGGGTGCCCGCCTTCCGGGAACGCGTGCTCGAGCCGCCGGGCCGGATCGGGCCACCGCGTCTCGCCCTGGTGGAACACCTCGAGCTCGACCGGCACCTGCGACGGATGCCGGCGTCCGGCGACGGGGGCTGGGCGGGCGTGCTCGACGTCGCGGCGGCCATTTACACTGCGCCGTTCCCGGCGGACCGGCCGCTGTGGGAGTTCGTCCTGCTTGAGGGTTTGGAAGGCGGCCGCACCGCGCTGGTCTGCAAACTGCACCACTCGCTGGCCGACGGCATCGGCGGCATGCAGTTCGCCGCCATGCTCGTCGATCTCGGCCCGGAGATGCCCTCGCTGGAACCGGCCGAGGACGTCCCGCCCGGTCATCCCGAGGGGGCTCTCCCGCTGGTGCTGGAAACGCTCGCCGACGGCATGGCCGAATGGGCTCACCTCGCCGAGCGTGCCGCTCGACAGGCCCTCCCGGTGGGGTGGGGCGCCGTCCGGCACCCACGCGAGTTTGTCGGCGGTGTCGCGGCAACCGCCACGGCCTTGGGACGGATGCTGAAGCCGGAGACGAAGCGGCTCTCGCCCCTGCTTGCCGACCGCGGGGCCGAGCGCGGCCTCGCCACCCTGCAGCTCCCCGTGGACGACCTGCGGGGCTGGGCGCACGAGCTCGGATGCTCGATGAACGACGCGTTCGTCGCCAGCGTGACCGGAGGCATGCGGCGCTACCACGAACACCACGACGCCGAGGTCGGCGACCTGTTAATGGGGATGCCGATCAGCCTGCGGCGGCCCGGCGACGAGGTGGGCGGGAACCGCGCGGTCGTTGTCCGCTTCCCGGTGCCAGCCGGCGAGGTCGACGTGCGCCAGCGGATCTCGGTCGTCCGGGAACGCTCGCGCCGGTGGCGGGCGGCGCCGTCGAACAATCTCAACGAGGGACTGGCCTACGTATTCAACCTGCTGCCCACCCGCGTGCTGTCCAGCTCCTTTACCCACGTGGACTTCGGGACGAGCAACATCCCGTCAGTCGACGTTCCGGTGTACCTCGCCGGGAGAAAGGTCCTCGCCTACTACCCGTTCGGCCCGACGCTCGGCACGGCCCTGAACGTGACCCTGCTGTCCTACGCCGGGACCTGCTTCCTTGGTATCGACGCCGACCTCGCCGCCATCTCTGACGTGGACGTTCTCGCGGACTGTCTCCGCGCCGGTCTCGACGAGGTGCGGGACGCCGCTACGAGATCTCGCGATCGACATGAGGGCAAACGAGTTCGGGACAACACCCTTCCAGCTCCCTGATAGTGGACTACGTGAGGTGAGCCCTGCCCCCAGACCGGCCCTAGAAGATCTTGAAGTTGGCGCTTCGTCGGTGGGGGAGCGGCGCGGGGCCCCGTTCGACCTGGGCTCAGCGGAACGGCTCGCGACCGGGCGGGTGTACCTCGATCTCAGCTACTTGGACAGTGGCTTGATGCAGACTCCTGGGCCCCAGCGGGCGTTGCAGGTACGCGCGTACCGCCTTGCGAAGGCGTGGAGCAGGACGAAGCGCGGGATCGGTGGCACGTTGCCCACGACGATCGTGTAGCCGGCGGGATCGATGCTGTCGATCAGCCAGTGCCCCTCCTGACCGAGCTCGCTCTTGGACTTGGGCTTGACGTAGAACTCCTGGTTGAAGCTCTCCCAGCGGACGTGTGTCAGCGTGCTGGAGACAATCGGCATCATCTCGGTCTCCTCTCGGAGCAGGTGCGGGTCCAATACCGTGCGCAGCGCGGCCAGTGCGTGCACCAACGCCTCACGTGCCGGTGCTCCGCCGTCATCGGCGTACCGGCTCGTGACCTTGCCCAACGCTGCGACCGCCGGCGCGATCTGCGCATGGTCGAGCTCCATCTGATCGAGAAGGTCCCCGGCCGCCGGGTTCAACGAGCGCACCAGCGGCCAGAGCCCGGCGTCCTCGCCTTCGTGGTGGCCCTGCAGGAAAGCCATCATCCAGGTCAGGTGCGCGGCGAGCGCCGCACGCTGCGCGCTGGCAGGCGGGGAGGGGGCAGTGAGCGCGTCCGCGCAACGCGTCAAGTCACGACGCAACGCCGAGTGGACGATGCCCATCATCGCGGTGTTTGCGGGACCTGCGTCGCCCGGGTGCACAGCCGTCGAGTCCATGCAGGGCCTCCAAATAAGTTCGGTCTCCGAAACATCGGGACCCGAACTATCATGCTCCAGGATGGCCACGTCAAGGGACCTCCCTGCAGACCGCTTCGCGGTCGGCCAGCTCCTGGGCCGGCTGCTCCGTCAGTTCCGGTCGGAGCTGCTGGCACCAGGCGCCGAGGCAGGGTTCGACGATCTACGCCTTGCGCACCTTCAGATCTTTGGGAACGTCGGCATCGATGGCATCCGCCTGACCGAGCTCGCCGCGCGGGCGCAGCTCAGCGCGGCTGCGGCCTCCGAGCTGGTCGACGACCTCCAACGCCTGGGGTATCTGGATCGACGGCCGGATCCTTCCGACGGCCGCGCCAAGCTGATCTATCCCACCCAACGCGGGCGACGCGCCCTCGACGCTGCCGGGGATCGCGTTGCCGAGATCGAGCAGCATTGGGCCGACATCGTTGGCCGCCCAGCCTTCGATGCAGCCATGCAAACGCTCCACCGTTTGGTCCAAAGCAGCACCGCACAAACCGGAGTACCGGAAACGCACCCACCTCGGGCATCGAGCCAGTCCAGCGGAGCCTGAGAACTGCCGCATAGGCGACAAGGCACACCAGCCGAACTGACAACCCCGCACGGACCGACTCTCGAATAGGAGGTTCCATCACCTCCGCAGTCCGTGCGCTCTGCCAACTCGCTACCCGGCGCTGGCGTCACCCACCAAGCTGGTGGTTCTGGAGCACGCCGAGCGCCGAGAGGCTGACGAGCGGGTTGCTTTGCCGCTTTCCGGAAGGGCCCCAGTCGGCGTAGCTGTGCCGGCTGGCCACTTTCACGGAAGTGGGAGCGTTGGGTTCTTCCAGCGGGAATCCACCGTCAGGGAGCTGCTTGCAGCGGAGCAGGGCTAGCGCGTCGGCGCACCGTGGATCACCGATCCGGCCCAACTCGGCCATCACCTGCAGTGTGAACAGCAGGTCATAGAACTGGATGGGGTAGTGAATTCGATCCGCCCGGCCACCCCATAGCGGCGCGATCAGCGTGCCGTCGCCGATACGCCACAGAAGCCGGCGGGCAAGCACCAGCTCAGCCACCCGCTGAGCGGCGTCCATCGACGCCTGGTGGCCGTGGGCCTGTCCGTATGCCCACAGGCCGCGCGCCGGGATGAGTGATTCCTGAAACGATGACGTGGCGACGTGGGCGCGCTTGTCGCAGTTCCAGCCACCATCAGGCCACTGCCAGCCGATCAGCCGGTCGACTATGCCGCGAGTGCGGTCGTCCTCCAGTCCAAGCCGAACGGAATACCAGATCGCGTTGCCGTCCATCGAGGCGCAGTGCCGGACGCGTTCTTCCTCGCCAGAGTAGATCGCGGACAAGGGTGGCTCGAGAAAGTGGTGGGAAAGCAGCCAGTCGTAGACCCGGTTCGCCAACGGCCGTAGCGCCTCGTCGCCGGGCGGATAGTCGATCATGGCCAGGCAGGTCAACGTCCAATGCGGGCCCTGCCACTTGCGGTAGACGTGGTGGAGGGACTTGTCGTCCTGTTCGAAGACGCGCATCAGGGCGCGTGCGGTGGGAGACCCGGGTATCTCAGCCTCAAGCGCACGCGCGCTTGCCGAGTCGGGGGGCATCCCCGCCACCACTGAGGCCTTCAAGGCCAGTACCGGATCGTCCGAGCGAGACAGCCGGTGAACAAGCCGCTGTGACGCCGCTTGTCGCTGGTGGGCGACGTCGAGAGCTTCGTTCATGCCTGAGAGTAGCGTGCACAGTGATGGCGCGGCGATGCTCTGGCCACTGCGGACGTATGATCCGCTGACGCTTTTCCGGACAGGTCGACAATGCGATTCGGTGTCGCGACCTGTGTTTTTGGGCGGCTTTGCTGGCGTTGTGGTGATCGGCCTCGGCTTGGGCGGGGGTGCGGTAGTCAAGGCCTGAGTGGATACGGTTCCCATTGTAGAACAATTCAATGTATTGGGCAATAGCAGTCCGGGCGTGATTTGGCACGGGAACGCAGTCCGGTAGACGAGCTCGCTTTTCAGAGCTGCGAAGAACGACTCAGCGAGGGCGTTGTCTCAGATCAGATCAGAGGCAGTCGACGTGTAGCTCAAGCGCCTGACCTATGAACCAGCACAGTCTCCGCGTCATCATGTCGATGGATTCGAGTGGAAGAACTATGTAGCTGACCGTCAGCCGTGCCGCGGCGTCAGCTGTCGCGACGATCTTCTCTCTCTCGACGTTAGGCCTATGGCGCGCTAGGTAGCCCTCCAGGACCTGACTGGCCGCCATGAGTACAGGCTCGGACCGCGTGGTCAGGAGTGGTAGCAGATCGTCATGCGACCCGCGGGCGCTCGTCAGAATGGCCTTGAGGAAAGGGTTTCGGCTTGCTTTACGGAGCACGAAACCAAGTGCCGCGGTGATAGCTCGGCCTAGGTCGTCCGGGTACTTGTCCAGTTCGGCGGTGACGCCAGCGACGAAAAGCTCGGTCTCACGCATCACCATGGCTTCACCGAGGGCCGCTTTGTTGGTGAATTCGTTGTAGACGGTCTGACGGCTCACGCCCGCGGCCGTCGCGACATCCAGTACCCGGACCGCTTCCCAGCCCTGCACGCTCACCAGATCCCACGCTGCGGCCAAGATCCGCTCGCGCAGCAGCAGACGCATCTCGTCTCGGAAGCGTCGCTCATCAGCCACGTGACGATTCTGTCAGACCTGCTGTTGCTGCTGAGGCGTCAACGAAGCCTCGAAAGCGCGAGGCCGGAGCGCGGGTAGACGCGCCGTGCCTCCAACCTCGAGGTTGGACGCAGCACGCCGCCAGGTACAAGAACTTGACAAGAACGGGTCTGCTGTCAAGCTGAGCGGGTACCTCGGTAGGACGAGATGACCCGACGACAGGAGATCGAATGACCACCGCCCCCACCAAGCGCGCTGACCGGCCTTACGACGAGGCTGACCTCTCCTCGCACACGTTCTGGGCCAGCACGGCGGCCGAGCGGGAGAAGACATTCGCGGTGCTGCGGGCGCAGCGGCCGATCAGTTGGCACCGGCCGGTGGAGGACGCGCTGATCGAGGACCCGAATGACCAGGGCTTCTGGGCGGTCGTGCGTCATGCGGACCTCATCGAGGTGACCAAGCGGCACGAGGACTTCCTCTCCGGCGAGGGAATTGTCTTCGAGTCGATGCCTCAGGAGCTGCTGGACGCTGCCCAGGGGTTCATCGCGATGGACCCGCCGCGGCACACCAAGATCCGCCGGCTGCTGAGCTCGGCGTTCACGCCGAAGCAGATCACCCGGATCAACGACCAGATTCGGGGCAACGCGAAGCGGGTTGTCGACGGCATCGCCTCGCGGGGTGAGGCGGACTTCGTTCCCGAGTGCGCCGCACTGCTGCCGATGCACAACATCTGCGACATGATGGGCGTCCCCGAAGCGGCCCGGAAGAAGATTGCCTTCGAGGCGCAGTTCGCCGGTGCGTGGAACGACCCCGAGCTGATGGGCGACCAGGAAGTACTGCCTCGGCTTTATCAGGCGACGATGTTCCTCCGAGAGGCCGCTGGCGACTTGATCGCCAAGCGCCGGGAGAACCCGGAGAAGGACCTGCTGACCAACCTCGTACAGGCTGAGGTCGATGGCGAGAAGCTCACCGACGACGACATCATCTCCTTCTTCGGCCTGCTGACCGTTGCCGGCAACGACACCACCCGCCAGAGCATCAGCCATGCGATGAAGGCCCTCACCGACTTCCCCGAGCAGCGAGCATGGCTGATGGAGGACTTCGACGGCCGCATCAAGGGGGCGGTGGAGGAATTCGTTCGCTGGGCTACGCCGATCATGACCTTCCGGCGTACGGCCGCGCGGGACTGCGAGCTCGGAGGTCAGCAGATCACTGAGGGCGACAAGGTGATCATGTTCTATTCGTCGGCCAACATGGACGCGGACGTCTTTGACCACCCGGAGAAGTTCGACCTGTCCCGGAGCCCGAACCCCCACGTCAGCTTCGGCGGCGGCGGCATCCACCATTGCTTGGGCAACCAGCTCGCCCGCCAGCAGCTTGCCGCGTTCTACGACGAACTGCTGCACCGGCTTCCCGACATCGAGGTCTGCGCCGAGCCCACCTACACCGTCAGCACTTTCTTTCACGGGGTCAGCCACCTGCCGGTGCGCTTTACCCCGGCTAGCTGAGAAGCAGAGGTATATCAATGAAACTCGTCCTTGATGAGAACAAGTGTTCCTCGTTGGGCATGTGCGAATCCGTCGCGCCCGACGTGTTCGAAGTCGGTGAGGAGGGCGCTCTCACTATTGTGAATTCACATCCACCGGAAGCTCAGCGGGAGTTGATGGAGGAAGCCGTCGAGGCCTGCCCGACGGGCGCGCTGAGCATTGAGGACTAGCGATATGACGAGTCTGCCGATGGTTGTCGTCGGCGCATCCCTTGCCGGTCTCCGGGCAGTGGAGGCAGCACGCAAGGCCGGGTATGACGGTCCGCTCGTGCTCGTGGGCGCCGAGGAACACCTGCCCTATGACCGCCCGCCCCTGTCGAAGGCGTTCCTCGACGAGGGGAACGCGGCACCGGAGCAGACCACGTTCAAGACCGAAGAGGAACTCGCCGAACTCGACGTCGAGCTTCGTCTCGGCGCTCCAGCCACCGGTCTGGACACCGAGGCGCGTGAGGTCCTGCTCGGCTCAGAGCGATTGCCGTACAGAGGGCTCGTCATCGCCACTGGTGCTCATGCCCGGCCGTTGCCCGGGGAAAAGCTCGCTGGCGTGCACCTCCTGCGGACCATCGACGATGCTCGAAAGATCCGGTGTGCTCTCGAGGCCGGCGCCCGAACGGTTGTGGTGGGGGGCGGTTTCATCGGGTCGGAGGTCGCGTCTGCGGCCCGAAAGCGGGGCCGACAGGTCACCATCGTCGAGATGGCGCCGATGCCGCTGACCAGGGCCGTTGGCAAGCAGATGGCCGCAGCGTGCGCTGGGCTGCACGCTCGAAACGGTACCGAGCTGCGCTGCGGGATCGCCGTAGACCGAATCGAGGGTGACGGTCAGGTGGAACGGGTTGTGCTGTCCGACGGCACCGCCCTGGCGGCCGACCTGGTCGTCGTGGGAACCGGGGCTGTTCCGGCGACGGAGTGGCTGGGAGAGTCGGGCCTGACCCTCGACGACGGAATCGTTTGCGACGAGACGCTCGCGACGGGTGCTCCCGGGGTGTACGCAGCCGGGGATGTCGCTCGGTGGACCAACCCGCTGTTCGGCGAGCAGATGCGACTCGAGCATTGGACCTCCGCCGCCGAGCAAGGCGGACGAGCCGCGCGAAACGCGCTCGATCCCGACGCCGCTTCTGCATACTCGACCGTGCCGTACTTCTGGTCCGACTGGTGCCAAGATCGACTCCAGATGGTCGGCCTTGCCGACGCCGACGAGGTTCGCGTCCTGGGCGATGTCGAGGATGACAAGTGGCTTGCGTTGTACCGCCGGGGCAACCTGCTGACCGGCACCCTTGGGCTCAACATGCAGGGCAAGATCATGAAGTACCGGGCGTTGATCAAACGGCAGAGCACCTGGGACGAGGCGCTCTCGTTCGCGGGCGTCCAATAGAGCGACGGGCCTCGAGACCCGCGGCCAACTCGAGATCGCGAACCTTGTGGCGAAGGTATGCCGCTCGGCCGGCGACTCGCTTAGTGTCCGCAGGCATGTTTCCGCTGCTGAATTTGGGGCTGGCTCCTGTTCGGGCTGTTGCCCGGAGGGCGAACGACCTGCTGCACGGTTTGCTGCCGGATGGTTACTCGCAGTTTCCGGAGCCGACGCCAGCTCCGCCCGGCCCGCTCTTCACCGAAGGTCGGATGCCTGAGGGCGTTCCGCCGGCGGCGCTCCGGCCGGAGCCGCAACTGCCCGTGCCGCCGCAGTGGCCGTTCGGGGAGGATTTCCCGCGAACCTGCGGCACCGGCCGACTGGCGGGTGGGGCAGCGTTCTGGACCGACTTCATCTATGACGATCACGGCGCCACCGGCGTCCCCTGGGACTTGCCCCACGTCGGGCTCTCTCCGCCCCGCGGCACCTATACCTATCCGGATGGGCCAGCGGCGAACAACGGCGCGGACATCTTCCGGGTCGGCATCGGGCTCACCGACACCGATAGCTGGTGGCGGGTCGACTGGAACACCCTCGTCGAGGCGAACGTCCCAATCGCGCTGTTCACCATGGACACCGACAGGAATCAGCCGGGCGTCACCGACTGGCCCGCCGGCGCCGACGTCCGCTCGCCCGGCATCGACCTGGCCCTGCTGATCTCCGGGCAGGGCGCGTGGCTGATCGACCTCGAGACAAACCGCTGGGATCGGGTCGAGCGGTTCGTGGACCTCGCCTCGCGGTCCTTCCTGGCACGGCTACCGCGGGCGTTGGTGGAGCCGACCGGCACCTGGACGGTTCGGCTGGCTGCCGGCGTGGCGAACGAGAAGGGCGACGGCTTTTCCGACGTCCACCTGACCCACGGGGCCGTGCCGGGTCAGCCACCGGTCTACAACCTCGCCTTCCGCACCCACACCCAGGAGCCGACCCACCTCAATTTCTGGTCGGACGAGGCCCAGGCGGCGGCGCTGTCGGACGGCAACGTCTCCGCCTTCTCCCTCGCCGTGACCTGGGATCGGCTGGCCGCCGCGGAGACCACTCCGGAGCCGGTTGTGCTCGGTCCCTCCGTCCGCTGGTATGTCTCGTCCCTGGAGCTGGGCCAGGGAGTCGCCGACCGGCTGCCGCTGAGCAGCAAGCCGCATTTCCTCGGCCGGGTGCAGCCCTACTCGGTCTACCTGCCGGCCACCTATTCATCGGCGCAGCAGGTGCCGCTGACGCTGCTGCTGCATTCGTTGCAGATGGGTCTGAACCAGTTCGCGTCGATCGACCCGGACCTGCTCAGCGAGATCAGCGAGAGCCGCGGCTCGATCGCGGTGACGACGGCTGCGCGCGGACCCGGGTCCTGGTTCTTCGACGAGGGCGAGCTCGACCTGTGGGAGGTCTGGGCCCGGGTGGCCGAGCAGCTCAACACCGACCCGAACCGCACGGTGATCGCCGGCTACTCGATGGGCGGCTATGGCGCCTACAAGGTCGGCCTGACCTATCCGGAGGTGTTCACTCAAGCGGTCGCGATCGCCGGGCCGCCGGCCTGCGGGATCCGGCTGTGGCCCGGGATGACCATCCCGGGTGATCTCGACCCGGACTCGCCCTGCGGGCACGAGGGAGACACCTGGCCGCTGCTGCCGAACGCCCGTTGGTTGCCCTTCGTCATCGAGCACGGCGGTCTCGACGAGTTCGTGCCGCTGCATTCGGTGCTGCAGCAGGTCTACGAACTGGACCGGTTGGGATACCGCTACCGCTTCACGGTCTACCCCTACGAGGATCACCTCGTGTTCGCCCTGCAGGACGAGTTCGACGCCGCCCACCGGATGGGAACCGGCCTGCGCAGCTCGGACCCCGGCCACATCACCTTCGGCTGGTATCCGCAGCTGGTCCGCGAGGACCTCGGCATCGGTCCGCATCGGGTCTGGTGGCTGTCCGAGCTGAAGGCGACCCCCGAGATCACGGCGCGACGCGGCGCGACTGCGCACGTCGACGCCCGCTCCTACGCCCGGCCCGACCTCACGCGCAGCACGCGACGTCACGGCGGGGCCATCCTCAGGTTCGATCCAGCCCCCGGCGCTTACCTGGAGCAGGATTGGCGCACCTCCTCCCAGCCTGCACGGCTGCCGGTCCTGACGCTCAGCCTTCGTGATGTCGCGTCGCTCACCGTCGACCTGGCCCGCGCCGGCTTCCAACCTGACGAGCCCGGCAGGGTCAGCGTCGCGACCAACAACCCCGTCCAGATCACGCTGCAGGGACTCCCCGCTGAAGCACCGATCCGAATCGACGGAACTGTCACGTCTGGCGGCGCATCCGTTTCGGTGCCGGCAGGCCGGCATGAGATAGAGATCGGCTGAACCGGACACGGAAGCCCGCGCCCGACGCGTGACTTCGGTGCCGCCTCACCAACCCGGCGGCTTCGCCCGAGCGCTGGAGCTTGCCATCGGGGAGATGGTCAAGGAGCTCTAGCAGGCCAGTCGGCAGCACCGCCTCGACATCCAGCCGTGGGTCGACCGTGGCGGCGCCTGAGTGAACCTCGCAGGCGGACCCCTCTATCGCGCACTTCACGCTCGTGTTGGAGAAGACCGCTGCCGATGTGGCAAAGGTGATGTTTCGCTCGCCTGCGGGTCGCCTCGACTGGTTTTGGCTGCGCCGGCTGGCGCTGCTAGCGGCGGCGGTCTTGTTGCCCCTGGTCCTGTTGGTCGTCAGCAGCATCGTGTTGGCTACCCGCCAGGTCTCGATCGAGGTGAACCGGCGGGTGCAGGCGACCGCGGCGGCAAGCTCGGTCTTTGTCGCTCAGCAGACGAGTGGTGCGGCGGCGCTGGTACATAGCTATGCCACTCGGCCGGCGCTCGCAGACGGGGTGACAGCTGGGTCGGGCGGCGGCGCGCTCGTCGACGCCCAGCTTCGCAGCCTGGCGCAGGCAGGACTGGGCGTGACCAATGCGTTCGTCACAGACCCCGCTGGCACACTCACCGGGGCGCAGCCGCCGTCCCCGAGTCTTGTGGGCCGCAACGGTGCGTTTCGGGACTGGTATCGGGGGCTTGCCGCGAGCGGTGGGCCCTACGTGTCGACGGCTTTTCAGACCGCGCTACCGGGTAAGCCGCTGGTGGTGGCGGTCGCCGACTACGTCCGGGGACCGAGCGGTCGGCCGCTTGCGATCGTGGTTGCTCTGATCAGCTTGAACGAGATCCAGGCCTTCAGCGCCAAGATCGCTCGCGCTCAGCAGATCAATCTGACCGTGACCGACCAGGCCGGCACGCTACTCAGCGACGGCGAACACCGCGGCCTGGTCTCCCTTGAGGCAGATCCGGCGGTGCGGGCCGCTCAAGCCGGTCGGAGCGGACTGCTGAACTACACCCCGCGCAGCGCCGGTGACGGGCGGAGCAGTACGGAGCTGTCCGCTTACGCCCCGGTGGTTGGCAACGGGTGGACGGTGACCGCGGCGGTGCCGGATCGGGTCGCGTTCGCGGGCTTGGCTCGTCTTCGGCTCACGGTGTTGAGCATTGCCGCCGTGCTGGCGCTCATCCTGTTGGCCGGCGTCGGGGTTGTCGCATCGGCCCAGCGCCGGCGCCGCGAGTCCGAGCAGGAGACCCGTCGCCGCGACAAGGAGCTCTCCCAGGTGTTGGAATCCTCTGATCAGGCGTACGTGTCGATGAACGCAGACGGGGCCATCACGGTGTGGAACGGTCGAGCCGAGGCTCTGTTCGGCTGGACCGCGAGCGAGGTGATCGGGCGCTCTCTGGCCGAGACGTTGGTGCCGGCGGCGCAGCGTCAGGCGCATGGCGAGGGCGTCACGCGCTACACCGCCGGCGACGAGTCGGCCGTGGTGGGGCGACGGGTGGAGCTGTCGGCGCTCTGTCGGGACGGCCGGGAGGTCCCGGTCGAACTGGCGGTGTGGGCACATGAGGACGGGGCGGGCTTCAGCGCGTTTGTGCACGACATCGCCGGCCGGGTCGCGGTTGCGGCAGAGCTGCAGGCTGCCCGGGATCAGGCACTGCAGGCGTCCAAGCTGAAGAGTGAATTCCTGGCGAACATGAGCCACGAAATACGTACCCCGATGAACGGCGTCGTAGGGATGGGCGATCTCCTGCTGAGCACCGAGCTCAACCCCGATCAGCGGGACTACACCGAAACGATCCGCTCTTCCGCCGACGCTCTGCTGACCGTCATCGACGACATCCTGGACTTCTCCAAGATCGAAGCTGGCAAGCTCGACATCGAGGAGGTGCCATTCGACCTGCGGACAGTGGTCGACGAATCAGTCGCGCTGCTCGCCGCACGCGCCCAACAACAAGGCCTGGAACTGACCTGCCAACTCGACCCGATGCTGCCACCGGCGGTGCTCGGCGACCCCGGACGGCTACGGCAAATTCTGCTGAACCTGCTCGGCAACGCAGTCAAGTTCACGCACCACGGAGAGATCAACGTGACCGCCCGGCTCGTCGGTAGCGCACCCGACACGAATAAGACCGACGCCAGGGCGAACGGCGATCCGGCCCAGGGCCGGCCGGCCCTGATCGAGCTGGTAGTACGAGACTCCGGGATCGGGATGACCAAGGCGAGCGTGGAGCACCTGTTCGACGCGTTCGCCCAAGCTGACAGCTCCACCACCCGCCGCTACGGCGGCACGGGGCTCGGATTGGCGATCTCCCGTCAGTTGGTCGAGCTGATGGGCGGCACCTTGCGGGCAACCAGCGAGCTCGGCATGGGCAGCACGTTCACAGCGCTCATTTCGTTCGGCGTTCCGCCCCATTCAGCATCAACAGAGCGCGTCGCAACCCTCGCCGGCGTTCACGCGCTGATCGCCGACGACAACGCCACCAACCGCAGGGTGCTGGCGCAGCTGGTGACCGGTTGGGGATGCACCCTGGCCGACGTCGGGGGAGCCCAACAAGCCATCGTCGCGCTCCGGGCAGCCGCGACAGCTGGCGCACCATTCGATGTGGTGCTGCTGGACCTGAACATGCCCGACATCGACGGTTACGACCTCGCCCGCCTGATCCGCGCCGACCCACTCGTCGCCCAGACCGTACTGATCATGCTCACGAGTTCAGCCCAGCGTGGCGAGGCAAGTAACGCCCGCCAGAGCGGCATCGCCGCCTACCTGACCAAACCGGTCCGCGCGGACAAACTCAACAGGGCATTGCACGCCGTACTCGACCCAGCGCGTCGTACCACCGGCGACGACCATCGCAGCACTCATGTCAGCCCGATCCCTCGTCAGCCGACACCCGACGAGGACCACCTCGAATCACCCGCGGCGTCCACAACAGTGCTGGTGGTGGAGGACAACGCGGTCAACCAGATGGTCGTCGCCGCCATGCTCGCCCAGCTCGGCTACCCGCACCAGGTCGCATCCAACGGGGTCGAGGCCCTCCAATACCTCGAACACAGCCGCTACGCAGCCGTCCTGATGGACTGTCAAATGCCCGTCATGGACGGCTACCGGGCAACCCAAGAACTACGCCGGCGTGAAGGGACAGGCCGGCACACCCCCGTTATCGCCCTCACCGCTTCGGCCATGCCCGCCGACCGGGACAAATGCCTGCAAGCCGGTATGGACAGCTACCTCACTAAACCCGTTCACATCGAGACGCTTGCCGCGCGTTGTCACAACTTCTGCATGGCGACACCAAGCGGATGGCCAACCGGCGCTGAACCGCGGCCAGCGCAGCGCCGTCGGCCATCCCAGCGGTCGCGGGGCCCGACGTCGTCACGGTGACTCAGCCGAGTTCGGGCAACTTCACCCTGAGCAGCGACGCGCACCGGTCCGGTCCGGTGCGCTTCCAGTTCGTCAGCCGGCGGGGACTCGATTCGAAGGGCAACGGAGGTGCCGACATCGAGCTGGCACAGCCACTGCACGGCGTCACGCTGCAGCAGATCGAAGAGAACATCGCCGCTCAGCAGGGACCGAACGGCGCGGCGAGCACGCGGTGGCTCGCCGCCAACACCCGGTTCTTCGGTGGGGCCGCGATTCAGGGCGTGGGGCACTGCGGACACCACGCAGTTCGTGCCGCCGGCAACCCTGTACTTCATCGACGTCAACGCGGTCTTCGCCGGCCACCCGTTCGCCCGGGCATTCCACACCAGCGGCACCCCGGCGAAGCGGATCCTGCCTCCCATCGCGGGCACTATCGACGTGACCTCCCAGGATCGGTTCAAGGTCACGTCGACCACCCTGCTGAAGGGCAATTACCTGATCCGGAACACCTCCGACACGATCCACTTCGTGGACTTCGCGCCGGTCAAGAACAGCACGACCGACGCGACGATCACCCGACGCCGTTCCAGCAGCAGGTGTTCTCATCACCGAAGCTCGTCCCCGGGAAGTACGACCTCGAGTGCTACATCGCGAGTGATTCCACCGGTATGCCGCACTTCTTCATGGGGATGCACAAGGTCATCACCATCAGGTAGCGGCTGCCCGACGAACAGCACGTCAGCCGGCGCCCCCGTTCGCGGCGGGGGCGCCGGCTACGCGTTGTCCTCGATGTACTGCTCCGGGTCCTTGTCCTTCCCGGACAGGCCACGAGCCCGATCGTGCTCGTCGTGGAAGGCGAGCCACTGCTCCCCGAGTGACTCCAGCGCGTCCTGGTCGGCGTGCTCCTTGAGGTCGGGGAGAACGTCCCGCTCCTCTTCGTCGAGGTGGTGCTCGTTGGCCTCCTGACAGCTCCGGACGGCGTCCCACCACGAGTCCGAGCCGGCCTCGTGCTCCCCGACGGCACGGGCGGTGTCGCGGATCTCGTTGTGGTCGCGAATGGCGTCGTCGGTCTCCTCGTGGTCGTCGTCTGCGACGCGGAGCAGCTTCGGGTAAAGCATCTCCTCCTCCGCGCTGGCGTGCACCTCGAGCCGGTCAGCGAGCTCCTGCCAGGTCGATTCGAGCTCCGCTCGTTCCTCCAGCGACTGGAGCGAGGCGAAGCTGCGGCGGATGACCTGATGCTCGGCGATTACCAGGGCCACGATGTCGAGATCACTCATGTCGCGGTCCTGCCCGAGCCCCGGCAGTCGAAGCGGTCGTCGGCTCGCCGTCACAGGGAGCCGGAAGAGTCAGTGGAGCCGGAAGAGTCAGTGCAGCCGGAACAGTCAGTGCAGCCGGACGCACGGCATCGTGACCGACCACCTCGGCTGCGGAGCGTTCGGCGCCACGGGGATCAGCACGTCACCCGGGCCGGCCGCCCTGCCCCACGGGCTCTCCGCCGATCTGCCCTGCTGAGCAGGGCGGTCGCCCGTGGCGAAGCACACCGCGCGGGCCGCGGTGAGGGAATCCGACCAGACCGGACCATCGCTGCGCTGGGCCGGCAGCCGATAGCTGGAGAGGAGTCCGACCACCAGCACGAGGCCCAGCAGAAATGCGGGCGTCTGGGCGCTGGGCCTCCGCCCTCGGCCACGGGCGGGGGACGATTCGACGGCGAGCAGCAATGCGCCAGCCAGCCACAGCAGCGGGTTGACGATGTAGCGCGATCCGGGCAGCGGCGGAGCAGGCGTGTCCAGCAGGGTCGCCGTGCCGCGCAGGACCAGGGGCACGACCAGCCAGGCCAGCGAGAGGCCGCCCAGCACGAGGAGGCGGGCACGTCGCGGGGAGTCAGGTCGAGCGCTGTCATATCGCGCGGTGCCATATCGAGCCGTGGCCAGCAGTAGCGCGAGGACCGCAACGCCCGCCACGACCGCTACCGCAGCGGAGCCAACAGCCTGGACGAGGTGGGGCAGGAAGCGGTCGCCGACCAGTAGCGAACCGGCGACGCGAAGGCCGTAGATCTCCGGGAGCTGGCTCGCGTCCAGGCGGACGAACGGGGACGGGGCCTGCCGGAACAGGACGACCGCAGCCTGCGCGGCCAGCGCGATGGCGAACACTCCAACCACCACACGCGACCGTCGCGCCGCTGCGCGGTCCGCTGCTCCGCCCAGCATGTGCCCGCGGCGGGGGCGAACGAGCTGGCTAATCGCCAGCGGGAGGGCCAGTGCCACCAGCGGATCGCTCAGCGCCGCCAGGCCGACGACGAGGCACTCGGCGATCACCATCCGGTCCCGCCGCGGGGTCAGGAAGACCCAGCAGCAGGCGAAGTCGAGGTACCAGTGCAGGTTCGTCGCACTCGCGTTGATGTCGTAGCCGACCGGAAGCGCCACGATCAGTACCGCGAGGGCCGCGCGGCTGGCCCGCTGCCGGAAGACGGCCGCGCTCGCGTGGAACACGTACAGGGACAGAGCGGCGACGACGGCGGCCGGGATCCCGGCGAGTACCACGGCTGCCGCGTCGACCGGGAGGGCCGCCGCGGCCGCGCTGACCAGGCGCGGAGCGACCTGCAGGTACCCCTGGTACGGCGTGCCGATCGTCCCGATCGTGTTGTGCGCGACTGAGTCGGTCAGGAAAATGCCGCCGTCCTCGCCGAAGACGGCCCGCCAGGCGGGGACCCCGGGCGAGCGCAGCAGCTGCAGGACGGTGGCGAGCAGCAACCACCCGACGGCTGCGGCCGACGTGCTGCTCACCGACCAGTGCCGGTCCAGGCCGATCGCAGGACGGACCACGACAGCAGGAGACGTCGCCATCTGCGATCCTCCACCGAGCTCGTCCGTACCGTCGTCGGGGACGCGGTGTCGGGTCCCAGAAGCATTGTTGCTCAGCCCCAGTCCCGGGAAGGACGCGCCCATGCTGGGCAAGCGCGAGGACATGGTCGTTCACGAGGCGGAGCCGTACAACGCGGAGCCGACGAGGGCGGCGCTGGCCGAGTCGGCACGGACGGGATCCGGGCTGACGTCGGTACCGACCTTCTACACCCGCAACCACGGGCCGATCCCCGAGCTGGAGCCGCAGCGCTGGTCCCTCCGGGTGGAGGGACTGGTGGACGCGCCGCTCGTGCTCGGCCTGGCCGAGCTCCAGGAGTACCCGCAGGTCACGGTCGTCGTGACGCTGCAGTGCGCCGGTAACCGTCGGCAGGGGCTCATCGAGGTCCGGGACATCCCCGGCGAGGACCCGTGGGGCCCGGGTGCTACCTCGACTGCGGAGTGGACCGGCGTCCGGCTGTCCGACGTCCTCTCGTCCGCCGGGCTCCGGGCGGGTGGCGCCCACGTGGCCTTCGCGGCTCCCGATTTCTCGGAGATCGCGGAGCCGGCGCAGACGTACGGGAGTTCCATCCCGCTGTCCAAGGCGCTCGCCGGCGACGTGCTGCTGGCCTGGCAGATGAACGGCGACCCGCTGACCCCGCCGCACGGCGCACCGGTCCGGGTCGTCGTCCCCGGCTACATCGGTGCCCGCAGCGTCAAGTGGGTCGAGCGGATCACCGTGCAGTCCGAGCCGTCGAGCAACTTCTTCCAGGAGACCGCGTACCGGCTGCTCCCGCCCGAGGGCTCACCCGGTCCCGGGCTCGGGGTGTCGCTCGGCCCGATCGCGCTCAACTCCGAGATCCTCGTCCCGGACGACGGGCATCGGCTGCTGGCCGGGCGGACCGTGGTCTCCGGATACGCGCTCGCCGGGGGAGACCGCGAGGTCAGTCGCGTGGACGTGAGCGGCGACGGCGGAGCGACCTGGCAACAGGCCCAGCTCGGCACCAGACTCGGTCCCTGGGCCTGGACGCTGTGGTCGGCCGACGTCGAGCTCGCGGCCGGCGAAGCGGAAATCGTTGCCCGAGCCTGGGACACCGCTGCGGCGTTGCAGCCGGAGCGGCCCGAATCGCTCTGGAACCCGAAGGGCTACGTGAACAACTCCTGGCCTCGGGTTCGGGTCCACGTGGTGGAGCCCGCTGCTACGGATCAGGTGGCGCCGTAGACCACGATCGAGTTGAGGACGTAGATGGCCATGCCCGCCACCAGCGTGAGCAGGTGGAACACCTCGTGGTACCCGAACACCGCCGGCCGTGGGTCGGGCCTGTGGCTGGCCAGAATGATGCCGCCGGCGATGTAGACCGCGCCCGCGCTCACCATCAGCGCCAGGGGTACGACATGACCGGTCTCGAGCAGTGCGGGAAGGGCGAGCAGCGCGACGCCCCCGACCAGGAAGTAGAGCGGCACGGCCGCCCAGGGCGGTGTGTCGGGCCACAGTATGCGGATCGCGACCCCGAAGGCCGTCCCCACCCAGACGACCCACAGCATCCAGCGAGCCGCCGGCCGGGTGAGCAGCAGCATCGCCATCGGGGTGAAGCTGCCCGCGGCCAGGACCAGGATCATCGCGTGGTCGAGCCGCTTCATCCGTCCCCGTGCCCGGGCCGACCACGGACGGCGGTGGTATAGGGCGCTGGTCCCGAACAGGAGCGTGACGCTGGCGGCGTAGACGATCGCCGCGAACCGGCCGCGTGCCGTGGGCGCGAAAGCCACCAGCACCGCGCCGGTGACCACCGAGACGAGGCACGCCCACTGGTGCAGGTGACCGCGCAGACGGGGCTTCAGGAGCGGTAGACCCGGGATGCTGGACGGCTCCGGCGCACCGACGACCGCAGTCATGCGACGGGTCCGGCACCGACGGGGACCGCGATCAGCTCGTCCTTGTGCCCTGCGCAGTCGACGTCGACGCGCTCCTGTCCGGACAGGGCGGCGATGGCCGACATGACCTGTTCGGTCAGCTCCCTCGCCTGCCACGTCGCCTCGGCGCCGCTGGCCGGCGACGGCGGCCGGATCGGCGGTCCGATGTGGATCTCGACCCTCGCGATGGAAGGCATGGACCGACCGATCGGCTGGACGAGGCCCGTCCCGATCATCGCCACCGGGACGATGGGCACGCCGGTCTCGAGGGCGATCCGGGCGACGCCCGTCTTGCCGCGGTAGAGGCGCCCGTCAGGACTGCGAGTCCCCTCCGGGTAGACGCCGAGCAGGCGACCCCTGGCGACGGCACGGGTGCCCGCGCTCAGACCGCTCGCGGCCGTGTCACAGTCCGTGCGGTCGAGGGGGATCAGCCCGGTTCCCCGGACGAAGCCGGCCTTCGCTCGGCCTTTAAGTCCACGGCCGGTGAAGTACTCGTTCTTCGCCAAGAACGTCACGCGTCGGCGGGTCATGACCGGCAGGAACAACGAGTCGCACATCGACAGGTGGTTGCTCGCGAGCAACGCTCCGCCCTCGGGCGGGATGTGCTCCTGACCGGTCACGACCGGCTGGAACAGCAACCGGAAGACCGGGCGGAGCAGGTATTTGACGAACCAGTAGAACAACCGACCCTCCGAGGCGGGAAGCATTCCCTCGTGCGAACGACTCGCCGGGTGGTGACTCGGTTTGCCGACGGGGCGGGTAGCTGGGGACCGCGGCCTGCGGGGAACCGCCCCGCACCGCTTATACCCAGCATCGGCAGCGTAAGCCGGTTCTCGATGAAGAGAAGACCCCGGTCGGGGGACAGGTCGGCGCCCGCGCGTCAGCGCCGGCCGACGGCCCCCTTGCGGACGGCATGGGCGAGGACCTGCTCGGCCGGCAGCTCCCGCGACACCAGCGCGAACGCCACATCGGTGAGCCGCTCGTTGTGGTCCCGTGCGTAGCGCTGCAGCACGTTGAAGGCTGGGCCCATCTCCAGGTTTCCGAACTGCGCGAGAATGCCCTTGGCCTGCTCGATCAAGACCCGGCTGTTCAGGGCGTTCTGCAGCTGTGCGGCGAGGACCCGGCTGTCCGTCGCCAGCTTGTCCTGGACGAGCGAGACGCTCGCGACGTCTGCGAGCGCCTGTCCGAGGTTCAAGTCGTCCTCGTTGAGGGCGCCGGCATGGGTGCCGAACAGATTCACCGCTCCGAGGAATTGGTCCCGGAGCCGGAGTGGCACCGCGTGGACGGACCTGAACCCGGCCTCGACGGCGGCTGGAGCGAAGCGCGGCCACCGCTCGGTCTCCTTGGTGAGATCAGCGATGCTGACGGGCACGCCACCGTGGTAGCAGTCGAGGCACGGGCCCTCTTCGCTCTGCAGCTGCAGCAGCTCCAGATCGTGGCTGGCGTCCGACGACGCTGCCAGGACGTGTAGGACCCCTCGGTTGTTCGCGAGCAGGAGTCCGGCGGAATCGACGTCCAGGAGCCGGGCACAGTTCGTCGTCAAAGTGGTGAGCAGGTCGACGACGTCGTAGCCAAGAGCCAGATGGCTGGCCAATGTGACGAACGCTTGGCTGACTTCCCGCTCGCGGTCCTGGTTCATGCGATCACCTCAGTGCCTATCGGCGCTTTCATAAGACGTCCCCCTCGAGCGTGAGTCGGCGGTCGACGATGCGCCAGGCCACCTCGCTGGCGGTCGCGCCGGTGGAGAATGCGTGGCCCCGGAGTCTCGCCATCGCCTCGGCCGGGGTGACGTCCAGCTGGCCTATCAGCATCCCGACCGCCTGGTAGACCTCTACCCGTTCCAAGGAGGCCAGCTGCTCGCTGGCGTCGCCGCCTTCCCCCACCGCGGCCCAATCGACCTGGGAACTCATGAGGTCGAGCAGCGGGAGCGTGGCGAGTTCGGCGGCCTCGAATCCTGCGTTGAGATCGGCGTCGGACAGCTCGCCGGCTCGATGCCGGAAAAGGTCCAGCGACCCGAACGGCATGACCGCTATCCGGACCGGCATCGCGAAGATGGCGCCGACGCCTGCCTCGAGGGCCGCCCCGGTGAATGCCGGCCAGCGAGCTTGGCGGGCCTGGTCGAGATCGTTGACGAGGACCGGTCGATCTGTCCGCACGGCATCGACGCACGGGCCTTCGCCGAAGGTGAACTGCAGCTCGTCCAGCCGACGGCTCAGGGTGCCGCTGGCGCCGAAGGTGCCCCGAGCGTCGCCGTCCAGCCACAGCGACAGCGCGGCCCCGTCGACGTCGAGCAGCTCGACGCAGGCAGCACAGAGTTGATCGGCTGCGCGCGCCCGGTCCGGGCTCGACACCGCGTCACGGAGACCCGCTTCGACCCGGTCCGCCCGACTGAGAGGAGCCATAGCACCTCCCGAACCGGATCAGGGTGTCTGCTTACCGAGCCGACCGCGTCCGTGACGGGCGGAGAGCTGGGCCGGATCAGCCGGTCGAACATACCGCGGATCCGGCCGGTTCGAGCCTCAGTTCAATCGCCCGGCTGTGGCCTCGTCCGGCTCCGGCTCACGCCCCTTCCGGCGGGCGCGAGCTCGTCCGACCGCCTCGTCCAGGATCTGCTGGGCGACGAGCGAGACCTTGGCCTTGCTCCGCTGGCTCATGTTCCGGAGCCGGTCGAATGCCTCCGCCGACGACGCACCCGTCCGGCTCATGATCAGGCCGATGGCTTGGTCGATGGTGGCCCGCGTGGTCAGGGCCTCCTGGAGCTGACTCACCGTCTGCTTCAGGTCGGTCAGCACCTGCGCGTTGACGACGCCGGCCGCAGCGGGACGGGCGAACAGCTCGGCGAGCCGGGCGGCTTCCGGATCGAAGGCGTCCTTGCGGTAGGCGTAGACGTTCAGTGCCCCGACGGCCTCGCCGGAGAGCGTCAAGGGCAGCGACAGCGCGCTGTGCACGCCCATGCGTCCGATCCTCGGACCGAAGTGGGGCCACTGCGGATCGCCGCCGAGCGACCCGCTGAGCACGACGCGGTTCTCCTCCACCGCGGTGATGCACGGACCTTCGGCGATGGCGTACTGCACGTCGTCGATGGCCCGGACGAACTGGTCGCTCGCGACAACCGTCTGGCGCGCATCGCCGCGCAGCAGGGTCAGACCAGCGCCGTCCGCGTGCGGGATCGCCTGCACCGCGAACTCGGCGATCCGCGTGAGCGTCGTCTCCAAGGAGCCCTGCGCGGGGACCAGCTGGGACAATCCGTACAAGGCCGCCGTGAGGTCGTCCCCGATGCTCGGCATGCCCACCTCCTCGTGCGGTGCTCCGGCCGACGGTAGCGAGGTGAGCCTGCGTCCTGCGTCGGCGGAGCCCCGCCTGTGCTAGCGTAGTTCTCGGTTGCAGTTGATTTCCTCGATCGTTCTTGAACGTTCCGTGGTTTGACGACAGCGGGCGTTCTCTTTTCCCCGGTCCAATTTCCGGGTGGGAGCGATCACCGCGCGACTGGCGGGACCTGCACGGTGTGGGTCTCGCAACAGATCTCGCGAAGGAGAAGAACATGGTGCAAGGCACTGTGAAGTGGTTCAACAGCGACAAGGGCTTCGGCTTCATCGCGCCGGACGACGGCGGAGCGGACGTTTTCGTCCACTTCTCGGCGATCCAGGCCAGCGGCTACCGCAACCTTGACGAGAACCAGCGCGTCGAGTTCGACGTGACCCAGGGACAGCGCGGCCTCCAGGCCGAGCAGGTCCGTCCCGTCTGACGGGCGGATCCGGTAGGTCGCTAGGGCCAACGCCCTAGTTCCTACGGCCCTCGGGCATGCACACGTAGAAGGCCGTCGGCCGACTTCCTCAGGGGGTCGGACCGGCGGCCTTTTCGTGTGCGTCCACGGCGGGTGAGCCTGCCGGTGCTTGCCGGAGCCTGGCCAACGCCTCCTGCAGGAGGATTTCGGCTTCGTCGTCGGTACGGCGTTCCTGGACGTGACTGAGGTGGGTCCGGCCCACTACGGCGCGCGCCGCGCCCGGCGGGTTCGCGGGGTCCTGGCCGGCCGGGGACCCGCACCGCCTGCAGTCCCACACATCCGGTGGTGGCGCATCCTGCGCGAACCACGGGGACGTCTCGTGGCCACGGCCGCACCAGTAGGAGATCCGTTGTCCGGGTGCCAGTTGGCCGCGGTCGGACTCACCGCCGCGTCCCGCCCCGGGCTTGCTTCCACGGAGAACGTCACGACCCGCCATCGGCGTTCCTCGTGACAGTGCGGCTCATCGTCGGGACGGCGGCCCAGGCGGAGTGGGACCGCAGATGCAGCCGCGGTCGGTGTCTCCGGCGTCGGTCGCCGCGCAGTACCGGGCGGCGATGGCGTCGTGCTCGTCGAGTCGATGCCCGCACGCACACAGGGACGCCGCCGGTTTATCGACGCGCAATTCGGGTGAGGTCACGTCATCACCGGTCGGGAGGCACCGTGCAGGTCTAGGCCTCGGGGCGGTGGCTGAACGATCATGGGATTCTCCGCAGAGGGAGTTCCCGGGATGCCCGGCGTGAGCTGATGCTCGCGGAGCGCGGCGGGGCGCGGCGCTTCCGGTCCGGGCCGGCTTGGAACCAGCTTCCCGAGTCTACGCCGCGACCGAACAGCGAAGCAGGCGCATACTCCTAGAGGTCGGTACGACTCCCGACATGAAGACGGCGCCCTTGGAGGGTCTGCACGCCGGTTGTCGCCCGGAGTTCCCTCCGGGCCGCAGGTGACCGTCCACGTCGGTCGCGAACAAGGAGATGTTGATGTCTGGAAAGAACAAGGGCGGACGAGAAGACCGGAAGCCCAAGCAGGAACAGAACAAGAAGCACAAGGGCGTCCCCGCGCCGACGGCGGCACCGATGCTTGAAACCGTCAACCACACGGGCGCCCGACCCAAGAAGTAGGCGACCCGGCCCCCGCGCAGGTCACGCCCGCGGGTCGTTCAGGCGGACCCGCTGATGTAGTTGGTGAGCTGGTCGCGCTCGAGGCGCAGTTCGTCGATACGGCTCTTCACCAGGTCACCGATGCTCACGATCCCGACGATCTCGCCGTCGTCGACAACGGGTACGTGCCGGATCCTCCGTTCGGTCATCAGCTGCAGCACGGTGTCCACCGAGTCACGCGACGCGCAGACGACGACATCGGCGGTCATGATGCTGGCGACTGGTTGGTCCAGGAGCCGATCGGCCTGCAGCTGTAGCTGCCGGACCACGTCGCGCTCGCTCACCATGCCGGCGAGCGAGCGGTCGCTGGAGGAGACGATCACCGCCCCGATCCGGCGCTCGCCGAGGACCTCGACGAGATCCCGAACGGTCGCCCCCGCGTCCAGGGTCGTCACGTTCGGTCCCTTGCTCTGCAGGACATCCGAGATCCGCACCCGACGAAGACTAGAGCCGTCAGGCCCGGAGCGGAAGAGCCGTCAGGCGGGGAGCCGATCGATCAGCCGGGGCTCTGCTCATTCAAGAAGCGCGCGAGGATCGGCAGCAGCAGGTCCACCCGTCGCGTCACCTGCATGTGCGTGGTGTCCGGCAGGACGGCGAGCTGTGAGCTCGGGATCAGGTGCTGCATCAAGGCGGCGTGTTCGATCGTGGTGAAGTCCCGATCGCCCAGGACGTGCAGCACCGGAGCGGTGATGTCGGCCAGCTGCTCGTCGGACCAGCCCCGGAGGTCCTGGTTGGACGCTGACAGGGCCGCCAGGAACTCGTGGAAGTGCTCCGGATGCGGCGAGAGCAGGGTGTAGGCCTCGACGAAGGCTTCGAAGTCCTGCTGCGTCGGCATGCGAGGGGAGGTGGCCTGCTTCGCTGGGTCGGTCAGGTCCTCGTGCATGCCGTCCGGGCGGACCGAGGCGCTGGCGGCGACGACCGCTCCGACTCGCTCCGGGTGGGTCACCGCCAGCTCCAGCGCTACCGCCGCCCCCATGCTGTGCCCGAGGACGTCGGCCCGCTCGATCCCCAGGTGGTCCAGCAGGGCGACGATGTCACCGGCGAGGGCCGCCGGGGTGATCGACCGGTCGATGTCGTTCGTACGACCGTGCCCCTGCATCTCCACGCCGATCACCTGACGGCGCTCGGCGAGGGTGGGGATCAGGCCGGCGAAGTTGAGCTCGATCGTCAGCATGCCACCGTGCAGGAGCACGAGCGGCCGAGCGGCACCGGCACGCTCCGAGCCGTAGCGCTCGTAGTACATGTGCAGCTCGCCGAGGTCGACATAACCGCTGACGGTGGGGGCGATCTTCGGCGCGGCTGTTCCGGCCGCGGTCGTCACCATGGGCGCGAACCTACTGGGCTCGGTCAGGAGTTGCCGCGTCCGCCGCGCAACGCTCGCAGGTACTCGCGGTTCATGCTGACGATGCTGTCGAAGGGGATTCCCTTCGGGCAGGCGTCGACGCACTCGCCGACGTTGGTGCAGCCGCCGAAGCCCTCGTCGTCCATGGCGTTTACCATGCGCAGCACCCGCGACTCGCGCTCAGGCTGGCCCTGTGGGAGCACGTTCAAGTGGGCCACCTTGGCGGCCGTGAACAGCATCGCTGCGCCGTTGGGGCAGGCCGCAATGCAGGCGCCGCAGGAGATGCAGGCCGCGTTCTCGAACGCCAGGTCGGCCGCAGCCTTCGGCACCGGCACGGCGTGCGCGTCCGGGGCCGACCCGGTCGAGGTCGAGATGTAGCCGCCGGACTGAATGATCCGGTCCATCGCGGTGCGGTCGACGACGAGGTCCTTCAGAATCTTGAACGGCCCGGCCCGCCACGGTTCGACCTCGATGGTGTCGCCGTCGGAGAACTCGCGCATGTGCAACTGGCAGACCGTCGTCTTCACCGGCCCGTGCGCGCGACCGTCGATGATCATGCCGCAGGACCCACAGATGCCTTCACGGCAGTCGTGATCGTAGGAGATCGGGTCCTGGTCGGACAGGATGAGCTTCTCGTTGAGGACGTCGAGCATCTCGAGGAACGACATGTCCTCGGTGACGTCGTCGACCGTGTAGTCGACCATCGAGCCCGGAGCGTCCGGACCCTCCTGTCGCCAGACCCGGACAGTGATGTTCACGCACAGCTCCAATTCATGCATAGCTCCGCTGCGTCGGGTGGACGTACTCGAATTCCAGGGCTTCCTTGTGGAGTACCGGGGGCGTGTCCTGCCCGCAGTACTCCCACGCGGAGACGTGGCTGAAGTGCTCGTCGTCGCGTGCGGCCTCGCCGTCGTCGGTCTCGTGTTCCTCGCGGAAGTGACCGCCGCACGACTCCTCGCGGACGAGCGAGTCGAGGGTCATGAGCTCACCGAACTCGAGGAAGTCGGCGACCCGGTTGGCCTTCTCGAGCTGCTGGTTCAGGGCGTAGCCGGACCCGGGCACCTTGACCGAGCGCCAGAACTCCTCGCGCAGCTCGGGGATGCGGTCCAGCGCCTTCCGCAGGTCGCCCTCGTTGCGCGACATGCCGCAGTTGTCCCAGAGCAGCTTGCCGAGCTCGCGGTGGAACGAGTCGGCGGTCCGGTCCCCGTTGATGGACAGCAACCGGTCCAGCCGTTCGTGCACTCCGCTCTGGACCTCGGTGATGACGCTGTGCTCCGGGTCGACCTCGTCCAGCTTCCCCTGCCCCAGGTAGTCGTTCAGGGTCGCGGGGAGCACGAAGTAACCGTCGGCCAGACCCTGCATCAGCGCCGAGGCGCCGAGGCGGTTCGCGCCGTGGTCAGAGAAGTTCGCCTCGCCGATCGCGAACAGCCCCGGGATGGTTGTCTGCAGGTCGTAGTCGACCCAGAGCCCACCCATCGTGTAATGGATCGCCGGATAGATGCGCATCGGAACCTCGTACGGGTTCTCCGCCGTGATCCGCTGGTACATGTCGAACAAGTTGCCGTACTTGGCCGCCACGGCTTCCTGACCCATCCGGCCGATGGCGTCGGCGAAGTCGAGGTACACGCCGAGCCCACCCGGGCCGACACCGTTGCCGGCGTCGCACTGGTTCTTCGCCGCCCGGGACGCGATGTCACGGGGGACCAGGTTGCCGAAGCTCGGATACATCCGCTCGAGGTAGTAGTCCCGCTCGTTCTCCGGGATCTGGTCCGGTGGCCGTTCGTCGCCGGACTTCTTCGGGACCCAGATGCGTCCGTCGTTGCGCAGCGACTCGCTCATCAACGTGAGCTTCGACTGGTGCTCGCCGGACTGCGGGATGCAGGTCGGGTGGATCTGCGTGAAGCACGGGTTCGCCAGGTAGGCACCGCGCTTGTGCGCGCGCCAGATGGCGGTGGCGTTCGAGCCCTTGGCGTTGGTCGAGAGGTAGAAGACGTTGCCGTAGCCGCCAGTGGCGAGCACGACGGCGTCGGCCAGGTAGGTCGTGACCTTGCCGGACGTGAGGTCACGCGCCACGATCCCGCGGGCGCGCCCATCGATCACGATTAGGTCGAGCATCTCGGTGCGGGCGTGCAGTTCGATGTTGCCTTGGTCGATCTGCCGTTCGAGCGCCTGGTAGGCGCCGAGCAACAGCTGCTGGCCCGTCTGGCCCCGGGCGTAGAAGGTGCGCTGCACCTGCACGCCGCCAAAGGACCGGGTGTCGAGCAGCCCGCCGTACTCGCGGGCGAACGGCACGCCCTGGGCGACGCACTGGTCGATGATCTGCAGGGAGACCTCGGCGAGCCGGTGGACATTGGACTCGCGAGAGCGGAAGTCGCCGCCCTTCACGGTGTCGTAGAACAGCCGGTAGACCGAGTCCCCGTCGTTCCGGTAGTTCTTCGCCGCGTTGATGCCGCCCTGGGCTGCCACCGAGTGGGCTCGCCGCGGCGAGTCCTGGAAGCAGAACTGGATGACCTCGTAGCCCTGTTCGGCGAGGGTGGCCCCGGCCGAGCCGCCGGCCAGGCCGGTCCCGACCACGATCACGCGGTGCTTGCGCCGGTTCGAGGGGTTGACCAGCTTGGCCTCGAATTTGCGGGTGTTCCAGCGCTCGCCGATCGGGCCGCCGGGTGCCTTGGTGTCGATGATCGGTGCGCCGACGCTGAAGTCGGTCATCGTGGTGCGAGGCATATCAGTCCACCAGTCCTGTCATGACGCCCACCGGAACCAGAATGAAGCCCACCGAGATGGCCAGGGCCAGCGCGTCGCCGACTACTCGGATGATGCGGGCGCGACCCGGGCGGTGGATCCCGAGCGAGCGGGTCGCGCTCTCGAATCCGTGGTGGATGTGCAGCCCGAGAGCCACCATCGCCGCGATGTAGATGACGTTCATCCACCACACCGAGAAGTCCTGGACGACGTTCTGGTAGGCGTGCGGCCGGACGTAGTGCTTGACCGCGACGCCGCCGCTCAGGTTGAGCACGTGCCACACGATGAACAGCCCGAGAACGACGCCGCCGGTCCGCATGTACCGGGTGGTGACCGTCGCCTCGAAGCGCTGCCGCCCGGTGTACTTGACGGGACGGGCCCGCAGGTCACGCCACGACAGCTGGGCCGAGCCGACGATGTGCAGGATCAGGACCACGAGCAGGACGGCGCGCTGGATCCACAGGAACCAGGAGTTGTGCAGCACCGGCTCGCCGATGGTGCGGAGCCAGTGCGCGTAGTTGTCGAAGTCGGTCGGCCCGAAGAAGATCTTCAGGTTTCCGAGCATGTGCGCGAGGAGCCACAGCACCATGACGAGTCCGGTGACAGCGACGATGGCCTTCTTGCCGATCGTGCTGTGCCACAGCGCGCGAGCGCCGGTCAGATGGGGCGGCGAAAGCTGAATGCTGGCCACGAAATGCCACGTTAGCTGGTGAATCGCGCGAGCAGATCGTCTACTTCGTCTCATCGGCGGTCACCCGCGCCGGGGAGGACGTCGAAGCCTGGCCGCGGACCGCCGAGGACGACTAGCCTCGGCGTCCGTGAGCGTCCTCGACCGGCACAACGTGACGGTCTCCGGGCGTCCGGACGGGCAACCACTGCTGTTCGCCCACGGGTTCGGTTGCGACCAGAACATGTGGCGGTTCGTCGCGCCCCGCTTCGAGGACGAGTTCCGGGTGCTGCGGTTCGACCACATCGGGGCCGGCCGCTCGGACGCCTCTGCCTACGACCCCGAGCGCTACTCGTCGCTGCACGGCTACGCCGACGACGTCCTTCGGATCTGCCGGGAGTTGGACCTGCACGACGTGGTCTTCGTCGGACACTCGGTCTCGGCGATGATCGGGGTGCTGGCGGCCGTGGCAGAGCCGGAGCGCTTCGCGAAGCTCGTGCTGGTCGGCCCGTCCCCGCGCTACATCGACGACGAGGGGTACCGCGGGGGCTTCTCGGCCGAGGACATCGAGGAGTTGCTGGGTTCGCTCGAGAGCAACTACCTGGGCTGGTCCAGCGCACTCGCCCCGGTCATCATGGGCAACCCGGAACGACCGGAGTTGGCCGCGGAGCTCGTTGACAGCTTCTGCCGGAGCGACCCGGCCATCGCTCGGCGCTTCGCCCGGGTCACGTTCCTCTCGGACAACCGTGCCGACCTGGCGCGGGTGGCCGTGCCGACGCTCGTCCTGCAGTCCCGGAAGGACGCGATCGCGCCGATGGAGGTGGGGACCTTCGTGGCCGAGGCCATCCCGGACAGTTCCCTCGTCGTCCTCGACGCCACGGGCCACTGCCCGAACCTCAGCGCGCCGGACGCCACGGCGAAAGCGATCGCCGCATTCCTCGACGCGTGAGCGAGCACGCTGCACCGCCGTCGAGCCTGGACGACGCCGAGCAGCTCTACGATCAGGCGCCCTGCGGCTACCTGTCGACGACGCCGGACGGGCTCATCGTGCGGGTCAACCAGACGTTCCTCGACCTCACCGGCTTCCGCCGCGAGGACCTGCTCGACCGGCGAAGCTTCGCGGACATCCTCTCCGCCGGTGGTCGGATCTACCACGAGACCCACTACGCGCCGATGCTGCAGATGCAGGGCAGCGCCCGCGGCATCGCACTCGACCTCGTACGGCCGGACGGTCGGCGCGTCCCGGTGCTGATCAACTCGGTGCTCGAACGGGACGAGGCCGGTGCCCCCCGGACCGTGCGTATCGCGGTCTTCGATGCGACGGAGCGGCGGGAGTACGAGCGGGAATTGCTCCGGGCCAAGCAGCGGGCGGAGGAGTCGGAAGCCCGGGCCACGGCGATGGCGCGCGCCCTGCAGCGCGTCCTCATCCCACCCGCGCCCCCACGGATCCCGGGGCTGGACGTCGCGGCCGGCTATCGGCCGGCGGGGTCCGGCGACGAGGTCGGCGGAGACTTCTACGACTTCTTCCCGATCGCGGCGGGGGACTGGATCGTCGTTCTCGGTGACGTCTCCGGCAAAGGCGTGGAGGCGGCGATCGTGACCTCCCTGGCAAGACACACGATCCGGGAGGCCGCGGTCCGCCTGGTCGACCCGTCCGAGGTCCTCCGAGAGCTCAGCGACGTGCTGCTCGGCCACGAAACGGGCCGCTTTTGCACCGCCGTGCTGCTGCGGCTCCGGATGCAGGACGGCGGCTGCTCGGTCTCCGTCAGCTCGGGTGGACATCCGCTCCCGTTGCTGGTCCGTGCGAACGGTGACATCGCGGAGGTCGGCGCCTCCGGTTCTCTGCTCGGCGCCATCCGTGCGGTGGAACTGCGCAACGGCACGGTTTCGCTCGCGGCGGGAGACGCCATCGTGCTGTACACCGACGGAGTCACCGAAGGTCGTCGAGGCAAGGAGTTCTACGGGGAGGAACGCCTGCTGGCCGCGGTCCGGCGTGGGAGGGAGGCGGCCGCAACGCTCGTCGATGCGGTGCTCGACGACGTGCTGACGTTCCAGGCTCAGGACGCGCGCGACGATATCGCGGTCGTGGTCCTGCGAGTGCCGGACGGGGGCTGACGGTCGCCGCGCTGCACAGCGACGTTCGTCGGAGGCGAGTGCAGCCCGGCCTGACCACGATCCGGAGGCTTCGGGGGCGGTCCTGTTCACGTGGGTGGCTCCCATCAGAACGGGCAGTCGGTGGTGTCGGTGTCGTCGCCGTCGGCTGGTGGGTTCCAGGGGTCGCTGGTGGGGCCGGTCCGGTGGGCAGGTTTGGGCTGGTGGCGTTGGGTTCGGGCGCGTTCGCGGGCGTGGGCTTTGGCGAGGTGTTGGCTGAGGATGGGGTCG
>DATITC010000202.1:0-31289 GCA_035468175.1 Frankiaceae bacterium | reverse complement strand
GCTCAACGCCGGGCGCTGGGACTACATCTTCAGCGTCATCAAGAAGTTCCGGACCCGGGGGACCGACTTCCTGCTGCCGGACCGCGCCGCGGTGACGATGACCGTCCCCTTCATGCGCGCCTACACCGAGCTGCTGGTCCGTACCTGCCACAAGCGCGGCGCCTCGGCGATCGGCGGCATGGCGGCCTTCATCCCCAGCCGCAAGGATCCCGAGGTCAACGAGACCGCGATGGGCAAGGTCCACGAGGACAAGAAGCGTGAGGCCGAGGCCGGCTACGACGGATCCTGGGTGGCCCACCCGGACCTGGTGCCGATCTGCCTCGAGGAGTTCGACAAGGTCCTCGGCGACAAGCCGAACCAGCTCGACGTCAAGCGCGAGGACGTCTCCGTCACCGCCGCGCAGCTCCTCGACGTCGCCGCGACGCCGGGTGAGATCACCGAGCAGGGCCTGCGGAGCAACATCAGCGTCGGCATCCAGTACCTGGCCTCCTGGCTGAAGGGCTCCGGCGCGGTCGGCATCTTCAACCTGATGGAGGACGCTGCCACGGCCGAGATCAGCCGGTCCCAGGTGTGGCAGTGGATCCACCTCGGCGTCGAGTTGCAGGGCGAGTCCGGGTTGACCGGACAGCGGATCACCAAGGACCTCGTGCAGCAACTGGCGGACGAAGAGGTCGACAAGCTCGGCAGCAACCCCGGCACCTGGACCGACGCGCAGAACCTGTTCCTCGAGATGGCGCTCGCGGACGACTTCCCCGAGTTCCTCACCCTGCCCGCCTACGAGCGGCTGGCGTAGGCGGTCATGACGGTCGACCACCAGCTCCGGACGGGTTCGGCGACCGGCACCGAGACCCAGGCTCCGGACCAGCCCGGGCCAGACCGCAGTGCGGTGATCGCGGAGCTGGCACGCACCCTGAAGTCCAAGCTCGGGGCGGACAAGGTCATCGACGACCACGCCCGCCTCCGCACGTACGAGTGCGACGGGCTTGCGCAGTACAAGGTCACCCCCGCGCTCGCGGTGCTCCCGGAGGACGCGCCCGGGGTGCAGACGGTGGTCCGGGCCTGCAACGCGGCCGGGGTGCCGTTCGTCGCCCGCGGTTCCGGGACGGGCCTGTCCGGCGGCGCGCTACCGCACGCCGAGGGCGTCCTCATCGTGACCTCGCGGATGCGCAGTATCACCGAGATCGACCGAGCCAACCAGCGGGCCGTCGTCGACCCTGGGGTGATCAACCTGCACGTCACCCAGCAGGCGATGCCGGAGGGCTACTACTACGCGCCCGACCCCTCCAGCCAGCAGGTCTGCTCGATCGGCGGCAACCTGGCGGAGAACTCCGGCGGTGCCCACTGCCTGAAGTACGGGTTCACCGTCAACCACGTGACCGGCGCCGAGCTCGTCGCGCCGGACGGGGAGATCGTCAAGCTCGGCGGCAAAGCGGTCGAGCCGACCGGCTACGACCTGCTCGGCGTTGTCGTCGGCTCCGAGGGCACGCTCGGCGTCGCCACGAAGGTGACGCTGCGCCTCGTCCGGCTGCCGGAGTCGGTGCGGACCCTGCTGGCTGCCTTCCCGAGTCCGGACGAGGCGGGTGCGGCCACCAGCGCCATCATCGGTGCCGGGGTCATCCCCGCCGCGATCGAGATGATGGACGCGCTCGCCATCGAGGCCGCCGAAGCCGCCGTGCAGTGCGGCTACCCGGAGGGTGCCGGCGCGGTGCTGGTCATCGAGCTCGACGGCCCGTCGGCCGAGGTGGAGCAGCAGTTCGCCGAGGTGGAGCGGCACTGCCGGGACAACGACGCGTTCGAGATCAGGATCGCCGCCGATAACGCGGAGCGGGCGCTGTTCTGGAAGGGCCGCAAGTCGGCCTTCGCCGCGGTCGGACGGATCAGTCCCGACTACATCGTCCAGGACGGCGTGATCCCGCGGACCGCGCTGCCCGAGGTGCTGCGGAGGATTAGCGAGCTGGCCTCGAACAGCGGGGTCCGGGTGGCCAACGTGTTCCACGCCGGCGACGGCAACCTGCACCCGCTCGTCCTGTTCGACGATTCGCACCCCGGCGAGGCCGAGAAGGCCGAGGAGGTGTCCGGAGCGATCCTCGACCTCTGTATCGCCTCCGGGGGGTCCATCACCGGGGAGCACGGGGTCGGGTCGGACAAGGCGAAGTACATGCCGCGGATGTTCACCGACGACGACCTCGACACAATGCAGATGGTCCGCTGCGCCTTCGACCCGAAGGGACTGTCCAACCCCGGCAAGGTGTTTCCGACGCCGCGGCTGTGCGGCGAGGTGCCGGGTCGCCGGAAGGGCGTCCACCCGCTCCAAGCCGCCGGTCTCGCGGACCAGTTCTAATGTGCGAGCCGTTCTCATGACCAGCACGACCCGGGGCGTCGGCCTGGCGGCCCTCGAGGTGGCGGTGCCCGACGTCGAGATCGTCGCGGCAGGGCCGGACGACTCCGTCGACGGCACCCCGGTCTCGTTCGTCGCGAGTCCCACCAGCACCGCCGAGGTCGCGGCGGTGCTGCGGGCCGCGGTCGAGCACGATCTGTCGGTCGTCGCCCGGGGGGCCGGCACGAAGCTCACCTGGGGCGCGCCGCCTGCCCGCGCCGACCTGCTCGTCGACCTGTTCGGGATGGACCGGGTGGTCGAGCACAGCGCCGGCGACCTGATCGTCCACGTCGAAGCCGGGCTGCAGCTGGCCGCGCTGCAGCAGGTGCTCGAGCCCGACGGCCAACGGCTCGCCATCGATCCGGTGACGGGGAGCAGACGGCTCGGCACCGTCGGCGGTCTGATCGCGACCGGCGCCTCCGGTCCGTTGCGATTGGCGAGTGGCGGGGTCCGCGACCTGCTGATCGGTGTCACGTTCGTCCGGGCCGACGGCGTCGTCGCGAAGGCCGGCGGCAAGGTGGTCAAGAATGTCGCCGGCTACGACATCGGGAAGCTGCTCACCGGATCGTTCGGGACGCTCGGCATCATCACCGAGGCCGTGTTCCGGCTGAACCCCGTGCCGGCGGCGAGCCGCTGGGTGACGATGTCCGCCGGCGACGCGACGACGGTCGGCGAGGTCGTCCAGACGGTCATCCACTCCCAGGTCGTCCCGTCCGCACTCGAGCTGGACCGGCGACCCGACGGCACCGCCGAGGTGGGCGTGCTGATCGAGGGGATCGTGGACGGGGTCGACGGCCGGGTCCAGGGCCTGGAACGGCTGCTGGGGGCCGGGGAGAGCAGCGATGCTCCGCCGCCATGGTGGGGCCACGCGCCCTGGTCGGCAGGTGACACCGTGCTTCGGTTGACCACCGAGATCGCTGGGCTACCGAAACTCCTTGACGCCCTGGACGACGCGACGAGCGGGCTGTCCCGGCGTCCAGCTGTCCGCGGCTCGGCCGGGGTCGGCCTGCTCCACGCGTCCCTGCCCTCCGATGACTCGGCCGCGGTCGCGGAGGCCGTGACGTCGCTGCGACACCAGAGCACGCGCTGGAGCGGGGACGTGGTGGTCCTCGATGCACCGGGTGCGGTGAAGCGCGCGGTCGACGTGTGGGGCCCTGTCCGGGGCCTCGACCTCATGCGTCGGGTGAAAGACCAGTTCGACCCGCACCACCGGCTCGCCCCCGGCCGATTTGTTGTCGGCGTCTGAACGTCGGCGGCATCTAGCACGGGGCTTTGGCCGCGCACGCAGCAACCAGCCAATACGACAGGTCGAGGAGGACCAGTGTCCGAGCACCCGCCCGTCAGCATGGCGCCAGGTACCGCCGTCGACGCCAGCACCGCGACCCACGGGGACCGTGGGCCCAAGCGGATCGCCACGCCCCCGCCGGGTGAGCCGGCCTTCGACGAGCGCAACCCGCCTTCGGCCGCATTGGTCGGGGACTGCGTGCACTGCGGCTTCTGCCTGCCGACCTGCCCCACCTACGTCCTCTGGGGCGAGGAGATGGACTCTCCCCGCGGCCGGATCTACCTGATGGGTGCCGGGCTCGAGGGCGAGCCGATGACGCCGTCGATGGTGCAGCACTTCGACGCCTGCCTGGGGTGCATGGCGTGCGTCACGGCCTGCCCGTCCGGCGTCCAGTACGACAAGCTGATCGAGAGCACCCGCGCGCAGGTGGAACGCCGCTTCGACCGCCCGACCCGGGACAGCGCGCTGCGCAACGCGATCTTCGCGCTGTTCCCGTATCCGAAGCGGTTGCGGGCGATGCGCGGGCCGCTGCGGCTGTACCAGAGGACCGGGTTGCCGAAGCTGCTACGCGGCCGCAACGGCAAGCGTGGCCCGCTCGAGAGGCTGTCGCCGACCCTCGCCGCGATGGAGTCGCTCGCGCCACCGCTGGACAAGCCGGTGGCGATTCCGGCGCGCACTCCGGCGCACGGCCGCCGGCGCGGCACGGTGGGGATGCTGCTCGGTTGCGTCCAGCGAGAATTCTTCCCCGGCGTTAACGCGGCGACGGCCCGCGTGCTGTCCGCCGAGGGCTTCGAGGTCCTCGCCCCGACCAGCCAGGGCTGCTGCGGGGCGCTGTCGATGCACAACGGGCGGGAGGAGGAGGCGCAGCGGTTCGCCCGCGCCCTCATCGACGAGTTCGCGCGGGCCAACGGCGGTGCGGGGGTCGACTACGTCGTCGTCAACTCGGCCGGCTGCGGGTCGAGCATGAAGGAGTACGCCGACCTGCTCGCCGCCGACCCGGTGTACGCGGGGAAGGCGAAGGAGTTCACCTCCCGGGTGCGGGACGTCGCCGAGATCCTGGTCGAGAAGGGTCCGGTGGCGAAGCGACACCGCCTGCCGGTCACTGTCGCCTACCACGACGCCTGCCACCTCGGGCACGCCCAGGGCATCCGGAACCAGCCGCGCGAGTTGCTGCGAGGCATCCCCGGCGTCGAGCTGCAGGAGATCCCGGAGAAGGACATCTGCTGCGGCTCGGCCGGCATTTGGAACATTCTGAACCCCGAGCCGGCTCGTGAACTCGGCGACCGGAAAGCACGCAACGTGCTCTCCACCGGCGCCGAGCTGTTGGTCACCGCCAACCCCGGCTGTCTGATGCAGACCGCGTCCTCGATCTCCGCGCTCGGCGGCTCGATCGCCCTGGCGCACACCGTCGAAGTGCTCGACGCCAGCATTCGCGGGCTGTCACCCGCGGACCTCGGGGTGCCGGCAGCCGCCGCATCCGGAACGGCCGCGGGCGCACCGCCGGCGACCGAGTCACGCGGAAGGTGAGCGGGATGTATCAGCAAATCCTCGACCCCGTCAGCAACTCGCTCGGGCTCAGCTGCATCTTTGCGGCGTTGCCGCTGCTCGTGCTGTTCGTGCTGCTCGGCGTTCTGCGGATGACGGCGTGGCTGGCGTCACTCATCTCCCTGGCCGTAGCGATCGTGGTTGCGGTCGCCGTCTACCCGATGCCGCTCGGGAAGGCTGTGCTGTCGGGCTCGGAGGGGGCCGCGTTCGGCTTCTGGCCGATTCTCTGGATCGTCATCAATGCGTTGTGGATCTACAACATGACCGTGGCGACCGGTCACTTCGATGTCCTGCGCCGATCGTTCGCCAGCGTCAGCGACGACCAGCGGATCCAGGGCGTCATCATCGCGTTCTGCTTCGGCGCACTGCTGGAGGCACTCGCCGGCTTCGGGACCCCGGTCGCGATCAGCAGCGTCATGCTGATCGCGCTCGGCTTCAAGCCGGTCAAGGCGGCCACCGTGGCCCTCGTCGCGAACACGGCTCCGGTGGCCTTCGGCGCGCTCGCAGTTCCCATCACGACGCTCGCCACGGTCACCGGGATCTCGGAGAAGCACCTCGGTTCGATGGTCGGGCGTCAGACGCCGGTGCTGGGCGTGTTCGTGCCGATCGCGCTGGTGTTCATCATCGACGGCAAGCGCGGAGTGCGGCAGACGCTGCCGGCGACCCTCATCTGCGGTTTCACCTTCGGCATCCTCCAATTCGCGACCTCGAACTACGTCAGCGTGCCGCTCACCGACATCGTCGCCGCACTGGGAAGCGCGGCCGCCACCGTCGCTTTCCTGCGCGTGTGGAAGCCGAGCGAGACCTACACCGAGACCAGCGGCGGGGACCGCCAGCTCGTCGGTGCGTATCCGGGGGACGCCGCGCAGACGGGTGGTCGTAGGGCCTCGGCGGGCCGGACCGGTCTCGGCGCCGACTCCACCGCAGCAACCGGGGCCGGCGCGGGTGCCGGGGTGGGGACCACGGTAGGAGCGAACGCCGGCGGGAGGGCGACTGCCGGCGCTGGCGGTACTGGCGGCACCGGGGGCACCGGGGGCACAGCCGCGGACGCGGGCGATCCGGTCGGTCGGGCGGCCGCAGGCGGCGAGGCGGACAAGCACGACCCCCCGGCCGAGGTGTTCCGCGCCTACGCGCCCTACCTGCTGATCATCCTCGTGTTCGTGATCGCCCAGATCGGCCCCGTCAAGGACGCGCTCACCGGCGTCACCAAGAGCTTCGGCTGGCCCGGGCTCGACGTTCTGTCCCCGAAGGGCAAGCCCTCGAGCCTGACCAAGTTCAAGTTCGACTGGCTGGACGCGTCCGGGACGCTGCTGCTGATCACGGGCTTGCTGACCATCCCCGTGTTGAAGATCAGCCCGGCTCGTGCGTTGAAGGCCTACGGCGCGACGCTCAATCAGCTGAAGACAGCCATCGTCACGGTCATGGCCGTGTTGGCGCTGGCCTACGTGATGAACCTGTCCGGACAGACGGTGACCCTCGGAACCTGGATGGCCCAGGCCGGCGGCATCTTCGCGCTGCTCTCCCCGATACTCGGCTGGCTGGGTGTCGCGGTCACCGGGTCGGACACCTCGTCGAACTCCCTGTTCGGTGCGTTGCAGGTAACGGCCGCGCAACAGTCCGGCCTGAACCCGCTGCTGCTCGCCGGAGCCAACTCATCCGGTGGTGTGCTGGGCAAGATGATCAGTCCGCAGAACCTCGCCATCGCCGCCGCTGCGGTCGGCATGTCGGGGAAGGAGGGTGACCTCTTCCGGAAGGTGTTCCTGTGGAGCGTGTTGTTCGTGGCGCTGATGTGCGTGCTGGTCTACCTGCAGTCGACGTCGGTGCTGAGCTGGATGGTGCCGGGGTGACCGGCCGGTGCTGACCGGCCTGACCCGGCCGGTCCGGCTCGCGTACGGCACCGACGGTCTGGTCGTCGACCTGCCCGCCGACGCGACGGTGCTGACGCCCACCGACCTGGCGGCACTCGCCGACGAAGCCGGGGAGGTACGACTTGCGGTGCGGAACGCGTTGCCGTCGGAGGCGGTGTCCGACGGGCCGGTGGCCGTCGTCTTCCCGGACCTCACCCGGCCCTTCCCGGCGCGAACGGTGCTTCCCGCTCTGCTCGACGTCCTGGCCGGATACGGGGTGGCGGACGACCGCGTCCGGCTGCTGTGCGCGACCGGCACCCATCGACAGGCGACCGACGCTGAGATGCGGGACCTGATCGGGGACGATCTCGTCGACCGCTACCAGGTGCACGACCACGACAGCACCGACACCGCCGCGCACGAGACGGTCGGGGTGGTCGACGGAGTGCCGGTCCGGATCGACCGGGCCTACCTGGAGTGCACGACCCGCATCGTCACCGGCTTCGTCGAACCGCACTTCTTCGCCGGGTTCTCCGGGGGGCCGAAGGCGGTCTGCCCTGGGCTCGCCGAGCTGTCCACGGTCCTCGAAGCGCACTCGCCCACACGGATCGCCGCCCCCCGGGCCACCTGGACCGTGCTGGACGGCAACCCGGTGCAGGACTTCGTCCGGCGAGCCGTCGAGTTGGCCCCGCCGACCCTCTCCGTCGACGTCGCCATCAACGCGGCGCGGCAGGTCACCGCGGTGTTCGCCGGCACCCTGCCCGGCTCGCACCGGCAGGCCTGCGCGTTCGTCGAACGGACGTCGGTGCTTCACGTCGACGAGCCGTTCGACGTCGTCGTCACGACCAACGCCGGCCACCCGCTGGACCGCAACCTCTACCAGGCGGTGAAGGGCATGACCGCCGCCGAGCGCATCGTCCGGGACGGCGGGACCATCGTCTGCGCGGCCCCCTGCGGGGACGGGGTTCCGGACGACGGTGGTTTCGGCCGGCTCCTCGCTGCCGCCCGCACGGTCGACGACCTGCTCGCCCCACCGAGCACGCACGACCAGTGGCAGGTGCAGATCCTCGGCCGCATCCTGGCGCGGGCGCGGGTGGGGTTGTTCGCCGACGGGCTGAGCGACGAGCAGATCCGGGGGGCATTGCTCGATCCGGTGGCCGACGTAGGTGCGCTGGTGGCCGAGCGGCTCGCGGCGATCGGGCCCGGGGCGCGCTGCTGCGTCCTCCCGGAGGGGCCGCTGACGGTGGTTTCGCTTGCCGCTTGATGGTTGCTGACGAATCAAACTGTAAGTATCGTCAGACGGGTGAAGGACCGGTCGTTGCGCGTTGATCGACGCCCCCTGCTCGACACGGCGGTCGATGCTGACCTGTTCGTGGGCCGTGCGGCGGAGCTCGCCCGGCTCCGACGAGCCGTGGAGCTCGGACTGAACGCCGTCGTGACGGGTCCGGCCGGAATGGGGACGACATCCCTGCTCCGGCACCTCGCCTGGCGGCTGCGAGGGGAGGGCGTGGAGCCCGTCCAGGTCTCGGCCGCCGACGTCGAGGACGCGGCCGGCCTGCTGCGCAAGCTGCTCGGTCGCCTGGCCGGCGAGGAAGCCGTGGCCGTCGCGATGGTCGCGAGCCTGGACGCGTCGGCGCTGGTGGACCGCATCGCCGGCATCCTGACCGGACGGACGGTCGTCCTCGTCGACGATCTGCCGGTCGATGTGGGCCGGGCGGTGTTCGGAGCCCTCCGTGACGAGGTCTGGCGGCTGGCCGTGACGTGGATCGTCGGGGTACCGGAATCTGCGGCGGCGGGCGTGCTCCGCCCCCCGGTCGACGTGTTCTTCGAGGTGGTGGTCGAGCTGGGACCGTTGTCCGACGGGCCGGCGCGCAAGCTGCTCCGGCGCCGCGGCCTGGAGCTGGCGAAGCCGGACGCGGTCACCGTGACCGAGCTCGGTGATGGCGTCCCGCGCCGAATCGTCGACCTCGCCCGGGCGCTGGTGCTGGACGGGCGGACGCTGGACGACCTCCGCACCGAGCGGGTCACCCGCGCCGATCGCTTGAACCGGGTCTCCGAACCGGCGGCGGCCCTGGCCGCGGCACTCGAGCAGCTGGGGTCCGCCGGGCCGTCCGACACCACGCTGCAGGCTCGGCTGGGGGTGAGTCGCCCGCGACTCGTCACGCTGTTCCGCGAGCTGCTCGACGCCGGCATCGTGCACGAGCTGCCGCCTGACCGGACGGCACCGGGACCGGGACGACCGAGGTCCCGGTACGCGCTCGAGCCGGCGGCCGACGCGGGCGGACCGGCGCCGAGAAATGTCGGTGGGGTGCGAGAAGCTGCTTCCGATGACTACTGAGCTTCTGACCGCCCTGCAGGCGGCGAACGCCTTCGAGGCGGCGCCGGTGCTGCGTGAGCTGCACGAGTTGCACGTCCCCTTCGACGAGTTGGCGCTGCTCACGCCGCCGGTCGCCGGGTCGTGGGAGGTCGCGTTGGACCGGGCGCTGCGCCGGCGCGAGCGGGTGGCGGTGCTCGGGGACAGCGGCGAGGGCAAGTCGAGCCTGATGCAGTACGTGCTGCGCCCGACGGTGGAGGGCCTGTTCCCCCTCCCGGTGCCGGTCGCGCTGGCCGACCCCGCGGTGGTGCGCGACCCGGTCGCGTTCGCGGCGCACGTGGTCGGGATGATCGAACGGCACGTCCGCCGCTCGTTGCCGTCGCGGGCCGGCGGGGCGGGGCTCGTGCCCCCGTCCTCGGTCGGGTACAGCCACAAGTGGTCGGTGGCGCCCGAGCTGATGGGAGTGAAGCTCGAGGTGGCTCGGGAGGTCCAGTCGGTCGCCGAACAGAGCCCGCGCACGGGCGCCGACGCGGTGAACACGGCGCAGCTGCTGATCGAGGTCATCGACCGGGCCGGCCTGCAGGGCACGTTGGTCCTGGACGACACCGACAAGTGGGTGCGCGGCCCCAGCGGTCAGGTCGATCTCCAGCTCCGCGACGCGTTCTTCGGAAAGATCGTCCGGGTCATCGCCGAGCACCTTGGCTGCGCGGCGGCTGTCGCGGTGCACCGTTCTTACACGACCGACGTGTCCTACCAGGCGGCTGCCAGCGGGTTCCTGTCCGCTTTCGTCGACCTACCCCGGTTGGCCGGGACCGTCGCCGTCGAGCGGGTGCTCGAGCATCGGCAGCGCGTCGTGCAGGAGGAGGGCGCGTTGGGGGAGCCAGCCGGTGCTGTCTGGGAGACGGAAGCGGTCGAGGAGCTGTACGACGCGTACGCGGCCGGCCGCAGCCTGCGCTGGCTCATGCAGCTCGCCCATCTGAGCCTCGCGGTGGCATGCGACGCCGGTGTGCCTCGCATCGCCCGGCGTCACGTAGAGGCAGGGCAACGGGAGCTCATGCACTGACGAGGCGTGTTGGCCGCTTTCACTTTGTCGACCGCAGGCGGAGGAGTAGGAACGGACCGTGGCAATCCCGACGGCGTCGTACTCGATCACGGTCCGGCTCGAGGTGCCCGCGGATGCCGCGGCGGTCGGTCGGCTGACCACCGCCGTGGGCGATGCGGGCGGCGTCGTCACGGCCCTCGACGTCACCGAGTCCTATCCGGAACGGATCGTCGTCGACGTCACCTGCTCGGCCAGCAACCAGGCGCACGCCGAACGGTTGCCCGAGGCGTTGAAGGCCGTCGAGGGCGTCCGGATCCACAAGGTCAGTGACCGGACCTTCCTGCTCCACCTCGGCGGCAAGATCGAGGTGACCTCGAAGGTGCCCCTGCGGACCCGTGACGACATGTCGATGGCCTACACACCGGGCGTCGCCCGCGTCTGCCTCGCGATCGCGGAGGCCCCGGAGGACGCGCGGCGGCTCACCATCAAGCGCAACACCGTCGCCGTGGTGACCGACGGCTCCGCCGTCCTGGGCCTCGGCAACATCGGTCCGGCTGCCGCACTGCCGGTGATGGAGGGCAAGGCGGCGCTGTTCAAGCGGTTCGCGGGCATCGACGCCTGGCCGGTCTGCCTCGACACCCAGGACGTCGACGAGATCGTGCGCACCGTCCAGCTGCTCGCCCCGGTCTACGGCGGCATCAACCTCGAGGACATCGCGGCGCCGCGCTGTTTCGAGGTGGAGAGGAGGCTGCGGGAGCTGCTCGACATCCCGGTCTTCCACGACGACCAGCACGGCACCGCCATCGTCGTTCTCGCGGCGCTGACCAACGCGCTGCGGGTGGTCGGCAAGCAGCTGCCGGACGTCCGCGTCGTGCTCTCCGGAGCCGGGGCGGCGGGTTCGGCCATCACCCGGCTCCTGCTCACCTGCGGGTGTCACCGGCTGGTGCTCTGCGACATCGACGGGGTCGTGCACTCCGGGCGTGAGGGTCTCGACCCGAACCGTGCCGAGCTCGCCGGCCTCACCAATCCCGACGGGCTCACCGGGTCCCTGAAGGACGCGCTGCGCGGGGCGGACGTCTTCATCGGAGTGAGCGCGCCCGGCATCCTCGATGGCGACGACATCGCCACCATGGCGCCGGACGCGATCGTGTTCGCGCTGGCCAACCCGGAGCCCGAGGTCGATCCGGCGGCCGCCCGCCGGCACGCCGCCATCGTCGCGACCGGTCGCAGCGACGAACCGAATCAGATCAACAACGTGCTGGCCTTCCCCGGGGTCTTCCGCGGGCTCCTCGACGGGGGCGCTCGCAACATCGACCTGGCCACCGAGGCGGCCGCGGCGGCCGCGCTCGCCGGGGTGCTGAGTCCAGACCAGCTCAATCCGTCGTTCATCGTGCCGAGCGTCTTCGACCCGGACGTGACCGACGCCGTCGCCAACGCGGTCCGCAAGACCGTGCAGAAGAAGCCGGACAGCGCCCCGGTCGAGAGCGAGCGGGGCGGGATGCCCGCCGGATCGTGACGGTTGGGTGGAGGGCGCACACCGCATACCCGAGCACTGCAAGATCCACACCGCGCCGAGGATCGACGGTGGGCGAGAACCGTGCGCCTCGGGGGCCGTTTCAGGGCCGAAAACGTTGCCGTCGACGCCCACGGCAGATCGAGATCGTGCCGAGGATCGACGGTGGGCGAGAACCGTTCGCCGGCTGCTCCGAGGAGCCGACGCTCGGGCCGACCAGCCAGTTCTGCGCCTACACCATCGAGGGTGCCGCCGTGACCTTCCGCGTGCTCACCGACGACCCGGGCGGCTGGTTCGTCGAATCGGTGCACTGGGGCGCAGATTGACCGGAGCCACCGGCGGACGAGGGTGTAGGACTGCAGGATGACGTCCCCCCCCACCCGACCCGTCGCTCTCGTCACCGGTGCCTCGGGCGGCATCGGTCTCGAACTCGCGAAGCTCGCCGCAGCGGACGGCCACGACCTCGTCCTCGTCGCGCGAAGTGCGGACAAGCTCGCCGGCCTCGGGGAGGAGCTGATCGCCGAGCATGGGATCGCTGTCCGGCAGATCGTCGCCGACCTCGCGGCCCCTGGCGGTGTTGCAGGAGTGCTGGAGGAACTCGGAGGCACCCGTATCGACGTGCTGGTCAACAACGCGGGGGTCGGGGGACAGGGGCGCTTCGGGGTGGAGCGGGACCTCGCCGACGACCTGGCGATGATCCAGCTGAACATCACGTCGCTGGTGGAGCTGACCGGACATCTGCTGCCGCCGATGATCGAGCGCGGTTCCGGGGCGGTGCTCAATCTGGCCTCGACCGCGGGCTTCACCCCCGGCCCGCTCATGGCGGTCTACTACGCGTCGAAGGCGTTCGTCCGCTCGTTCAGCGAGGCGCTGACCGAAGAGTGTCGGGGCACCGGCGTGCGGGTCACGGCGCTCTGCCCCGGCCCGGTCGACACCAGCTTCGCTGCCGCGTCCGGGTTGCAGGGCACGTTGCTGATGCGCAGCAGCCCCGCGAAGGTGTCGGCCGCCGACGTCGCCGCCGAGGGGTGGGCCGGGCTGCAGAAGGGGCGGGCGGTCGTGATCCCGGGCCTGTTCGTCAAGTTCGCCGTGCACGGGTTGCGCTTCACCCCGCGACGGGTCGCCGCGCGCTTGGCGGAGCGCAGTCAGACCACCTGACGCACGGGCCTGATGCGGATCGGCCCTCGTACTGTCGACGGGTCCACGACCTCACCGCGCTGGGTGATCTCGACCTCGCCTTCGGCCACGAGCCGCCGGGCCACGACCCGGGTCGGCTCCATCAGCGGACGCCAGTCGTCGGCGGACAGGCTGCGCGCCACGTCGGACGGGCAGATCGTCCGGCCAGGAGCGGCGCGCGCCAGTAGCAGCCGCATCCGCTCCTCGATCTGCCGGTCGAGGTCTCCGCCATCGGTCACGCCGCCACCTCTACCCGCCGGCCGGACGCTCAGCCGAAGATGCCCGACGGCAGGTATGGGGCGGGCGGGACCAGCAGGTCACCGCGGGTTGCCAAGGCGTCGGAGATCGTGAGCGGCAGCCCGGCCTCGAGCGCGACGGCGATCGCCCACTGCTGCAGGCTGTGCAGATAGCCCACCCGCACCCGACCTTCCGCTTCGCCGAGGGCGGCCCACAGCACCCGCACCGCGGCGTCCTCGGAAGCGCCGGCGAGCGTGCCGACGTGGTCGGAGCTCAGCAGCACCACCGCGCGGTCATCGGTCCCGGACCCGTCGCGCACGAGGATTCGCATCCCATGCTTCTGGCACCAGTCCAGGTCGGGTCCGTACGGCTCGCCCCTCCGCAGGGTGATGAGCTCCTCGACCAGATCCCGATCCCGATCCCAGTCGCCGTCCCGCACGCCGAGGCCGTTCGGGATGCGACCGCGCTGCGGGTCGCCCAAGGCCTCGAAGCCGGCGTGCAGCGTGAACCCGGCCCGGCCGTACCGCCGCAACGCCTTTGGATCGGGAGAAGCGCAGATCATCCCGGAACGACACCCCGCACCGTGCGCGAGCGCACCGTCGAGCAGCCGCCGACCGATCCCGGCACCCTGCAGATCTTCCCGCACGGTCAGCAGGGAGAGGAACCAGAGCGAACCCCGCGTGATCGCCAGGGCAAGCCCGACGACCTCGCCGTCGAGGTCGGCCACGAGGGCGCCGTCCGGGTCGGTCGACCGGAGGTGATGCACCCTGGCCTGGGAAAAGGCGGCCCGGGCCTCGTCCCGCTCGCCCATGTCAAAGCCGTAGCGCCGTCCGGCGCCCTCGAGAGCGTCCCACGCCACCACCTCCGCCGCCGGGACGTCGTCGGTCTGCATCGGACGGACGACTACGGCCCGGGCCCGGTCGGAAGGCAGGTCAGTCATGCCGCCACCCTGCCGTCGGCGCATGCTTCGGTCGAGCGATATATGGCCCGCACCACCCGAGCGGATCGGTGGCAGGTCACCTCGCGGGGAAGGACGACGGCGTGGGGGAGACGCTCGAGACACCGAATGGACGCTGGCAACGGTTCCGGGACGGCAGCGTGCGGTTCGGTCGGGCGGCCCGCGACGTCGACCGGTCGCCGGGGCTTCGGGCTGCAGTGCAACGGGTCCGACGGGTGCTGCCCGGCGACGCCCACTTCGGTGACCCGCTTTCGCTCGGCGGCGCCAAGCACGCCGAATCCGTGGGCCGGGCGCTGGTCGAACTCACCGGCGGGCGACCGGGTGTGGTCCGCGAGGTCGGCCTCGGTGGCCTCCAGATCTGGCAGTCGCTGCTCGAATCGGTCGGCTCCGGCACCGGGGACCGCGAGGTGACGCTGGTGTTCACCGACCTCGTCGAGTTCTCCCGGTGGGCGCTCAAGGCCGGCGACGACGAGGTGCTCCGCGTTCTCCGGCAGGTGAGCGAGGCGTGGGAGAAGCCGGTGACCGACCGAGCGGGCGTCGTGGTGAAGCGGCTGGGCGACGGCATGATGGCCGCCTTTGCCGATCCGGGCGCCGCCCTCGACGCCGTGCTCGAGGCCCGCGAAAGGCTGGAACGTGTGACCGCGGACGGCTGGACCCCGAAGATGCGCGCCGGCCTGCACATCGGGCGACCTCGACGGGTCGGCGGCGACTACCTCGGTGTCTCGGTCAACACCGCGGCCCGCATCGGCGACCGTGCCAAGGCGGACGAGATCCTGATCAGCGGCGACCTGCTGGAGCGACTGGATGTCTCCGGGTTCCGGGTCCGGCGCAAGCGGTGGGGAATGAAGCTCAAGGGAGCACCCGAGGACCTCACCGTGCACCTGATCGAACCTGCCTGACGGGCTGGGCCAGCACCCCCGCGAGCCCCGGCCGTCCTTGTCGGGCACCGCGCGACAGGAGTAGACCTGCCGCGGAGGTGTCGCCATGACCGCATCGCTGCTACCCAGCACCCTGGCCCGCATCGCCGAGCCGGACGAGGCGATCTCGGAGCAGGAGCTCCAGCTCGCGGCCCGTAACCACGGCCTGCCGCTGGAGACGCTCCGCTACGACGTCACCCCGGTCGGCCTGCACTACCTGCTGGTGCACTACGACATCCCCTTCGCCGACGAGACAAGTTGGCGCATCGGTGTGGACGGGCACGTCGAGCGGGAGTTGACGCTCGACCTCGCGGCGCTTCGGGAGCGTCCGCGTCGCACCCGCCGGGTGACAATGGAGTGCGCCGGCAACGGGCGGGCCCGGCTCGCCCCGCGTCCGGTCAGCCAGCCGTGGCTGACCGAGGCGGTCGGCACCGCCGAGTGGACCGGGACGCCACTCGCCCCGCTGCTCGCCGAAGCCGGCCTGCGGGACGGCGCTGTCGACGTCGTGTTCACCGGCGCCGACCACGGCATCGAGCGGGGAGTCGAGCAGGACTACGCGCGCGGACTGTCGGTCGCCGACGCGACAGACGACGAGGTCCTGCTCGTCTACGAGATGAACGGCCAGCCGCTGCCGCCGCAGCACGGCGCCCCGGTGCGGTTGGTCGCCCCCGGCTGGTACGGCATGGCCCAGGTGAAGTGGCTGCGCCGCATTACTGTGCTCGACCGGGCCTTCGACGGCTTCCAGAACGCGACCGCCTACCGCCTGAAGGTCGGCGACGAGGACGGCGAACCGGTCACCCGCATCCAGCCGAGGGCACTGATGACGCCCCCCGGCTTCCCCGATTTCATGAGCCGTGTCCGCATCGTCGACGCCGGCGAGCACGAGCTGACCGGCCGGGCGTGGTCCGGGCTGGCCCCGATCGTCCGGGTCGAGGTCAGCACCGACGGCGGCGCGAGCTGGGCCGACGCAGAGCTGGGGCAGGACGAGGGGCGATGGGCCTGGCGCCGCTGGCGCTTGCCCTGGAACGCCGCCACTCCCGGTCCGGTCCAGCTCTGCTGCCGGGCGACCGACGCCACGGGCACCGTTCAGCCGCTCGACCAGCCGTGGAACCGGCAGGGGATGGCGAACAACATGGTGCAGCGGGTGGATGCCTTCGTCCGCTGACCTCCCGCTCGGTCCGCCCGGATCGGAATGGTTCAGAGGGTCGACAGGGTGGTTCAGAGGGTCGACAGGGTCCGGAGCGGTCGAATCGCACAAAGCCGGGTAGTTCCTCGGAGTTCGTACACCCTTCGGAGGACCACTCGTGAGCAGCGTCATTGTCTCGTCCGGCGACGCGCCGGAGTCCGGCGCGGCGGCCAGCGCCGGAGCCCGCGAGGCGACGCCGCACCGTCGCGGCGGCGTCGGGGTGATCCTCGCGGCGCTCGGGGTCGTCTTCGGCGACATCGGCACCAGCCCGCTCTACGCGCTGCACACGGTCTTCTCGATCAACAACGGTGCCGTGAAGCCGACCGAGGGCGACGTCTACGGCGTCATTTCGCTGATGTTCTGGTCGGTCACGCTGATCGTCTCGATCAAGTACGTCACGGTGCTGATGCGGGCCGACAACGACGGCGAGGGTGGCGTCATGGCGTTGGCCGCGCTCGCGCGCCGGCTGTACGCGAACCGCGCCACCCGCACCGGCCTGCTGCTCGTGCTCGGGATCGTCGGCGTCTCGCTGTTCTACGGCGACTCCGTGATCACCCCGGCGATCAGCGTGCTCTCCGCGGTGGAGGGCCTGAAGGTGGCGGCGCCGAGCCTCGAGCACCTGGTCGTGCCGCTCGCGGCGGTCATCCTCACCCTGTTGTTCCTCGCGCAGCGGTTCGGCACCGGCAAGGTCGGTCGGCTCTTCGGACCGGTGATGGTGCTGTGGTTCGCCGCGCTGTCAGTCGCCGGGCTCCGCGAGATCATCGCGCACCCGAACGTGCTGCAGGGGCTGTCGCCGCACTACGCCGTGCTGTTCGTCGTCGATCACCCGGGCATTGCTTTCGTCGCCATGGGAGCGGCGGTGCTGGTGATCACCGGTGCGGAGGCGCTCTACGCGGACATGGGGCACTTCGGTCGCGAACCGATCCGGCGGGCCTGGTTCTTCGTCGTCTTCCCGGCTCTGGTGCTGAACTACCTCGGCCAGGCCGGGCTGATCCTGCACCACCCGGACACGGTGTCGAACCCGTTTTTCCTGCTGCTGCCGGGCTGGGCCCGGCTACCGATGGTGGTGCTCGCGACCGCCGCGACGGTCATCGCGAGCCAGGCCGTCATCTCCGGCGCGTTCTCGCTGTCCCGGCAGGCGATGCAGCTGGGTCTGTTGCCCCCGCTCACGGTGCGGCAGACGTCGAAATCGGAGGGCGGGCAGATCTACCTGCCCGGGATCAACGGTGCACTGTTCGTCGGGGTCCTCGTGATCATGCTGGCCTTCCGGTCCTCGGAACGTCTGGCCACCGCCTACGGCGTCTCGGTCACCGGAGCGCTGCTGGTGGACACCATCCTGCTGCTGATCGTGGCCCGCGTGCTCTGGAAGTGGGGACCGGTCAAGCTGGCGCTCGCCGCCATCGGGTTCGGCCTCGTTGAGGCCACGTTCCTCGCCGCGAACCTCTCAAAGGTCGCGCACGGCGGCTGGCTGCCGCTGCTGATCGCCACGCTGGTCTTCATCGTGATGACGACGTGGCGGAAGGGCCGGGAGATCGTCCAGCGGCACCGCGCCGAGCAGGAGGGCTCTCTCCGGGAGTTCGTCCAGGAGGTCCGCGACCGCGGGATCCCCCGGGTGCCGGGTACCGCGGTGTTCCCGCATTCGGGCAAGGACACGACGCCGCTGGCGCTACGGGCCAACGTCGACCACAACCACATTCTGCACTGCGGCGTCGTCATCGTCTCGGCCACTGCGCTGAACGTGCCGCACGTGCCACTCAGGGATCGGATCACGGTCGACGCCCTCGGCGACCGCGACGATGGCATTCAGCACCTGTCGGTGACCTTCGGCTTCGCCGACCGGCCCAACCTGCCCGAGGCCCTCGAGCAGGCAGGCAAGGCCGGGCTGCTCGAGCCGGGGGCGACCGACATCGAGCACGCGTCGTACTTCCTGTCCCGCGGGTCGATCCGCCGGACGAAGTCACCCGGCATGCCGCGGTGGCGCAAGGCGCTGTTCGTGACCTTGGCGCACAACGCCGCTGACCCGGCTGCCTACTTCGGGCTGCCGCGGGACCGGACGGTCACGATGGGCAGCGACGTCGACATCTGACCGGGCGGCGGACGTGACCAGCGCATCGGTTCGAGCAACCGGGGTAGTGCCCGGAGTGTGACTACTCCTTCAGCGTCAAAGGGCGGACTGACCGTTGCGGTCACCGGCCCGACCGGAACGTTCGGCTTCGGGCTGATCCCGCTTCTGCAGTCCGACGACCGGATCGACCGCATCATCGGCATCGCCCGCCGCCCCTTCGACCCGACCGAGCACGGCTGGACGAAGATGGAGTACCGGCGCGGTGACGTCCGGGATCCGGAGGCGCTCCGGGAGGCCTTTGCCGAGGCGGACGTCGTGGTCCACCTGGCCTTCCTGATCGTCGGCGGCACCCGGGAAACGACCCGCGCGATCAACGTCGAGGGCACGCTCAACGTCTTCCAGGCCGCAGCCGCCGCCGGTGCACAACGGTTCGTCTACGCCTCGTCCGTGGCCGCCTATGGCTTCCACCGGGACAACCCGGTCGGCATGACGGAGGAGTGGCCCGTCCGACCGGCGGCCCGCCTGTTCTACGCGCAGGAGAAGGCCGAGCTCGAGCATCTGCTGGGGGAACAGGCCGAGAAGCACCCCGAGCTGGCGCTCTACCTGCTGCGTCCGCCGGTCGTTCTCGGCCCGCACACTCTCGGCGCAAAGGACATCCTGCCTGGGCCGCTGGCCCCGCTCGGCCGGAAGCTGCAGGGTCGGTTCCGGCGCTCGCCGCTGCCGATCCCGGCGCTGGTGCCGGATATGCCGTTGCAGTTCGTCCACGAGGACGATGTCGGCCGGGCGCTGCTGCAGTGCGTCACCGCGGCCGGTCCGCCCGGGGCCTACAACATCGCCGGAGACGGCGTGCTCAGCACCATTGACGTGGCCCGCGAGTTCGGGCTGCGGCCGATCGCCATCCCGGCCCGACCTACGCAGGCGACGGCGCGCGCCCTGGCCCGACTCCCGTTCCTGCCGTCGGTTGCCGAGTGGGTCGAGGCGGTGAGCCAGCCGGCGATCATGGACACGAGCAAGGCGAAGTCCGAGCTGGGGTGGAAGCCGCAGTTCTCCGGGCTGGAGGCGTTGCGCGCAACCCTGCGCGGCTGACCCTGGCGACGGGCTGCCCCAAGCACATGGTCTTCGGGCCGTGCGGCGGGGTCCGCGAGGGCGGTGGATGTGAGGTGGCCGAGCACGCCTGTGTGTTCCTCGACGGGGGGCCGTCGTGGTCGGCGGATGCCGTGGCTCCGATCGACCGGGCCGCCGTGCCCCGGTCGTTTCCTCGGTCCAGCAGCCTTCTCGACGCCGCCGACCGCGGACCGGTCGTGCTCACCGACCTGACCGTGCGCCCGTTCGACCCGGCGTCCGTCCGAGCAGTCACCCGGATACTCGCCGACAGCTGCGACGCCGTGCTGATCGGCGAGCATTCCAATCGTCCCGACCTGCCGCCGACCCTGCTGGCCGGCGAGGTCCGGGCCGCCGGCGGAGTGCCGTGGGTGACGCTGACCTGCCGGGACCGCAACCGGGTGGGGCTGGAGACGGAACTGGGCGGACTGGCAGCGCTGGCGGCCGACCGGGGGGCCGACGGCGTCCTGTGCGTGACCGGCGACGCCCGGGCAGCACAGGTTCGAGCCGGTGGAGTTCGGGTCGGCGGGGTCCGGGACGGCGTCCCCCAGGTGTTCGACCTGGACGGTCCGCGGTTGGCGGCGCTGGCTGCGGATTCCGGTATGCCGGTTGCGGTCCCCGAGGCGCCGGAGGCTCCGCCGGTGCAGCACCGCGCCACGCGGCTGCTGCTCAAACAACGGGCCGGCGCCGCACTTGCCGTGTTGAACCACGTTTCGAGCCCGGCCCGGGTTGCCACGTTCGTGGGTGAAGCACGCCGGGTCGGGCTCTCGATCCCGGTGATCGCCTCGGTCGCGGTGTACACCGACGAACGATCGGCCCGCGTCCTGCAGAGCTTCCCTGGCCTTCGCCTCGACCCCGCCGAGGTGGCACAGGTACTTGCCGCGCCCGACCCGCGGTCCGCGGGGATCGCCGCGGCGCTGGCCGAAGCGCGGGCCCTGCTCGCGATCGACGGGGTCGTCGGGGTGAACCTGTCCGGCCTGGCCTCCGCCGCGGGTCTGCTCACCGCAGCCGAGGTGAAGGCCGAGATCGGTCAGTCGCTGCGGTAGGCACGCAGGATCAGCGGCGCCGCCACGCCGAGCAGCACGGCGGACCAGATCAACGAGCCGACGAGGTAGAAGCCCAGCGGATGGTCGAAGGTTGCGGTCACCCGGTCCCCGAGCAGGAGGCCGCGCCAGGTGTTGACCATGAAGGTCAGGGGCTGCCAGGAGGCGAAGGCCTGCAGCACGCCCGGCATCGTCTCGACCGGCACGAAGGCGCTGGACAGGAACGAGAACGGTACCGCGAGGATGCTCAGCCCCTGCGCCGCCTGGGCCGAGCCGCTGACCAGGCCCAGCCAGACGAAGATCCCCGCCAGCGCGACGGCATAGAGCACCAGCAGAGCGATCGCAACGAGCCAGTGGCCGGGTCCGGCCCCGGTCCGGAACCCGACGCCGAAGCCGACCGCAAGCGTGACGAGGCCGACGACGAACATCAGCCCGGCGTCGGTGACCGCGCGACCGGCGAGGACGGCGACGCTCGACACCGGCAGCGAGCGGAGCCGGTCGTACAGGCCGGCGGCGGCCTCCTCGGCGACGGCTACCGCCCCGCCGCCCCCGGTGAACAGCAAGCCGCTGACGATGAATCCCGGCACGAGGAAGTCGACGTAGCTCAGCCCTCGAACCCCGATCGCGCCGCCCAGCACGTATCGGAACATCAGGAGGAACAGCACGCTCTGCACCACGGCGATGCCGAGGATCTGCGGGCTGCGGGCGATCTTGAGTGCGGTCCGGACGGCGACCGCCGAGAGCGTCGTGAACGCGCTCGCCCGGCCGGTCGGGGCGTTCGGCCGCACCGCTGGCGTCGAAGTCGTGGTCATGCGGCGTCTCCCGCCAGCCCTCGTTCGGTCTCGGGTTCGGGTCGCGCTTCCGCGGGCCGCCCGGTCAACGCGAGGAACACGTCGTCGAGGGTGGGACGCCGCAGGGCGACGTCGGCCAGCGGTACCCGTTGTTCGGACAGCGCCCGCGCGAGGGCCAGCATCTCGTCGGCGCCACCGGTCACCGGGACCGTGATCCGCTGGGTGGACCGGTCGACGATCGACTCCGGTCCGAGGCACCCTGCCGCGCGGTCGAGATCGTCGGCCTCCCGGACCTGCAGGTCCACGACGTCACGGCCGGCGCGGCTCTTCAGCTCGTCCGCCGTCCCTGACGCGACCAGTCGGCCGTGGTCGATGATCGCGATCAGATCGGCGAGCCGGTCGGCCTCCTCGAGGTACTGGGTGGTCAGGAGCACGTCGGTGCCCTGCTCGACCAGCTCCTCGAGGGCTGTCCAGAGTTCGTTGCGGCTCCGCGGGTCCAACCCGGTCGTCGGCTCGTCGAGCAGCAGCAGGCGGGGCGAGCCAACGAGGCTGGCGCCGAGGTCGAGGCGGCGGCGCATGCCGCCCGAGTAGGTCTTGACCAGGCGCCGCCCGGCGTCGGTGAGCCCCATCTGCTCGAGCACCCGCTCGCTCGCCGCCTTGGCCTCGCGGCGGCCGTGGCCGAAGAGCCGGGCGACCATCCGCAGGTTCTCCAGCCCGGTCAGCGACGGCTCGACGGCGGCGTACTGACCTGCGAGGCCGATCGCCCGGCGGACCTGTTCCGGATGGGTGCGCACGTCGTGCCCGGCGACGCGCAGGGTTCCCTCGGTCGGTCGGGTCAGCGTGGCGATGGAGCGGACGAGCGTCGTCTTCCCCGCCCCGTTCGGCCCGAGCAGGGCGAGCACCTGCCCGGCGGGAGCGACCAGGTCGAGGCCGTCCAGCGCCAGGACGTCGCCGTACCGCTTGACCAGCCCGTGGGCCTCCACGATGGGTTCCATATCGCCCAGCGTGCCTGCTCGAACCTGACGCGTCAACCAGACGGATGACTGTGTCTGACGTATGGTTGAGGCGTGAACGGCCCGCGGAGGTCACCAAGCCCCGACGAGCGGACGCGCGATGCCGAGCGCAGCCGCGCGGCCCTCCTCGATGCGGCCGAGGCCGAGTTCGGCGAAAAGGGGCTGGCCGGGGCTCGCGTCGAGTCGATCGCCGCCCGGGCTGGCCTGAACAAGCAGCTGATCTCGTACTACTTCGGGGGCAAGCAGGCCCTCTACGACGCGATCATCGAGCGCTGGTACACCCGTGAGCGGGACTTCGATGGCCCCGAGGTGTCCCTGCCTGATCTCGTGCTGCGCTACTTCGAGGCCAACCGGGAGAGCCTGCACCTGCAGCGGATGTTCCTCCGCGAGCGGCTGGAACAGGACCCGGACGCGGTGGCCTTCGAGCCGGACTGCGAGGACCTGGTGCGGCTGCGCCGGCGCCGGCAGGACGGCGAGATCGCCGAGGACCTGGACCCCGCCTTCGTCCTGCTCTTCCTGCAGGCGATGGTGGTGGCCCCCGCACTGTTCCCGGGTGAGGTGAAGCGGCTGACCGGTCTGCACCCGAGCTCGGACGAGTTCTTCATCCGAGCGCGGGATCAGCTCGGCCGCATCGTCGAACGGCTGGGCGATCGACGCGGGTCAGGCGAGGAGTGTTCGGATTGAGCCCGCGCGACCCGGCAGCAGCGCCCGGGCTCCGGCAGCTGAGTCCGTACCTCCGCGACCATCGCGCCGCCCTGGTGGGCGTCGCCGCCCTCGCGCTCGTGGGTTCGGGGGCGGCGTTGCTGCAGCCCCTGCTGGTGCGGAGGGTGCTGGACATTGTGCAGGCCGGTGGCGGGCTGCTCGGCCCGGTGCTGCTCCTGCTGGTCGTCGTCATCGGTGCCGCGCTGCTCAACGGGCTGGAGCGGTATCTCCTGCAGCGCACGGCCGAAGGCGTCGTCCTGTCCACCCGGTCCCGGCTCGCCGGTCACCTGTTGCGGCTGCCGATAAGTGAGCACGACCGGCGCCGGACCGGCGACCTGCTCTCTCGCGTCGGCGCGGACTCGACGCTGCTGCGGGCCGTCGTCACCTCCGGACTGGTCGAGGCGGTCAGCAGCGTCGTCATCGTGATCGGCGCCGCGATCGCGATGCTGCTGATCGACCCGCTGCTGCTCGCGGTCACGCTCGCCAGCGTCGTCGTCGGACTGGGTCTCGTGCTCACCGTCACCCGGCGGGTCCGGGCGCTGTCCGCCGAGGCGCAGGCCCGCGTCGGCGACATGACCGCCTCGGTCGAACGCGCCCTCATTGCGGTACGGACCATCCGCGCCAGCGGAGCGGAAGCGCGGGAGACCTCCGGCGTGCTGGGCAGCGTTCGGGCGGCCTACGACGCGGGGCTGCTGATCGCTCGACTGCAGTCGCTCGTCGCCCCGTTCGGGACGATCGCGATACAGGGCAGCTTCCTGTTGGTGCTCGGCCTCGGCGGCGCCCGCGTCTCCACCGGCGCGATCACCGTCGGCGACCTCATCGCCTTCGTGTTGTACCTGTTCCTGCTGGTCATGCCGCTCGGTCAGGCGCTGCAGTCCTGGACGACGCTGCAGACCGGGCTCGGTGCCCTCGGCCGCATCGAGGAGGTCCTGCGGTTGCCGACCGAGCCGGATGCCGGTCGGGCCGCGGCCGGCGCGTCCGCGATGCTGGAGCTCGAGCACGTCTCGTTCAGCTACGACGACGGCACCGCCGTCCTCGCCGACGTGAGCTTCACGCTTCCGGTTGGGACGCGCACCGCTCTCGTGGGTCCATCCGGCGCCGGCAAGTCGACCGTCCTGGCACTGGTCGAGCGGTTCTACGACGTCAGCAGCGGAGCCGTTCGGCTGGGTGGGGTCGATGTGCGGGACCTGCCGCGGACGGTGCTGCGGGCCCAGCTCGGCTACGTGGAGCAGGAGGCGCCGGCAATGGCCGGGTCGCTGCGCGAGAACCTGCTGCTCGCCGCTCCCTGGGCGGACGAACGGCAGCTGCAGCAGGTGGTGGACGCGGTTAACCTCCGGCAGCTGGTCGACCGGGCGCCCGCAGGTCTGGACAGCGAGGTCGGCGACGGTGGTGTCCTGCTCTCCGGTGGGGAGCGGCAGCGGCTGGCCATCGGGCGGGCGTTGCTGGCTTCTCCACCGCTGCTGCTGCTGGACGAACCGACCAGCAATCTCGACGCCCGGAACGAAGCGCTGCTCCGCGCCGCCATCGACGCGGTGGCCGTCGACCGGACCCTGCTGGTCGTGGCGCATCGACTGTCGACGGTCGTTGACGCCGACCAGATCGTGGTGCTCGATGCGGGCCGGGTGGTGGCGGTCGGCCGGCACGACGAGCTCGTCGACAGCAGCCCGCTCTACCGCGAGCTGGCGAGTCAGCAACTGCTGGTGACCTGATCCGCAGGTGATCGGCGCCCAGGCGGGCAGAGGTCCGCCATGAGCTCCGGTGTGCACGAATCGGTCGACCCGATGCAGGCCGAATTCGACGTCGTCGCCCGGTGGACCGAACAGGCGGTCGAGGAACTCGGCCCGGACTACGCGATCCCCGCCGGCTGTCGCGGGACCGGGAGCCCGTCCGCGTTCGCCTGGTTGGCCGAGGCGCTCGAAGTCGGGCCGGACACGCGGTTCCTCGACTCGGGTGCCGGTGTCGGCGGCCCGGGGGCGTGGTTGCGCGAGCGCTACGGACCGACTCCGGTGCTGGCGGAGCCGATGAACGCCGCGGCGACCGCCTCGTTGCGACTGTTCGGACTGCCGTCGGTTGTCGCGTGGTCGCAGTCGCTGCCGTTCCGGTCCGACGCGTTCGACGCGGTCTGGAGTCTGGGGGTGCTCTGCACCGTGCCGGACAAGCAGGCGTTCCTGGCCGAGACCTCGCGCGTGCTCGCTCCCAACGGACGCCTCGGCCTGCTCGTCTACGTCCGTGGCGCCGAGGATCTGCCGGAGACCCCGGACGGCAACGACTTCCCGACCGACGAGGGGCTCCACGGCGACCTCGGCGCCACCGGGTTCACCGTCGTCCAGTCGATCGACGCCGCGTCCCTCGGCCGATCGCCGCTGGCCTGGCAGTCGCGGCTGGACCGGGTCGAGGACCTGGTCCGTGATCGGCACGGACACACCGACGCCTGGCAGGAGGCGGACGCCCAGTCCGCGATCATCGGCCGGTTGATCGCCGGTGGGCACGTGCGGGCCGTCCTGGTCCACGCGGTCGCGACCTGACGCTTGCGAGTCGTACGCGCATCCCGCGGTCCCGGCTGCGGGAGGGCCTTACGTTCAGCGGGACAGATGGGTTTCGTGCCAGGCCCGCAGGATCTCCGGCCGAAGCCGGCCCCGTTCGGGAACGGTCAGTCCCGCGGTGCGGGCCCAGGCCCGTACCTCCGCCGTCGACGGGGTCGCGACCGGGGCGTCCTGGGGAGGCAGCTCCGTCGCGGTGCCGGTGACGGAGCCGGCCGCCTCCTCGGTCGAGGCCCAGGCGTGGGCGGCGGCCAGGTAACGGTAGGTCCACTCCTCGGCGAGCTTGCGGTTGTCGCAGAAGACGATCGGCACGGTCGGCCAGCGGACCTGCAGCTCGGCGAGTCCGTCCGCCACTACCGCGGGACGGATCCGCTCGAGGTCGAAGACCTTCGCGTACCGGTCCTCGACGACCACGGCGGCGCGCGGCAGGGCGGCGAGTTCGGCCAGCGCGTACCTCAGCTTGCCGCTGGTCAGACTGCTCACCAGGTCGGGTAGTGACTTGCGTTCGACCGCAGCGACGGTCCGACCGTCGCGGGTGACGGCGTAGTCGCCGCACGTGAGTCCGCGTCGAACGACCCTTGCCTGCTGACCGGTGAACCGGTAGGGGTAGCGCTCGTGCGAGTCGACGATGATCTCGAGCTCGACTATCCCGGATGCGCGGGCGGTCGGGACGCTCACGTTTGGCCGGGACTGTTTCCGGGTGCGGGGCGACTGCCAGAAGACGACGTCGCGCCCGCGGGCGCGGGTGTAGACGAGCTGCGACCGCTGCTCACGGCCCCGGTCGGCCACGACCTCGATTGCGGCGCCCCGGCGGGTACACACGCGCAGCGGAACCCGCTCCACCACCTCGGGCGCCTCCGGCCAGGCGTCAAGGTCGACCGGGTGGCAATAGATGGCGTTGGTGCGTGGCCAGGTGTCCTTTGCACGGAAGACCAAGCCGTCTCCGAGCGGGAGCCGGAGCAGATAGGGCAGTCGGCTATCGGGGTCCGGGTTGCGCGCCACGACCAGATCCACGCCCTGCCACCTCCGCACGTACGTTCGGCACGAACACCCCATCACAGTCGTGGGTGCTCGCCGGGAGCAGCGCCACGGCGCATGAAAGCCTGCAGTCCAGGGAAATTTGCTGTAGGTGTAATGCTAGAGCGTCTGTCCGTGCGCCGGATGCATGGACAACCGCTGCCTCGGGGGAGAACCGCATGACGTCGCAGGACCCGTACGCCTCGCCGCCGCCGGAAGGGCAAGGGCAGTCCCAGCCCTACGGACCGGCTCAGCCAGGCCAGTCCCAGCCGTACGGGCAGTCCCAGCCGTACGGGCAGTCCCAGCCGTACGGCGAGTCTCAGCCGTACGGGGCGCCACCGCCCTACGGACCCGGTCAGCCGCCCGGAGCGCCGGGCGGGCAGTACGGCTACGGGCCTCCCCCTCCGGCACGAGGCACGAACGGCTTCGCCATCGCCGGCCTCGTCCTCGGGATCCTGCCGGTGCTGTTCGGCATCCTCGGCATCGTCTTCGGCGCCGTCGGGTTGCGCCAGATCAAGCGGACCGGTCAGAACGGCCGGGGGATGGCGCTGGCCGGCGTGATCCTGGGCTCGCTCTGGGTCGTCGTCTTCGTCGTGGTCCTCACGATCGCGGCAGTCTCCGACAACAACGGCACCACGAGGCATTCGTCGTCGGCGGGGACCCCGTTGTTCCCGTCGACCTCGCCGAGCAGCAGCGGCTCCCCATCCGGCGGCTCCTCCTCCGGTGGGTCGTCATCCGGTGGGTCCGCGTCGGTGTTGACGGTGAAGCCGGGTGACTGTCTCCGCGCCGAGCCGTCCGGCGTCGTGCACGACGTCGACAAGGTCCCGTGCAGCCAGTCTCACGTGGCCGAGGCCTTCGACAGCTTCGACCTGAGCGGCAATACGTATCCCGGTGACGCGGCCGTCACCAAGCTCTCCGAGTCCGGCTGCGTCGCCCGCTTCACCGCCTTCAACGGCAAGGCCTACAACGACAGTTCGCTGCAGGTGATCTTCCTGCACCCGACCCAGCGGAGCTGGGCGAACAACGACGACCGGACCGTCATCTGCCTGGCGGAGGCCGAGCACCCGCCGAACAGCGGCACGTTGCGGGGTTCCGGGCACTGATCGCTGGCTCTGGTTCACCGTCTCTGCGTCTTCGCTCCTGGACCCGCGCGAGGTGCCCGGCGAGGGCGCGCAGCCGGCGCCGGGTCTCGAGCCGGAACGCGGCGAGGGCGATCGGTTCGATGGCCCAAGCCATCGACGCCGGTCGGCAGGGGAAGGTCAGCGTGTAGATCACCTCGCTGGAGCGTCCGCGATCGGGACGTGTCGGATCGACGCCGCCCACTTCTCGAAGAACGGCGGACGGCCAACCAGCACCACCGCCGCGAGGTCGGGTCGACGGAACGTGACGTACCGGGTGCGGAAGCTGAACCCGCCGAGGCGTCGCCGGGCGGTACAGACCGCCTCGACGCCAACATCGGGTGCGGCGTCGTCGATGGTGTAGGCCTCGCGCAGCAGCGTGTCCCACTCCAGTCGGCGGTGGTAGTCGTGGATCAGGTCGAAGGTCTGCTGGACGTTCGCCGGCACCGTCTGCCGTACTACTGCGTGCGCGGGTCATGCACACAGCCTGCGCGCTGCTGCCGCGTGGCGGCGGTTGACGAAGTGCTGGCCCGCTCGCGCGAGGCGTGGGCTGACCCGCGCGACCCCGACGGGCCGACTGAACGAGCGGATTGAGCAGCTGCACGCCCCCTCGGCGCGAGGAGGCGACCACGAACTGTTCCTCACGGTCAGCGGATGCCCCGGCAGCGTCCCGTAGGCGAAGCCTCGACGCCTCGGCTCGTCGAACACACTGACAACCCGGCACGGCGCGAGCAACGCCACCGGCCCGACCGGCGCCGCGTTGACGACAGTGCAGCCGACCTCGACGACGGGGTCGCTCCCGGTTGTTCTGACCGAGGTGGCGCCGCTCGTTATCCAGTGAAGTTCGGCCTGCCGGGCAGGGGACGCGCCGGGGCAGCCATATCTGGGGTCACCGTGAACGAGCCGGCGCAGGTCGGGGGAACGGTCTGGAAGAAGTAGCTGCCCGGGCGTACCGGGCCACCGCCACCGCCGTGGAACGGGTCGAGGCGGGCCGGAATGCGGAAGGACGCGGCGAGTTTGCCATTCGGCCCTACGTTCACCTGGCCCACCTCGACGCCTCCCTCGGTGCCCGTCCGGCCGCCGCCGACGAATGCCAGCAAGACGGTCTGCGCCGGTTCGGCACCGCACCCGGACCCGCTGATGTGCACCAGCGTTCCGATCGCTCCGTGGTCCGGGGTGATGCTGAACGGCTTCGGGCCACCGGCGTTGCCGGAACTGGATGCGGCTCCGGCGGTCGCGCTTGGGATCAGCATGGCCACCGCGCCCAGGACGCCCGCCGCTGCGGTCCGACGTCTCATTTGGCCTCCTTGTTCTGTGGACCGCACCCGTCTACCAGGCTGCGAGTGTGGTCTTCAACGCGCCACGCGGAGCTTCGCCCTGCATGCCGCCGGCGAGCGATTCGGGCACTGCCCTGCGTGTCGCTGCCCGGCGCCGAGTTGCTCCTCCTGCTGGGGGCTGGACGGCAGCGTCCGCCCGGGAACCGCACAATTCTGCGACTTTCAGCCGAGCCCGGGGGTCGTCCGACCCGGCCAACAGCATCTGAGGCGGGCGAACTCGTGCTCGTCGAAACGGAGGGCCGCGCCGAGCCAGCAGGCTCGAGGCCAGCTGATGTGCGTTTTCGAATTGACATTCCTGTTACGAGGCGCTCGAATTTGCGACGCAACGACGCAACGACGCAACGACGCAACGACGCAACGACGCGCGGCCGGGGCATGCCGTCACTTCGGGAGGGGAGAGCTGTTGAACAGAACCGGCACCGCCGTGGGCGTAATGGTCGGCATTGGCCTGGCCGGAGCAGCCGGCGTTGGCGTGGTTGCGGGAACCGCCGGTGCCAATCCGGCCGACACATTCCATAGCTCTCCGGCGGTCGTCCCGGTCGGCGGTGCTGTAGCCGTCGCATCGGGCACTCCGTGCCCCAACACCGGCGGGACTCCGGAATCGCCAGTGGTCCGGATCGGCATGATTCAGGGGGGTCGCCTGATCAATTCAGCTTTGTTGCCGGTCGGCCCATCCGGTCGATGGTCCGGATCGCTGCTCGTGCCCCGGTCAGCTGTGCCCGGGCCGGCCACGCTGCAGGCATCCTGCTTGACCAAGCGCCCATCCGGGCCGCCCGAGGGGCTCTCGTCCATCAAGACACTGACTTACAACGACCGTTCGTTCACGGTCTCGGCGCGGCCGTCGGTTCGTCCCGCTCGCCCAGCGAGACCAGTGACTGCGGTGCCGGCAACCACTGGCTGACCGAGCATCTCGAAGCGTCGACTTGACGGCCCCAGGCAAAGTGGCGGCCCGGGCCTTGGTCGGGCTGGCCCTGTGGACAGTTGCGGTGGCCCTTGGCTCCGTCGTACTGCACGGTTTCATGAGCCGACCGTCGAACGCCGTGGTTCATCCCTCCGACCCGATGCCGAGCCCGGCCAGCCGGGACGGCTTTCCCTTCTACGTGGCAACTGTTCAGGGGCCGACGATCACGGTCAGAAGCACTCCGAACCCAGCGGGACCTGCCCGCGTGCTGCTCAGCAATCCGAACGAGAACGGCGCACCGCTGACCTTCCTGATCAGGGAGGGACAACCCGGAACCGACGGACGCACCTGGTATCACGTGTTGCTCCCAATCAGACCGAACGGCTCCATTGGCTGGGTGCCGGCCTCAGACGTCGACGTCAGCGGAAGCGACTACCAACTCGTCGTGCATCTCCGCGCCTTCCGCCTGGACCTCCTTCAGGACGGCAGGCTGCGGCAGAGCATGACCATCGGGATCGGCACAGACCAGACACCGACCCCCGGCGGCGATTACTACATCAAAGAACTCCTCAAGCCCCCTGATCCGAACACCATCTACGGGGATTACGTCTTCGGCCTCAGTGGCTTCTCCAACGTCCTCACCTCTTGGCCCCAAGGCGGCGTCCTCGGCATCCACGGCACCAACGATCCGGCCCACTCCATCGGTCTTAAGACGAGCCACGGCTGTATCCGCCTCACGAATCAAGAGATTGATCAACTCGCCCGCCTGCTACCCCTCGGAACCCCAGTCGAGGTCGAGTCCTAGCTGATATCGACGTACGGGCTGTCAAGTGGCAGCCGAAATTGTCGCCCAGTCCCCTCGGTTTGTGGAACGCGGCGAGCGGCGCTGGCCGCACCTGCCGGCGCACCCCTTGATGGACGCCGCTGATCTCGCAGGCGGTGCTGGGCAATCCACATTGGCCGCCCTCTCTGGCCACGACAGCACACCACGGACCTGCGACACCTTCCAGCGGACCTTCGGAGCGACCTACCGACCATGCGCGTCGGCGAGAAGCTGCTGATCACTGCCGGGCGCGCCCTCCCGGAGGAGGTTATGGTGCCGTGAGGCGTCGTGCACGGACGCATAGGCGACGCGGGCTGTCTCCGGGAGCTTGAGCCCTCGTCAGCGAAGGACGAACACCCCCCAGCCGAGGTAGCGGCGGCCGTACTCGAGGTGCCCCTCCGCCATGCGACCAGCAGGCCGCGCATCTCGTCAGCCCGTGGGTCG
>DATITC010000201.1:0-14736 GCA_035468175.1 Frankiaceae bacterium | reverse complement strand
AAGCGCGTCCGGGGCGATGGACGCGGCAGAGTAGGAGGACTCGATCTCAGCCAGTCGCCTAGCGAGCTCCTGCAACTTGAGCCGCGCGGTCGTTGCAGGTAGCAGTCCGTCGGCGATGAGCTCGGTCATCTCCTCCCGCCGGCGGCGCAGGTCGGAGGCTTCCTGTTCAAGCGGGGCGGTGTCGCGGTGGATCTCGAGGAGCTGTGCCGCGTCACGCCGCTGCAACCGCGAGACGACCAGGTCCCGGATCAAGGCATCGACCGGGGGGCGACTGATGCCGACATAGCACGTGGCGGCGCCCGCGGCGTAGACAGGCCCGTCACTGCGACTGCCGCCGTAGCAGGGGAAGCCGTGCTCGTCGCACACGAGCAGGCCGCCAAGCAGCGTCAACGTCTCACGTGGGCGCCGTCGCTCTCCTCGCGGCCGACGCTGCAACGCCGAGCGAGCTGCTCGCCACTCCTCGCGTGTCACCAGACCCTCGAACGCGGCCGGCTGCAGTTCACCGTCGAGCAAGATGAACCCGCCGATGGCGGGGGAGCCGATCAGGCGGTCGATGCCGGTGTGGGTCCATGCGGTGCCGCGCCGAGGTCGCTTCCCGGCCTCGTTGAGGTCCCGGGCGATCCGTGTGAGAGCGTCTCCGCGGAGCACCCTGGCGATGATTTCCCGCACCATCGGGGCGGTGTCGGGGTCGGGCTCGGGGAGTCCAGGACGATTCGAGGCGCGCATCCCGTAGGGGATCGGGCCCCGCCACCGGCCTTGCTCCTGAGCCTGTCGGTGGGCACGGCTCACACGCTCTCCCGTCCGTTCGCTTTCTGACCGGCTGACGGCGCCCAGCATGCGAGCCACCAACCGGCCGTGCGAGGTCGACACGTCCCACGCCCCAGCCTTCACCGTCTCAATCGCGGTCCCGGTGCTCTCGATCAACTCGATGAAGTCCTCGAGCTCTCGAGGGGAGCGATGTAGCCGCTCAGGCGCCCACGCCAGCACCACATCCACCGCTCCAGCGCGCATGACCTCCAGCATCTGCTGGTAGCCCGGCCGCCGGCGCCCAGAAAATGCGGAGTAGTCGTTGTCGACGAAGGTCCGGACGACGGTCCAGCCCCGACCTGCCGCCAGCTTCCGGCAGTCCTCGTCCTGCCTAGTCACACCGGCCCCGTCGCCAGCATCGTCACGGCTAATCCGGCAGTAGACGGCGACGCGGACTTCGGGCACGACCCGCATGCTAGTCGCTCGTTCACTTGGATCAACGAACCAAGACGGCTCAGCCGTCGCGAGCAGTCTCGTCCGCCGTCCGCCGGGTCTCGGACGCGAACAGCGCCATGACAAAGGCGAGGCCGATGACGGCGGCGGTCATCCCGAACGCCGCGCCGTAGCCGGACGAGTCGGCCAGGCGGCCGGCGACGAGCGGACCCAGCACCGAGCCGAGATCGCCGGTCATCTGGAACGCGGCGACCACCGTCCCGCCGCGGCCCGGCTTTGGTGGAGCCGGCTCGTCGGCGGTCTGCGGAGGCGCCGGCATCGGTCCCTCCGGCGCCGATTCGTCCAACACCGGCACCGAGGCCGCGGCGGGCAACGACGTCACCGTGTCGCCGACGATGGCACCGGGTGCTACGTGGAGAAGTCCGGAACCGAGACCTAGGATCACCAACGCCACCAGGTATAGCGCCAACCCGTTCGCCGCCGCCAGCACCGACATCCCGACCGTGGACGACAGCGTGCCGAGCAGCAGCACCGGACGGCGGCCGACCCGGTCGGCGAACCGTCCCGCGGGCAAGAGCACCAGCGCGTTGAGCGCCGCCACGAGACCGAACCCGATTCCGACCCACGAGCGGCTGAGGCCGAGCCCGCCGTTCATCGTCGCGTCCGTCACGAACAGCGGCACGAGGGCGGCGCGGACGCCGAGCACCGACCAGCTGTCCGCGAACTGTGCGGCGAGGGCGGCCCGATAGGCAGGGGAGCGGGCCGCCGCGCTCAGCGAGGCGGACGAGCCACCGGTCTTCACCGCCTCGCTCGTTCCGGCGCCCGGCAGCAGGAAAAGCCCGATGCCGCCGGCGACCACCAGGGTGCCGGCATAGATGAAGAAGGGCGCGCGCAGGCTGATCTCGCTGATCAACCCGCCGAGCGCCGGTCCGGTGATCCCACCGACGAGAAAGCCACCGGTGAACAGTCCGGTCGCCTGCCCGCGCTTCTCGGTCGGTGCCGAACGCAACAGCAGGCTGTAGGCGCTGACCGTGAACATCGCGGATCCGATGCCGCCGATGCCGCGCAGCACCAGCAGTTGGTGGTAGGAGTTGGCCAGACCGGCGAGGGCGCTGCTGACCGCGACCACGGCGATGCCGATGGCGAGGATCCGGCGTTCCCCGACCCGGTCGACGATCCGGCCCGCGGCCAACGCGGACACGAGCCGCATGAATGCGAACACCGAGACTACTGCGGCCGCGGCCGCCCGGCTCGCACCGAAGTTCCGCGCGAACACCGGGATGACCGGGGCGACGATCCCGAAGCCGATGGCCACCGCGAAGGCGACACCGGCTAGGACCGGCACCTCGCGGGGCATGCCCGCGAACGGACTCGTTCGACGGCTCCTGCCGCCCGCGGACACGCTCAGGAGGTGGCCGCCTCCGCGTCCCGCGTGCGAGCCCGCAGCGCCCGCGCGACGGTGTCCCGGCCTTCGACGAGCGCACGCCGCAACGCCGGCTGCGGGTTCTCCTCGGCGAGGTAGCGGTCGGTGCGGTCGACCGTCTCCTGCTCGATCAACACCGACGGATACATGACCTCGGTGAAGGTCTGCGCAATCTCGTTCGACCGTGAGCGCCACAGATCGGCCACCGTGGCGAAGAACCGCTCGGCGTACGGGCTGCACAGCTCCGCCTGCTCGGGCATCCAGAAGGTGCGCATGGTGGCGAGCTGCATGTGGTTCGACAGCTCGTCGGAGTCCACCACCGCCGACCAAGCGGCCGCCTTCGCCTCCGGGGTCGGCAGGGCGGCGCGGGCGCTGGCGGCCCGCTTCTCACCGGCCGCGGTGCGGTCCCGTTCCAGCTGGGCGTCGATGTCGCCGGTATCCGCCCGACCGTGGGCGGCGAGCTCGATCAGGAAATGCCAGCGCAGCTCGGTGTCGAGCGTCAGGCCCGTGACGGTCTCCCGCTCGTCGTACAGCGCCCGTACATGATCGAGCTGGTCCGCGTCCTCGGCCGCCGCGAACACCTGCGCGTACACCAGCTGGACGTCGCTGCCGGGCTCCGCGCTCCGCATCAGCTCGTAGGCCCGCTCGGTGAGCGTGCGCAGGGCGGCTGTGCGGTTCGACGGCTCGCCGTAGGAGGACATCGCCAGCGATGCCTTCGCCAGCAACGACTGGACGACGCCGATGTCGGTCTCGCTCTCGATCCCGGACAGCACCAGCCGGACGTAGTCCCGGGCCGGCATCTCCGCGTCGCGCGTCATGTCCCACGCCGCGCTCCAGCACAGCGCCCGGGGCAGCGAGCCGCGGATGCTGCCGATGCCGTCGATCACGGCGGCCAGCGACTCGTCGTCGAGCCGGATCTTCGCGTAGGTCAGGTCGTCGTCGTTCAGCAGCACCAGGTCCGGCTTGCGGACGCCGACGAGCTTCGGGACGTCGGTCGCGGCGCCGGTGACGTCGAGCTCAACCCGGTCCCGGCGGACCAGAGCGCCGTCCCCGGTCCGGTCGTACAGCCCGATCGCGACGCGGTGCGAACGCAGGTTCTTGCTCACGCCCGTTGGCACCGAGGCGGGCTCCTGCACGACTGCGAACGAGGTGAACGCGGCCGAGTCGTCGACGGCGAAGCTCGGCCGCAGCGTGTTGACGCCGGTCGTCTCCAGCCACTCCTTGGCCCACGGGCCCAGCGTGCGACCGCTGGAGACCTCGAGCTCGTCGAGCAGGTCCCGGAGCGAGGTGTTGCCGTACTCGAAGCGCCGGAAGTAGGAGCGCAGACCGGCGAGGAACTCCTCCTGCCCGACCCACGCGACCAGCTGCTTGAGCACGCTGGCGCCCTTGGCGTAGGTGATGCCGTCGAAGTTGGTCTTCACCGCCTCCATGTCCCGGGCGTCGGCGACGATCGGGTGCGTGGAGGGCAGCTGGTCCTGCCGGAGGGCCCAGGTCTTCTCGGCGTTGCAGAACGTCGTCCAGGCGCTGGTCCAGCGGGTGGCGTTGGTCTGCGCGAGCACCGAGGCGTAGGTGGCGAACGACTCGTTCAACCACAGGTCGTCCCACCAGCGCATCGTCACCAGGTCGCCGAACCACATGTGCGCCATCTCGTGCAGGATCGTCTCGGCGCGACGCTCGCGACGGGAGTCGGTCACCTTGCTCCGGAAGACGTAGTCCTCGAGGAACGTCACGCAGCCGGCGTTTTCCATCGCACCCGCGTTGAACTCGGGGACGAACAGCTGGTCGTACTTCCCGAACGGGTACCGGTAGTCGAAGACCCGGTGGTAGAAGTCGAACCCGGCCTTGGTGATGTCGAAGATCTCGTCCGGGTCGAGGAACTCGGCCAGGGAACGCCGGCAGTACAGCGACATCTCGATGCCGTCGTGCACGTCGCTGACCCGGCTGTACGGGCCGGCGACCAGCGCGGTGATGTAGGTCGACATCACCGGCGTCTCGGCGAAGACCCAGCGGCGCCGCCGCCGCAGCCGACTGTCGCTGGCGGAGTCGCTGGCAGATTCGCTGGCAACGCCCGACTCGATGATTTCGCTGTCGGCCGGGCTGTTGCTGATCGCGGTCCAGTGCTCCGGCGTGGTCACCGTAAGGCGGAAAATCGCCTTGAGGTCCGGCTGGTCGAAGCAGGCATACATGCGGTGCGCGTCGTTGGTCTCGAACTGCGAATACAGGTAGGCCTCGCCGTCGACCGGGTCGACGAAGCGGTGCAGCCCCTCGCCGGTGCGGGAGTAGGCGCAGTCCGCGACGACCTCCACCTCGTTCGCCTCGGCGAGGTCGGACAGCGCGATGCGGTACCCGTCGAACGCCGCGTCGACGTCGAGATCGCGCCCGTTGAGACGCAGGACGTGAACGGTCGGCGCGGTCAGCTCCAGGAAGGTGCCGGCGCCGGGCTCGGTGCACGCGAAGCGGATCAGGGTGCGGCTGCGGAACGTCGTCTCGGAGGAGGTGAGGTCGAGATCGACGTCGTAGCTCGTGACACGGAGCAGCCGCGCGCGTGCGGCTGCCTGCTCACGCGTCAGGTTGTCGCTGTTCTCGGCGGCTGCGGCCGCGGTTTCGACGCTCATGATGTGGACCAATCTTTCATGTCCGCGGCCGTTCTGCCGAGCCGCCGGGACCCGGACAACCTCGCGCCGCCGCGGTTCGCCCTGCGAGTTCTTCTGCCGGGAATGCAACGATCGCCGATGGCGGTTATCCGAATATGACCTCCGCACAGCCGTCCGCTCCAGTTGCCTCGTCCGGCCAGCGTCAGACGGTCGACTTCTGGTTCGACCCGCTCTGCCCCTGGGCCTGGCTGACCTCGCGCTGGATCCTCGAGGTCGAGAAGGTCCGCGAGATCAACGTCTCCTGGCACGTGATGAGCCTCGCGGTACTCAACGACGGCCGCGAGATGCCGGAGGAGTACGTCGAGCTGATGCGGCAGGCATGGGGCCCGGTGCGGGTGCTCATCGCCGCCGCCGAGCAGCACGGGAACGAGGTGCTGCTGCCGCTCTACACCGCGCTCGGCACGCGATTCCACCTGGAGAAGCGGGAGAAGGACGCCGAGACGGTCGGCGAGGCGTTGACCGAGGTCGGGCTGCCCACCGAGCTGGTGGAGGCGATGTCGACCGACCGGTACGACGAAGCACTCCGCGCGAGCCACGCCGAGGGCATCAGCCGCGTCGGCATGGACGTCGGCACTCCGGTCATCGCCGTCGGTGGCGTCGGGTTCTTCGGGCCGGTGGTCACGCCGGCACCCAAGGGCGAGGACGCCGGCAAGCTCTGGGACGGCGTCCTCCTCGTCGCGTCCACCCCCGGCTTCTACGAGCTCAAGCGGACCCGGGACTCTGGGCCCGTCTTCGACTGACCTGCCCGGACCGGCGAGCCAGCGGACGACGACTTCGCCGTAACGGTGGACAGGGCGGGCTGTCGCTCTCACCCTGGGCTGCATGAACGAGCCGCAGGACTGTTACTGGTCCATCGAGGCGTGCGGCTGGGTGACTTCACCGGACCGCGGCCTTGAGGTCCCTGACCAGCGCTCCGCCGACGGATCCGTCCAGGTCCATCCGGGTGCTGCGGCACCGGGGTCTGAGCCTCTCGGCGTGCCGGTCTAGTCGCGCCAGCACGACCGGCCCGACCAGCACCACCGGCACGGCGGCGGGTCCGCCGGCTATCGAGCGTGCGGTCAAGCGACGATCTGCATTCGCAGTCCGCGCTGGTCCCGCTGGTCGTCGCCGAGGACATCGGCCCGACCCTGCGACCAGCGCGCGGCGGTCCAGGCGCAGGCGAGGGCGTCGAGTGCGTCGTCCGTCCCGGCCTGTAGCGGAGCGGCGGCCAGCGCGTTGCCGCTGAGGCCGAGCCCGGCCATGCGCTGCCCGACGCCGACCGCGCTGCGCTTCGACGCCGGCCTCGCCCCGAGCAGTTCGAGGAAGGCCACCTCGGGGTGACACTCGACCACGCGGGCCTGGGTCTCGGGCGTCATGAGGACGTCCAGGGCGCGGATGCGCGGGCGCAGGCCCCAGAGCTGCTTCGACGGAGCGGGCTCGGCCCGGGCGCGGGCGAGCGTGCAGGCGGCGGCGTAGTTCTCGACGTCCAGCACCGAGCGGCTCGGCACCGGGAAGACGCTGCTGCGGGCGCTCCCGAGCCGAGCGCGGGCCTGCCCGTCGCAGGCGCGGCGGCCTGCTTCGGGAAGCCCGATCGGCATGTCCACCGCGACGACGGCGGCGGCGTTGAGCAGGTCCGCGGTCTGCTCGATCGACCAGAAGCGCCAGGTGAGCTGCCTCCCGGGTCGGACCAGCGCACCGACCCACCCGCCGGGGCAGCCGTCGACCCCGAGCACGGGCACCGCGACATCGACCACGAGGCCGGGCTCGATCGCCGTACCTGTGCAGATGCCCGTGCCGCCGTCCGTCATGCTGCCCCCGACTGCGTCGGCGCCCCTGTCTGCCTTATTGCCCCTGTGCAGCGGAAGGCTAGGCATCGGGCAGACTGCTCGCCATGCGCGTCCATCTGGGCTCCGACCATGCCGGCTTCGAATTGAAGGCGGCCGTGGCCGCGCGGTTGCAGGAGCTGGGCCACGAGCTCGTCGATCACGGCGCCGACTCGTTCGACTCCGAGGACGACTATCCGCCGTTCGTGATGGGCGCGGCCGCCGCCGTGGTTGCGGACCCCGGCAGCCTCGGCGTGGTCATCGGTGGCTCCGGCAACGGTGAGGCCATTGCCGCGAACAAGGTCGCGGGGGTGCGCGCCGCGCTGGTCTGGACCGACGACACGGCCCGACTCGGGCGTGAGCACAACGACGCCAACGTGATCAGCCTCGGCGCCCGGCAGTACTCGACCGCGGATGCGCTCCGCTTCGTCGAGATCTTCGTGGGCACCGAGTTCAGCAACGAGGTACGGCATCGGCGGCGGCTTGCCATGCTCGCCGACTACGAACGCTCCGGAGAGATCCCGGTCTGACCGGCCTGACCGTCCCGATCAGCCGGACCAGCCGGACCAGCCGGACCAGCCGGACCAGCCTCGGGCGGCTTCGGAGCAGCCGGACCAGCATCCGGTCGTCGAAGCGGCGGACGCGGCACCGGGCGCACCGGTTGGACCGGCTGGACCGGTTGTCGCGCCGGCCGCGGAACTGGTCGGGCGTGCTTGATCTCCAGCTCCTGGGCGGCTTCGAGGTCTTCCGGTCGGGGCCGGGACACATCCCGGGCCCGCATGGCCCCGGACACCCCCACCGTGGATGGGCCGGCACCCACGAGGCCGGACAGACCGTAGGGCGCCCCTCGCCGGCGCTGCTCGACCGGACGGTCGGGGCTGACCTGCTCCTGCTCGGGCTCCCCGTGCATGAAGCCCTCGTCGCCGTGCATGAACTGGAGCATGCCCGAAGGCCACACCATCCACCGGCTCGCCCGTGACCAGCGCAAGGTGCTGGAGGGCCGGCCGCTGCAGGCATCCAGTCCGCAGGGGCGCTTCGCCGAGGGAGCCCGGCTGATCGACGGCAAGGTCCTCAGCAGGATCAACCCGTACGGCAAGCACCTCTTCTACGCCTTCGACGGCCTCGCCGAGCAGCTGCACGTGCACCTCGGCCTGTACGGCAAATTCACCACCGGCACGGTCCCGGCGCCGGCGCCGCGGGGCGCCTTGCGGCTGCGCCTGGCCTCCGAGGACGTGTGGACCGACCTGCGCGGGCCGACGGCATGTGAATTGCTGACCCCGGCCGAGGTGCGGACCGTTCTGGACCGGCTCGGTCCCGACCCGCTGCGTCCCCGCGCCGACCTCGAGCCGGCGTGGGAGCGGATCTCACGGAGCCGGGTCGCGGTCGGCGCCCTGCTGATGGACCAGTCGGTCATCGCCGGGATCGGCAACGTCTACCGGGCCGAACTGCTGTTCCGAGCCGGCATCTCCCCCTTCCGTCCCGGCCGCGACATCACCCGGGCCGAGTGGGAGGGGCTGTGGGTCGATCTGCAGGTCTGCATGCGCGCCGGGGTTCGGGCCGGTCGCATCGTCACGACTCGGCCGGAGGACCGAAGTCGACGGACCGGGCGGGTCACCCGGGAGGAGAGCTTCTACGTCTACCGCCGTGCCGACCTGCCGTGCCGGCTGTGCGGGTCCCCGGTGCGGACCGAGGTCATGGTCGGCCGCAACCTCTACTGGTGTCCGGTGGATCAGTCGCGCTGACGGCTCGGCCTGACTGCCCGGCTGTCAAGACCGGCACCCTCAGTTCGCCGCCGGCACCTCGATGCCGACCAGGACGAAACCCGGGAAGATCTTCGGCTCCGGGGCGTGGCAGGTGAGCTTCACCGCGTGCTGGCTTCGCTGCCGTCGCACCGTGACCGAGATCGGCCCGGTTCGGCCCGCCAAGAGCACGCGGATGACGTCGCTGTCGACGACCTCCTCGCGCAGCGGCACCAGATCACCGAAGCGGTCCAGGACGTCGCGACCGGACGCCTCCGGCGAGTCCCCTCGGACGAAGTGCTGCGCTGCCTGAACCGGCGTGCTGAAGCTGCTGCGTCCGCGGAGCAGGTCGAGCGGGATGCGCCCGTCCCGGATCGCATCCACGACGTCGTCGGCCCGACCGGGGATGACCCGGCCGAGGTACAGGCCGTGCGGGAGCACCACGACGTTGGCTCCGAACCGGTCTCCGCCGACGTGGGTCGACTCCCAGGTCCGTTCCGGCTCGCGGGCGTACAGCGCGCCTGCGACCGGTCGGCCGAACAAGGCGCAGCACGGGTCGTGCCGACCGTGGGTGCAGACCAGGTAGAGCGGTTCGGTCTCGACCTGCCAGGCCGTGTCCTGGGCCGGGGGAGCGAGCCGCGCCAGCTCGTCGGCGCCGTCGACCCGACGGCGCATCAACCACTCACGGCCCGGCCGGGACTCGGCGAGGAAGATCGTGATGCCGTGCTGCTCGGCGGTCGCCACCGAGGGCCGCCGGATCAGGAGCAGTCGAGCGCGATAGCTCGTCGCGAGCCGACTGACCGCAGCGAAGGCCGCCGGGTCCATCCGGCCCGCCGGCACGGATTCCGGACCCCAAGGCCCGGTCTGCTCGACGAGCAACCAGCGGTCCACCCGACTGGCGGTGGCAAGCATCGGCTCATGCCGGGCGGCGGACGCCGTGCTGCAGCGGAAGGGGCCCGCGGAAGCGTCGTCCTCGACGTCCGCACCGCCCTCGGCTGAGCTCGTCATGTGACCCTCAAGTTATCCCTGCACTCGGACTTCAGGCCGTGACCAGGACGCCTTCGCGCAGCAGACGGCGGACCAGGACCAGGGCGTCGTCGACGCTGAGCGCGCCGTCGGAGGCTTCGGCGACGTCGGAGACGGTGAGAGTCGGACCCGCGGTCGCCGCCCGTACCGCGCGTTCGACGTAGCCGGGCAGGCGCAGGCTGCGGGTGCGGGAGGTGAGGGTCACGGTGTCAGCCGGGTTCTCCGGGGCCTCGGCGCGATCCGAACCGTCCGCGCGGGACAGCACGAAGTGCGCACCCAGCCGCGGCCGTACCGCGGTGGACTTGTCCAGCGAGGCCAGGCCGTCGGTGCTGGCGAGGAAGCGTCGCGGTTCGGCCGGGACGGCGTTCTCGAGCCTTCCCTCGATCGCGCCCAGGGCCAGACCGGGCTCCACGGTCGCGAACCAGTCGGCGGCCCGCCGCAGCAGATCCGGCAGCACCTCGGTGGCCAACCGCCCGGGGTCGGAGGCAGCGCCCAGCGGCAGCGCGTCCCGGAACTGCTCGGACTCGCCCGCCAGCGTCAGCACGTCCCGCAGGACGTCGTAGTGGGTGGTGGCGAGGACGCCGACGGTCAGGTGGATCGACCGGTCGTCGTTGGTCTCGGCGGAGTGCACGTAGCCGCGGGGGAGGTAGAGTGCGTCGCCGGGCTCGAGCACGACGGACAGCACCGGCTCGGCGCCGTCCGGCACCAGCGGCTGCTTCTTCGCGAGGTCGGACGAGGACTGGGTGGACAGCGGGAGCACCAGCGCCGGCTCGTAGATGTGCCACAGCTTGCTGCCGTCGATCTGCAGGACGAACACGTCGTGGGTGTCGTGGTGCGGATCGAATCCGCGGTTACCCGGCGGCGTGATGTAGGCGTTGGCCTGCGTGGCGTGCCCGAGGTCGGCCGCGAGGCGGCGACAGAACCGGACGACCGGCGGGTGGATGCGGTGCAGCGACTGGAGGACGAGCGTCGCGCCGTCGGCGTAGCGCTCCCGCGCGCGGTCGGCGTCGATCAGGTCGCCGATCCGACGTGAGCCGGCGGTCGCGTAACGGGTCGGACCGGACTGGACGCTGCCGTCCCGGACCATGCGGAAGAACGGCATCCGCAGACCGCGCTCGGCGACGAGGTCGTCGATGTCGTCCGGGCTCAGCAGGTCGAGGAAGTCGCCGGGGAGGTCGGCTGCCCGGGACAGCATCGGCTCACGGGACCAGTACTTCCGGCCGAAGTCCTCAGCGTTACCGGTGATGCAACGCCGCAGCGCGGGGGCCTCGCTGGAGACCCCCGCGCGTGCGCTGCCGTCCGACGAGGGCGGCACGGTGGTGCCGGATCTCAGCTGTCGGAGGCGTCGGCGTCGCCGCCGCTCGGGTCGGAGCCGCTCGGGTCGGAGCCGCGCGGGTCGGCCTGGGTGCTGTCGCTGTCGCTCTGGTCGGCGTCGCCCCCGCCGGTGCTGTCGGTCCCCTCCGGGTCGGTCCCACGGGGATCGGCCTGAGTGCTGTCGCTGTCGCTCTGGTCGGCGTCGCCCCCGCTGGTGCTGTCGCTCTGGTCGGCGTCGCCGCCGCCGTCCGCGCTGTCGACGGTGTTCGTGAGATGCGTGGTGACGATGTCTTCGTCGCGCAAGGTCATGCAGACCTCCTGTAGGGAGCTGGACCTGTCGGGTCCCGGTCGATGTTCCTCCATCCTGGTGCCCGAGCCCACGGGTTTGTCACCTGGATGCCGACCGCGGACCCCCACGCCCGGGTCAGCGGCGGTGGCTGGGCACCCAGTCGACCGACGTCGGCTCCTCGAGCAGCTCGTCGTAGATCTTCGCGAGCTCCTCAGCCGAGGGCAGGGCCAGGTCGAGCAGCAGGGTCAGGGGTACCCGCGCGGTCAGCAACCGCCAGCAGGAGACGTTGGCCAGTGCGGTCGGCGGGGTCGCCCCGGCCAATCCGGTACTCCGCGTCGCGGTACTCGCCGTTGTGGTCTTCGGTGTCGTGGTCGTCCGCGCCCGGGTCGGGCGGGAGATGGTGCTTCCCGAAATGCTCATGTTCTCTCCTCCGTCAGCACTAGCAGGTACTAGTCACTTCGGGCTAGACACCACTGGACTTGAGTCAGAGTCCCGAACTGTTCCGTCCGTTCGGTCGCCCTCTGTGGGGTTGATGCGTCAAACGACCTGTGAGCGGGAACACAGTCACGGACGGGGCGCCGTCCGTGGTGCCCCCGACCGAGGGGACGTTTGTATGTCCGCGCGAGAGACAGCTCGGCAGACCGGGGAACCCCGGCATGCTCGAGATGGTGACGCCTATCCGCAGGCGCAGGGGGAGACCGATGCCGGCATCGATGCTGGGACGGGAGGTCACCGCGGCGGCCTGCAGGCACCGACCGCGTACATCGCGGATCCGGGACCGTTGGGCTTGGCCGCGTTCGCCGCGACCACCTTCCTGCTGAGCCTGTTCAATGCAGCCATCGTCAAGAACGAGGCCCTCGAGGCCGTCGTGTTGCCGCTGGCCTTGTTCTACGGCGGGCTGGCTCAGCTCCTGGCCGGCTTGTGGGAGTTCAAGAAGGCCAACACCTTCGGGGCCACGGCATTCGTGTCCTTCGGAGCGTTCTGGCTGTCCTTCGCGGCATACGTGAAGTTCGTGAAGCCGGGTCTGCCGGCCGCGGACGCCCACACCGCGACGGGACTGTTCCTGCTGGTCTTCGCCATCTTCACGACCTACATGATCGTCGCGTCGCTGCGCGTCAGCGGAGCGGTCGCGCTGGTCTTCGTGACGTTGGCCGTGACGTTCTGGCTCCTTGCGATCGGCAACCTGAACGACACCAAGAACATCATCAAGATCGGCGGTTACCTCGGTCTCGTGACCGCGATCGCCGCGTGGTACGCCTCGTTCGCCACGGTCACCAACGACACGTGGAAGCGGACGGTGCTGCCGACGATGCCGGCGAAGCACCACTGATGTGCCAGGAGCACTGATTCACCGGCGCCACAGATCTACCGGCGCCACAGATCTACCGGCGCCACTGATTCACCGGCGCCGCTGATCCGGCGTTGCTGAGGCCGAGGCCACGGCGGACCGACCCGAGGGTCAGTCCGCCGTGTCCTCGGCTTCGGCTTGGGCGGCCCGGCGCCGACGCACCACGTTCGCGTCCCGGAACGCCGCATAGGTCTCCAGCAACGCCCGGCGCTGACTGGCGGTCAGCTCCGGGTCAGCGGCCAGCGCCGCGGCGACCTGCTGTGGGGCGTCGCTGCCGGTGTCGTCGTCAACAACCGCATAGCCAGCCTCCTCATAGAGTTCATCGGCCGTCGTCTGGAGGCTTTCCGCAATGGCCCGGAGCACGGCATCGCTCGGAGCGCGGAGACCGCGCTCGATTTGGGACAGGTACGGCCCACTGATGCCGACCATCGTCGCGAACTGGCGCATCGGCATCGCAGACAGCTCACGTTGGCGGCGGATGAGCTCGCCAAGCGCTGTCCGCGTCGTCGGTACCGGCACGGGAAAAGCCTGCCAGACCTCGCGGTCCGGTGTGCCCTCCTCGACCGATCAGGCAGGAACGCGCAGGACCAGGGCGTTGCCCTGCCCGCCGCCACCGCACAGACCGGCCACGCCCAGGCCGCCACCGCGACGCTGCAGCTCCAGCACGAGCGTCAGCGCGATGCGTGCGCCGGACATCCCGATGGGGTGGCCGAGGCTGATAGCGCCGCCGTTGACGTTGACCTTGTCGTCCCCCACCTGCAGCTCACGCTGGGACTGAATGGCGACCTGCGCGAAGGCCTCGTTCATCTCGAACAGGTCCACGTCGCTCGGTTCCAGGCCCTCCTTGGTCAGCGCCTGGCGAATCGCGTTCGAGGGCTGGGACTGGAGGGACGGATCCGGCCCGGCGACGTAGCCGGCCTGGCCGATCTCCGCGAGAATCGGCAGCCCGCGCTCCTCGGCGAAGGCGCGGCTGGTGACCAGCACGGCGCAGGCACCGTCGCTGATCTGCGAGGAGGAAGCCGCGGTGATGGTGCCCTCGTCCCGATCGAAGGCGGGCGGGAGCTTCGCGAGTCCCTCGGCGGTGGTGCCCGGGCGGACGCCCTCGTCCTCGGTCACCTGGATCGGGTCGCCCTTGCGCTGCGGCACCTCGACCGGCGTGATCTCGTTGTCGAACCGACCCGCCTTCATGGCCTCGGCCGCTCGTTCGTGGGAGCGGGCCGAGAACTCGTCCTGCTCCGCGCGGGTGATGTTCAGGCGGCGCCCGAACTTCTCGGTCGCGGCGCCCATCGACACCTGCTCGAACGCATCGAACAGGCCGTCCCGCTCGGTGGCGTCGTGGATGGTCCGGTCCCCATAGGAGTAACCCTTGCGCGCCCCTGGGAGCAGCCAGGGCCCGTTCGTCATCGACTCCATGCCGCCGGCGACCACCGCGCGGTGCACTCCTGAGGAGACGAACAGATCGGCGAGCGCGATGGCCTCGAGCCCGGACAGGCACACCTTGTCGATCGACAGCGCCGGTACCGACATCGGGATGCCGCCCTTGACCGCTGCCTGTCGCGCCGGGATCTGGCCCTGGCCGGCCCGGATGACGTGTCCCAGGATGACGTAATCGACGTCCTGCCCGGGCACCCCCGCGCGCTCGAGGGCGGCCTTGATGGCGAACCCGCCGAGGTCCATCGCGGAGAAGCTCGCCAGGGCGCCGCCCATCTTGCCGATCGGGGTACGGGCGCCGGCGACGATGACTGATCCGGGCATGAAATGTCCTCCTTGTGGTCAGTTGTGAGGCTGTACAGCTTCTGTGGTACAGGCCACACAGCCTGAGGTCCAGAGTGCGGGCCGATTGTGCAGCGGATGTAACTTATGCTTCTACCTGCGGTAACACCGACCTGCTTTCTCAGCTAACGCAGGTTTGGTGAAGGGGCCGACCGGAAAGTGATCCAA
>DATITC010000200.1:0-11601 GCA_035468175.1 Frankiaceae bacterium | reverse complement strand
GCCACCGTCGACCGCGGGCCTCAGCACACCTCCATTAGACGCGCTGCGCCCGGACGCGCCGCACGCAGGCCTCCCACAGTCGATCGTTGATCCCCCGTGGGCGCCGACCGCGGCGAATTCGGGGTTCCGCAGGCACGAACTCACGGCCGTAATCGCCCACCGCAGATCCACCGCGCCCGGACGATCGCCCGTGGGCGCCGACCGCGGCAAATTCGGGGTTCCGGAGGCACCAAGACACGGCCGTACTCGCCCACCGCAGATCCACAGCGCCCAGATGATCCCCCGTGGGCGCCGACGACGGCGCCAACGACGGGCCGAGGTCCCTAGGTGAACCGGCGCCGCAGCCCGCTGGCGCGCAGGATCGGCCGGGCGACCGCAGCCCGCACCGCCTCCTCCGTGCCGAGCACGCGAACCAGGTCGGACGCGCGGGTCACCGCCGTGTAGAACAACTCGCGGGTCAGCAGGGGCGACTCGGCCGGCGGCAGGATGAGCGACACTCGGGCGAACTGGCTGCCCTGGCTTCGGTGCACCGTCATGGCGTGGACGGTCTGCACCCCGGACAGCCGGCTCGGTGCGAGGTTCAGCGGCGCGGCGCCACCGCGTCCGAAGACGGCAAGCGGGACATGCTGGCCGGACGCGTTTGTGCTGTCCACGATCATGCCGGTGTCGCCGTTGAACAGCTTCAGCTCGTAGTCGTTGGTCATCGCGAGCAGCGGGCGCCCGCGGTACCACTCGCCGTCGGTGCCGAAGCCCTCGATCGCGACGGTGAGCCAGCGCTCGACCTCCTCGCTCCACCGCGAGACCCCGAACGGCCCCTGCCGGTGGGCGCAGAGCAGACGGTGCTGCTCCAGCGCAGCGAGCGCGCCGCCCACATCTCCGTCCCGTGCCGCTTCGACGCCGATCCGTCCGGTCCCGACGACGTCGGCGCGCAGCTCGACCAGACCGGTCGGTGTCCGGGTGTCGAGGTCGGACGTCTCGACGAACGCGACGTCCTTCGCGCCGGACCGGAGCAGCTCGACCACCCGGTCACCGTCCCCGGCCCGGACGGCGGCGGCGAGTTCGCCGATGGTCCCGCCGTAGCGATGGGTCTTGGTCAGCCGGACGACGCCGGCACCCAGCACTCCCGATGCGGGTTCCGCCGAGTCCAGGTCGGCACCCACGAGGTCGGCGAGCAGTGCGGACGGTGCGTCGCCGGCGGGCTCGACGGGGCGGGCGACGAGATCACCCAGGACCGCACCGGCCTCGACCGAGGCGAGCTGATCCGGGTCGCCGACGAGCACGAGCCGGGCCTCCGGCCGCACCGCCTCCAGCAGGCGGGACATCAACGTCAGCGAGACCATCGACGTCTCGTCGACCACGACGACGTCGAAGGGCAGCCGGTTGGTCCGGTCGTGCCGGAACCGCCCGCGCCGGTCCGGACGCCAGCCGAGCAGCCGGTGCACGGTCGATGCGGTGAGCTCGCCCAGCCGCGCCTGGTCCGCGGCGTCCAGCCGGGCCGCTTCGGTGCGGACCGCTTCCTGCAGTCGCGCCGCCGCCTTGCCGGTCGGTGCGGCGAGCGCGATGCGGAGCCGCTCCCCCGGCTGGTCGGCGAGCAGCGCGAGCAGCCGCGCCACCGTCGTCGTCTTCCCAGTGCCGGGACCGCCGGCGAGCACGGTCCCCCAGCTCATCGCCGCGACCGCGGCGGCGAGCCGCTGCCGATCCGGCGGCGTCCCCGGCCAGAGCCGGGCCAGCGCCGTCCGAAGCTGTTCCACGTCGACGCCGGGTCGGGGTCGCGCGGAGCGGCCGTCCAGCTCGTATCGGATCAGCTGCTCCTGCCGCCAGTAGCGGTCGAGGTAGAGCAGCCCTTCGACGGAGCGCAGCGGCCGGCCCTGGTCGAGCGGGCCCAGGTCGTCGGAGACGCCGTGCGCGACCAGCGGGCTGCCGACGAGAGCGTCCTGCCACGCCGACGGCTCCGGCCATGGCAGGTCCTCGAGCGGTTGGACGGCAAGGCTGGCCGACTCCTCGTCAAGCGCGATCGACGCCGCCACCGTGCCGAGTTCGATGCAGACCGAACCGTGCCGCACCGCGCGAACGGCCAGTGCGGCGGCGAGCTGCACCTGCTCCGACGGTTCGCGGCCGAGCTTGCCGAGCCGCATCGCCACGTGGACATCGGCGGCGGACAGCACCCCGGCGCGGTTAAAGGTCCGCAGCAGCCCGGTCGCCCGCAGTGCTAAGCGGACGTCGAACGGGTCCACCGACGTGGGTCCGGTCGCCGACGGCGGGCGGGTCGGCGGGAGCACGGGAGCGGTCACGGTCCCACCCTCCCTCGTTCCTGCCGCGCCGCGGGTTCGACGACCCGAGCTGTGGAGAACTCCGATCCGTGTCGGTGCGGCTCGGCAGACTGCGACACGTCGAACCGACCGACCCTCACATCCGACCTCACATCCGACCGACTGGAGGCGTCTACCGAGCATGAGCCTGCCACCCTTCGAGACGATCGTGACGCGGCACGGGCCCACGGTGTACCGGGTGTGCCGGGCCGTCGTCGGGCCGGAGAGCGCCGAGGACGCCTGGTCGGACACGTTCCTCGCCGCGCTGCGCGCCTATCCCGAGCTGCCGGTCGAGGCGAACGTCGAGGCGTGGCTCGTGACCATCGCGCACCGCAAGGCCCTCGACCAGGTCCGGGCGGAACAACGGCGCCCCGCGCCGGCCGCCGACCTGCCGGAACGCGCCGGCCACACCCATCAGCCGGGCGGGTGGGAGGCCGACCTCTGGGACGCCCTGCGACAACTCCCGCTGAAACAACGACAGACCGTCGCCTACCACTACCTCGCCGGGTTGCCGTACGCCGAGGTCGCCGCGACGGTCGGCGGCACCCCGGACGCTGCCCGCCGCGCAGCCGCGGACGGGATCGCCGCGCTCCGTCGCTCCTACCTCAGCGCCACTGTTCGCTCCAGCTCCGCACCGACCTCGACGCCCGTCCCAACCTCGGGAGAACCCGCATGAGCACCCCCGCCGCCGCCGCTGCAGCCACCGTCAGCACCGCCAGCACCGCCAGCCAGGCCGACCCGCTGGCCGACCTGCCGTCCCTCGACGACGACACGGCCGACCGGCTCCATCGACGACTCGAGGCCGACGCCGCCGCGTCCGACCTGCTCGACGTCGCCTACCGCACGATCGACACCCCCCTCGGTTCGCTGCTGCTCGCCAGCACGGACGTCGGCCTCGTCCGCGTCGCCTACGACTCTGAGGACCACGACCTGGTCCTGCAGACCCTGGCCGCGAAGGTGAGCCCTCGGGTGCTGCACGCACCGGCCCGGCTGGACGCGGTGGCCGCCGAGATCGACGAGTACTTCGCGGGCCGTCGCCGACGCTTCGACCTGCCGCTCGACCTGCAACTGTCCGGCGGCTTCTACCGCACGGTGCTGGGGTTCCTGCAGGACATCGACTACGGCACCACCAGGAGCTACACCGCGATCGCGACGGCGGCGGGCAGCCCGAAGGCGGTCCGAGCCGTCGGCACGGCGTGCGCGACCAACCCGGTGCCGATCGTGGTGCCCTGCCACCGCGTGCTCCGCAGCGACGGCTCCATCGGCCAGTACCTCGGGGGCACCGAGACCAAGATGCGGCTGCTGGCTCTCGAGGCGGCGGCATGAACGTGCTCTGCCGCCACCCCGACGGAGAGTGCACGGAGGAACGTCGGCGAGTGCTTCACTGCACGACATGCAGAAGCCATCACGTCGCAATGTGTTGCTGGCTGGCCTCACCACGGCCGGGGTCGCCGCCTGCAGTTCGGACAAGCCGAAGGCGGCCCCAGCGCCGGGTGCGGCAGCAGCCGCAGCCCCGGGCGCCGCCACGTCCGGCTTCGACAAGACCGCCGACGTCGCGATCGTCGGGGCCGGGCTGGCCGGGCTCACCGCCGCCCGCGAGCTGGTGCGGCGCGGGAAGTCCGCCGTCGTGCTGGAGGCCCGGGACCGGGTCGGCGGACGGATCCTGAACCACGACCTCGGCAACGGCGCGATCACCGAGGTGGGTGCTCAATACATCGGACCGACGCAGGACCGCATCCTGGCACTCGCGAAGGCCGTCGGTGTCGACACGTTCCTGACCTACAACGAGGGCGCGAACGTGCTGCTGCTCAACGGCAAGCGCACGACCTATCCGGCGACCGGCATCCCGACCGATCCGAGCATCAGCGCTTCGTTGGTGAAGACGCTGAGCGATCTCGGCGCGATGGCGAAGACGGTGCCGGTCGACAAGCCGTGGACCGCACCGCGGGCCGCCGAATGGGACGCGCAAACGCTGCAGACATTTCTGTTGGCCTCTGACCAGAACCCGGGCGCCCGCGCCATCATCGACGCCGCCGTGAAGTCGATCTGGGGCGCGGAAGCCGGGGACCTGTCGCTGCTATACGCCCTGTTCTATACGGCGGCCGCCGGCAACGAGACGACCCCGGGCAGCTTCCTGCGGCTGGTCACCACCGCCGGCGGGACACAGGAATCCCGCTTCGTAGGCGGGTCCCAGCGGGTGGCGCTGGAAGTCGCGAAGGCGCTGGGTGACCGCGTCGTGCTCTCCGCACCGGTGCGGCGAATCGAGCAGACCGACAGCGGTGTGGTGGTGACCTCCGACGCCGGCCGGGTCCGTGCCGGTCGGGTCATCGTGGCGGTGCCGCCCTCGCTGACCGCCGGGATCAGCTGGTCCCCGATCCTGCCGCCGAAGCGGGCCCAGCTCGCCCAGCGCACCCCGCAGGGGACGCTGGTCAAGGCGGAGGCGATCTACGACCGGCCGTTCTGGCGCGACGCCAAGCTCTCCGGGCAAGCGGTGGCCGACCGTGGACTCGCCCGCAGCACCTTCGACAACAGCCCACCGAACGTGTCCGCCCCCGGCGGCGGCCCGGCCGTACTGTTCGGCTTCGTCGCCGGCCGGGAGGCGCGCGCGTGGAGCGACATGCCGGCGGACCAGCGACGGGACCGGGTCCTCGGGGAGTTCGTCACCTACTTCGGCCCGGACGCCGCCAAGCCCCGCGACTTCGTCGAGAAGGACTGGTCGACGGAGGAGTGGACCCGCGGTTGTCCGGTCGCGTTCCTGCCGCCCGGGGTGATGCTCGAGTACGGGCAGGCGCTGCGTGAGCCGGTCGGCCGCGTGCACTGGGCCGGCACCGAGACCTCGACCTACTGGTTCGGCTACATGGACGGCGCGGTCCGCTCCGGGGAGCGGGCCGCCGCGGAGGTGGTCAGCGCCGGCTGACCCCGCTTACGACTGAGCGCCCGCAGTGAACCGCGCCGCAGCGTCCCTTCCAAAGCCTCCGCGGTCATGGCCCGGCCGAAGTAGTAGCCCTGCGCCAGGTCCGAGCCGAGAGCGGTGAGCATCGACGCCGTCCCTGCGTCCTCGACGCCTTCGGTGATGGTCCGCAGCCCAAGACCGGCGCCGAGCGCGAGGATCGCGCGGATGACCGTGTAGCGCCGTTCGCCCTCGCCGAGAAATGATCGGTCGATCTTGATCTCGTCGATCGGCAACGAGTGGAGGTAGGCGAGCGAGGAGTAGCCGGTGCCGAAGTCGTCGATGCTGATGCGCACCCCGAACGCCCGCAACCCCGACAGCACCGTGCTCGCGGCGACGCGGTCCCCCATGAGCGTTCCCTCCGTCAGCTCGACGGTCAGCCGCTCGCCAGGTAGTCCCGCGTCGCGGAGCCAGCCGGCGACGAGTTCGGGGAAGCCCGGGTCGGCGACGTCGCGAGCGGAGACGTTGACCGCGACGTTGAGATCGAGACCGTCGTCGAACCAGCGACGAGCCTGTGCCAGCGCACGCGGCAGGACCCAGTTGGTCAGGCTGCGGATGCGGCCGGTCTGCTCCGCCAGGGGGACGAACCGGTCCGGGCCGAGCAACCCGAGACGCGGGTGCTCCCACCGGACCAGCGCCTCGACCCCCATGACGCGGCCGCTGCGCAGGTCGACCTTCGGCTGGTAGTGCAGCACCAGTTCGTCCTCGGCGAGAGCGCGACGCAGCTCGCCCAGCAGACCCGGGTCGACCACTCCGCCGAGCCCGTGCTCCGAGCGGTAAACCAGATGCCCGAGCCCGGAACGCTTCGCCGCGTACATCGCCCGATCGGCGCGCTGCTGCAACATCTCGACGTCCCGAGCATGGTCCGGGAAGAGTGCAATGCCGATGCTCGCCTCGACGGTGACGGCGTGGTCGGCGAGTGCAACCGGCTGGTCCAGGGCCTCGGCGATGCGCAGGGCGACCGCCTCGGCGCTCGCGGCGGACGCGTTCCCGGCAAGCAGGACGGCGAATTCATCGCCTCCGAGGCGGGCGACGAGGTCGGCGCCCCGGAGCGCGTCCCGCAACCGATCGGCGACGCCGGCCAGGAGAACGTCACCCTCCTGGTGCCCGAACTGATCGTTGATCTCCTTGAACCGGTCGAGGTCGATCTGCAGGATCGCGACGCGCGTATCGGTCAACGCCGCCTGCCGCAGCGCGGAGTTCAGCTCGTCGATGAACGCGCGCCGGTTGGCCAGTCCGGTCAGCGAGTCGTTGCGGGCCTCGTGGCGTTCGAGCTCGCGGAGCCGGGCGTTGTCGACGACGACGGTGGCCTGGAGGGCGAGCTGCTCCAGCAGTGCCCGGTCCTCGTCGCGCCAGTCCCGGGCCCCGGTGGTGTCGCCGCAGAGCACCAGCCCGAGCGGGCCGTCGCTCGACAGCAGGGGGATCGAGGCCATCGATCGAAGTCCCAGCACCTCGGCGACGCCGCCGGGGCGGACGGCCCCGGGGCGGGAGGTGTCGCGGATCAGGTCGGGGCCGGGCTGCAGGCCGGCGGCGGCCCGGCGCCACACCGGGGAACCGCTGGCCTGGGCACCCACGAGATCCAGGCGGAGACGGTCGGCCCTGGCTGGCTCGGCCCCGTAGGTCGCGAGTTCACTGATCAGCCCGGACTCGTCGACGAGGTACGTACACACCGTGCTGACCCCGAGCACCGCGGCCGTCGTCTGCGCGACCGCCTGAGCGGCTTCGAAGCGGCTCATGGCCCGGACGCCGGCCTCGAGCAGCTGCCGCACCGCGGTAGCGGTGGCAAGCTTCCGCTCGTTGACGTGCATCAGATTGGCGTCGTCGATCAGCCGGCCCAGCAGTGCGCCGACCTCGGCGGCGAGCCGCTGCCGTTCCTCCGAGAGCTGGGCCGCATTCGGGCCGTCGAGGACGAGCGCTCCGCCGGAGCCGAGGGGGACCGCGAACACCGGGCTCGAACTCGAATCGCGTTCGCGCTGCCCGGGGATGAGCCGGCGCACCGGACGTCCGGTGGAGACGACCTCGTGCAGGATGTCCGCCGCGTCCTGCGGGCTGCTCGGAGGAGTTCCGACGTCGCCACGGCAGATCGCAAGCTTCAAGCAGTCCCCGCGGCGGCTCGGGATGAACGCGCTCACCCGCACCCCGAGCAGTCGGGCCAGGCCACGGCAGACGGTCGTCAGGACCTCGGGCTGGGGACGGGTGCGGGCGGCGTGCGCGACGTCGAGCAGGAACGTCAGGTCGTCAGGTCGGGGCGGGGCGGGGGCTGCGGTGGGGCCGGACGATGGCGTGGGGCCGGACAATGGCGTGGGACCAGTCGCTGGCGTAGGACCGGACGATGGCGTGGGGCCGGACGGCGTGCGCGGCACGGTCAGCCCCTCTCCGACCGCGAACAGGCGACCACTGGGCGACACCCCTGTCGCTGCAGACAGATCGACGTGAGTCGGGCGCTGCTTGAGGATGACGTCAGGCTTGTCCGGAGGTGTCAGGCGTCGATGAGGTCGACCTCGTACGCAGCCAGCTGTTGATCAGCCGTCACCAGCGGAATTCGTAGCACCTGCGCCTGCGCGACGAGCAACCGGTCGAAGGGATCCCGGTGGTGTTCCGGCAGCTCCGACACCCGCAGGACGTGCTCGTGCTCCACGGGCAGTCCCGTGGTGCCGGAGTGTCGAAGTCGATCCGGTACATACCGCGCGGGTGGTTGGGGCAGCTGACCGCGCCGCGTGGCCAGCCTGATCAGGCGAGGCGTTCCGACAGCTTCTCGATGAGCGTCGCCGGCGGCTGCCAGCTGAAGACGCCGCACGGCATCCCATCGACCACCGGCGTCTCGGGCCCGCACATCCCGCGGACGTAGAGGTACAGCACGCCGCCGAGGTGCACCGCCGGGTCGTAGCCCGGCTGTCGCCACGCCAGGTAGCGGTGCAGGGCGACGCCGTACAGCAGTGCCTGCAGCGGGTAGTGGGCGTGCAGCATCGCCTCGGCCATCGCCGACGGCCGGTAGTTCCACGCGCTGAGCACGTCGTCGTGCGGGCCGAGCCAGTTGGTCTTGTAGTCGGCGATCAGGTAGCGCGGCCGGCCGGCTTCGTCGCGCACCCGGAGGACGGCGTCGAGGCTGCCGGTCAGATATCCCCGCAGCCGCTGTTCGCGGAGCCCGGGAACATCGAGCACATCGGCGTACCCGGCGAGCGGATCGCTGGCCGGCAGGTGCTGGCGGAGCAGCTCGGCGACGTCGGCGAGCGTCGCGTCCCCCGGGTGCGGGCGGTCGCCGCCGGCGAGCGGCATCTCGAAGTCCATCTCGGCAAGCCGGTCGGCCGGGCTGATGTCGCGGAGCCGGCGATCGTCGGCGAGTGGCCCAAGCGGCGTCTCCAGCACGGGCAGCAGCCCGGCGGCCAACGCCTGCGGATCGACGCTGCTGCCGTACCGAGATGTGACCGCGTCGGTGCACCGGTCCACCAGCTCGGCGGCGAGGTCGACGGCGGACGTGTCGACCTCCTCCAACACCGCGTGGACCAGGGTGCCGAACGTGGTCCCGCTCGGCTGGTCGCGCAACGGCGACAGGAGCTGACGCAGCTCAGAATGCTCGTCCGCCGGCATCCCGTCGGCCGCCTCGCCTGCGGTTCCCGTGCCGATTCCGGCGCCCGCCGTCCCGTCGAGCAGCTGCACCGGCACCTCGTCCGCCCGATCCGGGTTTTCCGGCTCGCTGCCGACCATCTCGGCGACCGCGGATGCGCCGTCGTGCACCGCAGCGGTCAGGGACGAGTAGGACGTCCGGCGCCACGCCAGGTCCAGGCTTCGGTCGAAGACGGCGGCCGCCAGGTCCGGCACCTGCTCGGCCGGCGGCTCCCACCTGATCGGCGGCTGCTCAGCCGGGACCTGCTCGACCGCGATGGTGCCGTTCGAGCCGTCCGCGACCTCGCTCAGCAGCGTGAAGGCGGCCTTGTCGCTCGGCACGTCGATCAGCTGCGGCGGCTCGGTACCGCGGGCGAACTCGGCGAAGAGCAGCCGGTTCAGCGCCGAGCCCGTCGTGTTCTTGCCCGACGGCGCGTAGTGCAGCACGACGGAGCTCTGCGCCCGCGTAATCGCGACGTAGAACAGCCGCAGGTCCTCGCCGGACTCCTCGGCGGCGTGCCGCAGTCTGCGGTCGCCGTACTCGGGGCCGCCCGGTCCGCCGACGTCGAGAAGCCGGTGCCCGGCGTCGTCGTGCAACCGCAGCGGGTCGGGCGTCACCGGCAGCCAGCGGTCCCACGCGAACGGCACGTAGACCACCGGGAACTCGAGCCCCTTGCTCCGATGCACGGTGATGATCTGCACCGCGGCGGCGTCGGACTCGAGCCGGCGGCTGCGGTCCTCGGCGAGGTCACCGACCGCGTCGGTGATCCGCCGCTGCAGCCACTCGACCAGGGCGGTGATGCCGAGCTGCCCCTCGACGGCGGCGGTGTGCAGCGACTGGCCGACGTGCCGGAGGTCGGTGAGGTCCCGCTCACCATGCTCCCCGGCGAGCATCCGCGCCGGGAGCCGCGTCGAGGACGCCACCTCCTCCTGCAGCGCGGCCACGCCCCGGCGGGCGAGCAGATCCGCCCAACCGCGCATCCGCGGGCCGAGTTCGTCGAGCGCCGACTCGCCGCGGCTGTCGAGCTGGGTGGCGGTCCATCCGACGAAGCAGGTCAACGCGGCCGCTCGCACGAGCCCGGCGCGGTGCGGCGCTTCGAGTGCCTGCAGCAGGGTCAGCCATTCACGGGCGATCGGGGTGCCGAACACGCTGGCGCTGCTGGTCAGCACCGCCGGCACGCCGACGTCGGCCAGCGCGTCCCGGACCAGCGGGCCCTGCTTGTTCGTCCGCACGAGCACGGCGACGTCCCCGGGCGTGATCTCCCCGACGGTGAGCCGGCGAGCGATGTCGGACGCGACATCGGTCGCGACCCGGGCCCGTGCCTCGTCGACCCACAGGCTCTTGCCGCCACCGCGGTCGAGAAGCCGGATGCGCAGCGGGGCCTCGGCGGTGAGCCGGCGTTCCGGGTTCGCGGCTTCCACCGGCCGGACGACGATCCGCTCGTGCCCGAGGGCGGCGGTCTGGAACAGCTCGCCGAACGCGTCGAGCAGCGGCTGGTCGCTCCGCCAGTTCCGGGTGAGGGTGGCGGTGCTGGTCGCCGACGACGCGGCGTCGAGGTAGGTGACGACGTCCCCGCCGCGGAAGGCGTAGATCGCCTGCTTGGGGTCGCCGATCAGCACCAGGGTGACGTGGCCGTCGAACGTGAGCCGCAGGATGTCCCACTGCACGGGGTCGGTGTCCTGGAACTCGTCGACCAGCACGACGGCGTAGCGGCGCCGGATGCGCTGCCGCGCGGCCTCCCCGTGCTGCGGGTCGACCAAGGCGTCGCGGAGCCGGTGCAGCAGGTCGTCGTAGTCGAGGAGCTTCCGCTGCCGCTTGCGCCGGTCGACCTCCGCCCGGGCTGCGACGGCGAGCCCGTAGCGCTGGCCGGCTTCGGTGTTCGAGTCGGCATCGGCGAGGACGAGGCCGGCCTGCCGGTCGTAGAGCGCGTTGCGGGCGACGGTCTTGGCGGTGGTGTAGTCCATCGCCGGCACGCCCGCGTCGGGGGTGGCGAACTTGCGCAGGTAGAGGTCGTCGACCACCTCGTCGATCAGGTCGTCGATGTTCTCGACGAACGTCGCGTCCGGATCGGTGTCGGAGGCCATGCCGAGTCCGGCGAGCATCTGCTGGCAGAAGCCATGGGTGGTGGCGATGGTGGCGGCGTCGAACCCGGCGAGAGCGGTCGCGAGCCGACGCCGTCGGGCTGCGACCTCGTCATCGGACACGTCGGCCAGCAGGCCCAGCAGGTCATCGTCGCCGGCGCGGGCGGCAGCCGGGTCCGCGAGGCCGCGTTCGGCACTGACGAGCCGCTCCCGCACCCGTTCCCGCAGCTCCTGCGTGGCGGCACGGCCGAAGGTGACGAGCATGAGCTGGCTCAGCTCGACCTGCCCCTCGGCGACGTAGCGCGTCGCCAGGGCGGCGATCGTGAAGGTCTTCCCGGTGCCGGCGCTGGCCTCGAGCACGACGGTGCCCTGGGGCAGCGGCCCACACATGTCAAAGGCAGGAACCGCGGCGAAGGCGGGAATCGCGTGGACCACCGGGGCACCTGGCGTCGTGCTCATTCGTCCGTCCACGTCTCGTGCGCGAGCAGCGGCGTCCAGAGCCGGCGGGCGAGGGCACCGAAGCGGCTCGGCTCGTCGAACCAGCCCGCCTCATCCGCCGTCGGCGGGGCGGCGAGCAGCACGTCGAGCGGCGGCTCAGTACCCCAGGCGATCTCGTGCTCGCGCTCGGCCTGCTCGCCGGGGAACTTCCCGGATGTC
>DATITC010000199.1:0-8017 GCA_035468175.1 Frankiaceae bacterium | reverse complement strand
AGCGGTAGGCATCCCGCGACGCTATGCCGTCCTCGTTCTGCCCGCCTGCAATCTGACCCAGCCCGCCCTCGCCGCGCGGCGGTCGACCGGGATTGGTCCGCAGGGCTCCACGTGGTCAGCCGTCGAGCCGTGATGGTGGCGTTGCTCTTGGGCTGGAGCGGGATCGGCTTGATGGTGGCAGCGAAGCGACCCGTCTGGTCGGCCCACTCCACCCCCTCAGGGCGAGGCTGTCGAGCGCGGGTGGGGTTCCAGGGGTTGCCGGTCCGTTCGATGCCTCCGCCGAGCAGGTCGAACATCCTCGCGACCGGGACCACCGCTTCCAGTCGCGCCTCGACCAACGCTGCGGCGGAACGGGCCAGCTCCTGATACTGGCGGTTGTCGACGGAGCGGACGCGGAGGTCCCGAACCACCAGCCACACGGCGCCGGCCAAGAAGACCCCGAACCCAGGCGCCCCGTATCGGTTGGATGCGGTCACCATTCCAAAAAGGCCGAGCGTCACAAAAGCTGCGAACCAGCAGACCATGAACGTCCGGTAGCGGAAGGCGCGCCCCGGATCCAGGCGGGCCAATTCGGGCACGGGAAGCGGCACCGTCACGTTCGCTCCGTCGTCGGGCAACTCGAGAGCGGCGGACGTCAGCGAGCCGGCGATCAGGATGCCGCGGGACTGCTGCCCCGTGGCCTGCACGATCGCCCCGAGGGAAAGGTCGACCCGCTCCACGAGGTCAGCAGATCGAGCTGACACGAACACCTGGACCGGATCCAGGTGCTCCTGGAGAGCGGGCCGCACCCAGAACACGATGCCGGCGTCGTCGTCCACCACTCGCTGCTCCGGATGAGAGACGACGGTGCCGAGCAGGGTCCTGGCGGTCACGGTGAGTCCTTCAGGGTCGGGCCCGGTGGGTGGAGCGGCAGGGTCAGCTGACCGGGACCGCCGCTGGGGCCACCGAGAGGCCACCATCATCCGCGAGGTCGACCACGACCTCCTCGCCGTCCCGGATCTCGCCGGACAGCAGTCCCTTGGCCAGGGAATCACCGACCGCGGTCTGCACCAGCCGGCGCAGCGGCCGGGCCCCGTAGATCGGGTCGAAGCCCCGGTCGGCGAGCCAGCTCTTCGCCTCGTCGGTGACCGACAGGGTCAGCCGCCGCCCGGCGAGCCGCTTGGCCAGCCGCTCGAGCTGCAGATCGACGATGTGGATCAGCGCCGTCTTGCTCAGCGACTCGAAGACCAGCACGTCGTCAAGCCGGTTGACGAACTCCGGCTTGAACGCCTCGCGCACCGCCATCATCACCGACTCCCGGCGCATCTCCGGGGAGAGCATCGGGTCGGCGATGAACGACGACCCGAGGTTCGACGTCAGGATCAGGATCGCGTTCCGGAAGTCGACCGTCCGTCCCTGCCCATCGGTCAGCCGGCCGTCGTCGAGGACCTGGAGCAGCACGTCGAACACATCCGGGTGCGCCTTCTCGACCTCGTCGAGCAGGATCACGGTGTACGGCCGGCGCCGGACCGCCTCCGTCAGCTGACCGCCGGCCTCGAAGCCGACATAGCCGGGCGGGGCGCCGATCAGCCGGGCCACCGAGTGCTTCTCGCCGTACTCGCTCATGTCGATCCGGACCATGGCCCGCTCGTCGTCGAACAGGAAGTCGGCGAGCGCCTTCGCGAGCTCGGTCTTGCCGACGCCCGTCGGGCCGAGGAACAGGAACGAGCCGGTCGGACGGTCCGGGTCGGCAACGCCGGCCCGCGCCCGGCGGACCGCATCGGACACCGCCCGGACAGCCTCGTCCTGGCCGACGACCCGCTGACTCAGCGCCGACTCCATCTTCAGCAGCTTCGCGGTCTCACCCTCGAGCAGCCGGCCGGCCGGGATGCCGGTCCAGGCGGCGACGACCTCGGCGACATCGTCCGGGCCGACCTGCTTGGTCACCATCGCACCGGTCGTCTCGGCCTCGGTCTCGGCCTGCTGCAGCTGACGCTTCAGTGCAGGAATCTCGCCGTTACGGAGGCGACCCTCTGTCTCCCCATCACCTAGACGCAGGGCCCTCTCGTGCTGATCCTCGAGTTCCTTCAGCCGGCCGGCGAGCTCGGAGACACGGTCGAGCCCCGAGCGCTCCGACTGCCAGCGCTGCTCCAGAGCGTCGAGTTCGGCCTGCCGCTCCGCGAGCTCGTGCTTGGCGTCCTCGAACCGGAGCCGGGACTGCTCGTCGGTCTCGTTCTCCAGGCTGGCGACGTCACCCTGCAGCCGCTGGACGCGGCGGCGGGCGTCGTCGATCTCGACCGGGTCGGAGGTCTGCTCCATCCGCAGCCGGGCCGACGCCTCGTCGACGAGGTCGATCGACTTGTCCGGCTGGAAACGACCGGTGATGTAGCGGTCGGAGAGCGTTGCGGCCGCTACCAACGCCGAGTCCATGATCTGGACCTTGTGGTGGTTCTGGTACGCCGTCTTCAGCCCGCGGAGGATCGCGATGGTGTCCTCCACGCTGGGCTCACCGACGTAGACCTGCTGGAAACGGCGCTCGAGAGCCGGGTCCTTCTCGATGTTCTGCCGGTACTCGTCGAGAGTGGTCGCGCCGATCAGCCGGAGCTCTCCGCGGGCCAGCATCGGCTTGAGCATGTTGCCGGCGTCCATCGAGCCCTCGGCCTTGCCCGCGCCGACGACGGTGTGCAGCTCGTCGATGAACGTGATGATCTGGCCTTCGGCGTCCTTGATCTCCTTGAGGACGGCCTTCAGCCGCTCCTCGAATTCACCGCGGTACTTGGACCCGGCGATCATCGAGCCGAGGTCGAGCGACAGGACGCGGCGACCCTGGAGCGATTCGGGGACCTGCTTGGCGACGATGCGGTGCGCCAGGCCCTCGACGATGGCGGTCTTGCCCACCCCGGGCTCACCGATGAGCACCGGGTTGTTCTTGGTCCGCCGCGACAGCACCTGGATCACCCGGCGCACCTCGGCGTCACGGCCGATCACCGGGTCGAGCTTCTGGCTCTCGGCCAACGCGGTCAGATCGGTGGCGTACTTGCGCAGCGCCTCTCCGCCACGAGCCCCGGGCAACGCCTCGGTCAGCTTCTCGGCGGTGGCACCGGCCTCGGTGAGGATGCGGCTGGCATCGCCGCCGGCGTCGGCCAGGCCGATGAGCAGGTGCTCCGGCTCGACGGCCTCGTCGCCGGTGGCGCCGACCGCCTTCTGCGCGCCGCTGAGGGCCGCGATGAGCGGGCGGGTCGGCTGCGGGGCTCCGACGGAGCTACCACTGACCCGCGGCAGCGCGACAACGGCGGCCTCGGCCTGGCTACGGATGGTCGCCGGGGACGCGCCGACGCTCTCCAGCAGCGGCGCGACGAGCGAGTCCGACTGCTCGAGCAGGGCCAGCAGCAGGTGAACCGGTTCGAGTTGCGGCGCACCACCGCTGGTTGCGCGCGCGCCGGCTGCCTGGAAGGCGTCGTTCGCCTTCGGAGAGAGTTCTGCGTTCATCGTTTCCTGCGCTCTGTCCTGTTGTTGTGGAGGGGTCTGATGTGTCTGCTTGTTCTCAACGTCGCCGCCAGACGACGACCTCGCGCTTCACGGGGACGAGGTCCCGCCGGTGGGTGCGATGCGCCTCGGCGACCTCGTCCCGCACCGCCACCCGGGCTTCGGTCAGCTCGTTCTCGAGCTCCCGGACGCGGTTCTGCAGCGCCGACACCTGGTTCTCGAGCGCCAGGATGCGACGGATGCCCTCGAGGTTGACGCCTTCCTCCTGCGAAAGCCGCTGGACCTCGCGGAGCAGCGCCACCTCCCGGGCCGAGTACCGGCGGCCTCGACCGGCCGACCGGCCGGGGCTGACGATCCCCAGCCGGTCGTACTGACGCAACGTCTGCGGATGCATCCCGGCCAGCTCCGCCGCGACGGAGATCACGTAGACGGGGGTCGAGTCGTCGTGCGGATGGCGACCCGGCACTTCGCCACCGAGCCTGCTACCGCCGAAGACGCTGTCCACCGTCGTTCCTTCTCTCACTCCGTGGCTGTACGGGCGTGGACCGGGCGGCTGCTCACTGCGTGAACAGATGCGCCCGCGGATGGTCGTTCGCCTGCCGGGCGAACTCCTCGAGCGCGTCCTTCGCCGCACCGCTGAGCTTCTGCGGCACCGCGACATCGACGGTGACGAGCAGATCGCCACGGGCGCCGCCGGCCTTGGGCATCCCGCGCCCGCGGACGCGCAGTCGCCGTCCGGGGGCGGTGCCGGGCGGAATGCGCACCGTCACCGGCGGGCCGTCCGGGGTGGGGACCTTGATCTCGGCCCCCAGCGCCGCCTCCGGGAAGGTGATCGGAAGCGTGACGGTCAGGTTCGCCCCGTCCCGTCCGAACAGCGGGTGCCCAGCGACGTGCACGACGACCTCCAGGTCACCGGATGGGGCGCCGCGCTCGCCCGGACCGCCGCGGCCGCGGACGCGCAGCTTCTGCCCGTCCCCGACACCGGCCGGTACGCGGATGCGCTGCAGCCGCTCCCGGCGACCCGTGCCCCGGCAGACCGGGCATGGGGTGTCGATGATCTGACCCTTGCCCCGGCAGTCTCGACACGGCTCGGACAGCGCGAAGCCACCCTGGCTGGTGCTGACGACCCCGAGACCCTGACACGTGGGACAGGTCCGCGGTGCCGTTCCCGGTGCCGCCCCCGTCCCGATGCAGTTCTCGCAGGCGGCGGCCTCGGGCAGCCGAACCGTCGCCTCGATGCCGCGCATGGCGTCGTCGAAGGAGATCGACAGCTCGGCGGTCAGGTCCGATCCCCGACGCGGGCCACGACCTGGCGACCCGTTGCGCTGGAAGATCGAATCGAACAGGCCCCCTACCCCTCCCCGGGAGTTGCCGAGCAGATCGTTGAGGTCGAACGGGACGCCACCGCCAGTTCCGCCGGCCCCGGGTGCTCCGAAGCCACCGAAGCCGCCGGGAGCGCCGGGGCGACCACCCGCCGCGAACAGCGAGCGCGCCTCGTCGTACTCCTTGCGCCGACTGTCGTCGGACAGCACGTCGTAGGCCTCGGAGACCTCCTTGAAGCGGGACTCCGCGGTCGCGTCGCCGGGGTTCTTGTCCGGATGCAGCTCCCGGGCCAGCTGGCGGTAGGCCTTCTTGATGTCGGCCGCATTCGCGTTCTTGGCCACGCCGAGAGCCTTGTAATAGTCCTTCTCGACGAAGTCGCGCGTGCTCACCGCATCACTCCCGGTCTGTAGGGCTTTCGGTTTGGATACCTGGGCCGGGCTCCCCGCCGGCCTCGCCCTCCGGTGAGTCGGCGACGACGACCTGGGCGGGCCGCAGCACCTTGCCGGCGTGGCGGTAACCCGCCCGGTAGACCTCGACGCACGTCGGTCCGGCGAGACCCGGAGCCGAGGTGTAGACGAGCGCCTCGTGCTGGGTGGGGTCGAACGGCTCGCCCTGCTGACCGAACCGCTCGAGCCCGAGCGACCCGAGGGTGTTCTCAAGGCCTTCCGCGACTGTCTTGAACGTGCCGTTCAGGTCGTCGTGGCTTCGTGCCCGGGCGATGTCGTCCAAGGTAGGTAGCAGCCCGAGGAGAACCTGAGCCGCCGCCGCATCCTTCGTCGCCTGGCGGTCGCGTTCAACCCGGCGGCGGTAGTTGTCGAATTCGGCCTTGAGCCGTTGCAGGTCCGCGGTGCGCTCGGCGAGCGCGGTGCGGGCCATGGCGAGCTCCGGATCCTCGGCGTCCACCGCGAAGGGGACGTCGCCGGCTGGCTCGGGTGCTTCGCGCACCGCGCCGGTCTCCGGGTCGATGCGCCGCTTGTCGTTGACCAGCGGCGGATCCGGGGGCCCGTCCGGAGCAGGCCCCGACCGCGCGTACGCGGCCGAGGCCTGCTCCTGGGCGGCCTGCTCGTAAGCAGAACTCACTTGTTGTCCTCGTCGACGATCTCGGCGTCCACCACGTCGTCGGCACCACTCGGGTCACCTGCGGCACCGCCGGTCGGCCCGCCGGTCGCGCCACCCGAGGCCTGGGTGTTGGCGTACATCGCCGAGCCCATGGCGCTGCTGGCCTTGGCAAGCTCATCGACGGCCGTCTTGATGGCCTCGATGTCGCTGCCGCCGACAACCGCGCGAAGGGCGCCGAGCTTCTCCTCGACCTCACCCTTGAGGTCGTCGCCGACCTTGTCGCCGTTCTCCGCCAGGAACTGCTCGGTCTGGTACACGAGCGACTCGGCCTGGTTGCGGACCTCGACCTCTTCGCGGCGACGCTTGTCCTCCTCGGCGAACTCCTCGGCCTCGCGCATCATCCGGTCGATCTCGTCCTTCGGCAGCGCGGAGCCACCGGTGATCGTCATCGACTGGGTCTTGCCGGTGCCCTTGTCCTCGGCGTGCACGTGCACGATGCCGTTGGCGTCGATGTCGAAGGTGACCTCGATCTGCGGGATGCCGCGCGGCGCCGGCGGGAGGCCGGTCAGCTCGAACATCCCGAGGCGCTTGTTGTACTGCGCCATCTCTCGTTCACCCTGGTAGACCTGGATCTGCACCGACGGCTGGTTGTCGTCCGCCGTCGTGAAGACCTCGGAGCGCTTGGTCGGGATCGTCGTGTTGCGCTCGATCAGCTTGGTCATCACGCCGCCCTTCGTCTCGATGCCGAGGGACAGCGGGGTGACGTCGAGCAGCAAGACGTCCTTGACCTCACCCTTGAGGACACCGCCCTGGAGGCAGGCGCCGATGGCGACGACCTCGTCCGGGTTCACGCCCTTGTTGGGGTCCTGGCCACCGGTCAGCTCACGGACCAGGTCGACGACGGCCGGCATGCGGGTGGAACCACCCACGAGCACGACATGGTCGATGGCCGAGACATTCACGCCGGCGTCCTTGATGGCTGCCTGGAAGGGCTTCTTGGTCCGGTCGAGCAGGTCCGAGGTCATGCGCTGGAACTCGGCACGCGTGAGCGTGACGTCCATGTGCAGCGGACCTTCGGAACTGGCCGTGATGTACGGCAGGTTGATGCTGGTCTGCGACTGGCCGGACAGCTCGATCTTGGCCTTCTCCGCTGCCTCGCGGAGCCGCTGCATCGCCATCTTGTCCTTGGAAAGGTCGACGCCGTTCTGGTTGTTGAACGTCTTGACCAGGTGCTCGACGACGCGCTCGTCCCAGTCGTCGCCGCCGAGGCGGTTGTCGCCACTGGTCGCCTTGACCTCGATGACGCCGTCGCCGATCTCGAGCAGTGAGACGTCGAAGGTGCCACCACCGAGGTCGAAGACCAGGATGGTCTGCTCCTTGTCGCCCTTGTCCAGGCCGTAGGCCAAGGCAGCGGCGGTGGGCTCGTTGATGATGCGCAGCACGTTGAGGCCGGCGATCTCGCCCGCCTCCTTGGTCGCCTGGCGCTCGGCGTCGGAGAAGTAGGCCGGGACGGTGATGACCGCGTCGGTCACGCTCTCGCCCAGGTAGGACTCGGCGTCCCTCTTCAGCTTCTGCAGGATGAACGCGCTGACCTGCTGCGGGTTGAACTTCTTGCCGTCGATCTCCTGGGACCAGGTGGTGCCCATGTGGCGCTTGACGGAGCGGATGGTGCGGTCGACGTTCGTGACTGCCTGGCGCTTCGCGACCTCGCCGACGAGCACCTCGCTGTTCTTGGCGAACGCGACGACGCTGGGGGTGGTGCGACTGCCCTCGGCGTTGGCGATGACGGTGGGCTCGCCGCCCTCGAGTACGGAGACGACGGAGTTCGTCGTGCCGAGGTCGATACCGACTACACGGGCCATGTCTGGGATCCCTCTCGTTTGCGTGATGCGTGGTGCTGTTGGTCTGGTGAGCTGTAAGTCTGGTTGAGCCTGCTGGACTCAGTCTGTCACGTCTCGTCTGATCGTCAAGGGTGATTGAGTCTGTCTTGCTCAACTCTCCTGCTTCGGGATCTGTTCCCTCAGGGGGCGCTTGTGGCCGGGCGGAGGTCGTGGCGCATGCGCTCGTGGACTAGCGCTGGCGCATCGCCAAGATCAACGCTGCCCGGAACCGCCGGAGCCCCCCGGAACCCCGCCTCGGCGATCTCTCCCGGCAGCGTTCAGCGGGCGGA
>DATITC010000198.1:0-7890 GCA_035468175.1 Frankiaceae bacterium | reverse complement strand
GGTCCGGTAGCCGCGCGGGATCGTCGGGGACGACATCGGTGCGACCTCGTGGGCGGCCCGGATCCGCGCCAGCACCTCGTCTCGGGCGGTCACGGCCGGCCGCCGTCGCGGCCCTCGTTGACCCACCAGTCGCGGAAGGTCTGAGCGGGCGGGCGGGGAAGATCGCGCGTCGTGGTCCACGCCGCGAGCGGCGGAGGCAGCGCGCCGATGCGGTCCCGGCGCCGGCCGAGTACCCGGCCCAACCGGCCGGCCCGCAGGGCCGCCGCCCACCGGCCCGGCCGCAGCATCGTCCACTTGGCCGCCGACATCATCGTCTGCTCGGCGGTCGGAACCCGATACGCGGCGCGCTTGTCCTCGACGACCCGCTCCCGCAGGTGGACCAGCATCGAGGGAATGTCGATCGCGACCGGGCAGACGTCGTAGCAGGCGCCGCAGAGCGTCGAGGCGAACGGCAGGGACGCGTTGGCGGCGACGCCGGTGAGCTGGGGGCTGAGCACCGCCCCGATCGGCCCCGGATAGACCGAGCCGTAGGCGTGGCCCCCGGCCCGTTCGTAGACCGGGCAGACGTTGAGGCAGGCCGAGCACCGGATGCAGCGGAGGGCCGAGCGGCCTTCGGCGTCCGCGAGCACCGCGGTGCGACCGTTGTCGAGCAGGACCAGGTGGAACTCCTGCGGACCGTCGCCGGGCGTCACCCCGGTCCACGTCGACGTGTACGGGTTCATCCGCTCGCCGGTACTCGACCGGGGCAGCAGTTGCAGGAAGACCTCGAGGTCCTGCCAGGTCGGCACGACCTTCTCGAGCCCCATCACCGTGATGAGCACCTTCGGCAGGGTGAGGCACATCCGCCCGTTGCCCTCGGACTCCACCACGCCGAGGGTTCCGGTCTCGGCGATGGCGAAGTTGGCGCCGGAGATGGCGACCTCGGCGTCGAGGAACTTCTGCCGCAGGTGCAGCCGCGCCGCTTCGGCGAGCGCGACGGGGTCGTCGGTCAGGCCGGGATCGGCGGCGCGGCCGACCTCACCCATCGCGCGGAGGAAGATCTCCCGGATCTCGGCGCGGTTGCGGTGGATGGCCGGGACGAGGATGTGGCTGGGCGCGTCGTCGCCGAGCTGGACGATGAGCTCCGCGAGGTCGGTCTCCCAGGCGGAAACACCGCCCTCGGCCAGCGCCTCGTTCAGCCCGATCTCCTGCGTCGCCATCGACTTGACCTTGACGACCTCTCGCGCACCGGTCGCCTGCACCAGCTCGAGCACGATGCGGTTCGCCTCCGTCGCGTCGCGCGCCCAGTGCACGATCCCGCCGGCCTCGACGACCTTCTGCTCGAGCTGGACGAGGTAGCTGTCGAGGTTCGCCAGGACGTCGTCCTTGATGGCGGCGCCGGCGGCGCGCAACTCGGCCCAGTCCGGAAGCTCCGCAACGACGGCGTTCCGCTTGCCGCGGATGGTGCGGGTCGCCCGCCCGAGGTTGTGTCGCAGCTGTGGGTCGGCCAGCGCGTCGGACGCGGCCTCCGGGAACGGGCGCGTGCCACGGAGATGACCGACACCGGCGGGTGCGGTGGGCAGTCCCAGGAAGGTGCTCATCGGCCCGCCTGGACCGGCTCGCTCGCCAGGATCTCCGCGAGGTGCACGGTCCGGACGCCGGCACGGGTCCGGCTCAGGCCGCCGCCGATGTGCAGCAGGCAGGATGAGTCGCTGGCGCTGCAGATCTCCGCGTCGGTCGACAGCACATGCCGGAGCTTGTCGGAGAGCATGGCCGCCGACACGTCCGGGTTCTTCACGGCGAAGGTGCCGCCGAAGCCGCAGCAGACCTCGGCGTCGGGCAGCTCGACGAGTTCGAGGCCCTGGACCTCGCGGAGCAACCGCAGCGGCTTGTCACCGACCCGGAGGACCCGCAGGGAGTGGCAGGTCGGGTGGTAGGTGACCTTGTGCGGGTAGTAGGCACCGACGTCGGTCACACCGAGCACGTCGACCAGGAACTCCGAAAGCTCGTACGTGCGCGCGGCGAGCTTCTCGACCTCGGCCGTCAGCTTGGCGTTGCCGGACTTCGCGGCCAGGACCGGATGCTGGTGCCGGACGGAGCCGGCGCAGGACCCACTCGGCGCAACCACGGCGTCGTAGCCGCGGAAGGCGTCGGTGTGCTGCTGGACCAGGGGAAGTGCCTGCGCGCCGTAGCCGGTGTTGATGTGCATCTGACCGCAGCAGGTCTGGGCGAGCGGCACGTCCACGTCCACGCCGAGCCGGCGAAGCAGGCGGATGGTCGCTTTGCCGACGTCCGGCATCATCCCGTCCACGAGGCAGGTGACGAACAGGGCGACGCGCACCCGTGCATTGTCACCCCCGGCGATCGCCGGAGCGACTCGCGCGAAATGTCAGACCGGCGAGCGGTCCTGCCCTGCCAGCACCGCAGCCAGGGTCTCGTTGACCTGGCGTAGCTCGACGGCGACGACATCGAGCCGGTTCCGGTTGGTTTCCTTCAGCTCGGCGAGCACCAGCTCCAGGTGCTTGTTGGTGATCGCCAGCGCATCCTTGAGCGCGCCGATTCCGGCCATGTCGAACCCCATGTGAATTCCTCCCCCGTCAGGTATGACGCTGGATAGTGTTACACGAGTCCATGTCATCGTGCTCACCGGGTCGTGGCACCGGCAGCGAGACCGGGGACAGGGCCTCCGGCGGGCCGGGCCGACCGTGGTACCAGCCCTGGCCGAAGTCGACGTCCAGCCGGCGCAGGTGATCGGCGTCGCTCGCGGTCTCCACGCCCTCGGCGACGACGGTGGCGTTGCTGCCGTGGCCGAAGTCGACGAGCGAGCGCACCAGCGTGCGCAGCACCTGGTCCTCGCCGAGCCCCGTCACGAGGCTGCGATCGAGCTTGATGATGTCCGGCGCGGTCAGGACGATGTGCCGCAGCGAGGAGAAGCCGGCACCGACATCGTCGATGGCCAGCCGCATCCCGCGGGCGCGCAGCGGAGCGAGGGTGTCGCGGAGGATGTGGTAGTTCCCGACCGACTCGTGCTCGCTGAGCTCGAGGACCACCCGCTCCAGCGGCATCTGCTCGAGCAGGCGCTGGCATGCCGTGGTCTGGAGGGTCCCCGGCGAGACGTTCATGGTCACGTAGCCGTCGACGACGGCGAGGTGCTCGGCCGCCGTCCGCAACGCCGCGATCTCGAGGGCATCCCCGAGTCCCACGCTGTGCCCCTCGGCGAAGCAGGTGTCGGGGGCCTTGTCCCAGTCCGCGGGGAAGCGGCTGAGCGCCTCGGCGCCGACCCGATGTCCCGTGCTCAGGTCGACGATGGGCTGGAGGACGACCGTCGGGCCGCCGGCGGCGAGCACCGGCGCCAGCCGGCTCCGGATGTCCTCCGCGCGGGCCTGCGTCCGGACCCCGGGCTCGATGATGACGGCGGCGGCTGAGGCGAGCACCTCCATCAGCGCCTGGTCGCGATCGTTCAGCTCTTTGTCCGAGGTAAGGCCGGCCGCGCAGAAGGTCCCGTAGAGGGTGCCGTCGGACAGGCGCACCGGGACCGAGACGAAGCTCCGAATCCGGGGGATGCGAGCGGCCGGCAGGGCCATCGCGACCGGAAACTTCCGCAGGTCCGGCATGACCGCGGGAAGCTTGCCGTCCAGCGTCGCCTGGCAGAACGTGGTCGACTGCGGCTGCGCCACCCCCTCGCGGAACACCAGCGAGTGCAACGCCGGAGCCTCGACGACTTCGAGGTGCTGCGTGGTGCCGTCGAGGCGGCTGAGGAACGCGACGCTCAGGTGCAGTGCCCGGCGAGCGGTCTGGAGCAGCTCGGCAATCTGCTGCTCGCTGCCGCTCCGTTGCTTGCCCACCTCAGCTTCATCGGTTGGGCACCTCCTGAACTGGACTGGGTGGGCAAGATGACCGCATGGCCGACCCACGCGCAGGACAGCCCGCCGAACCCTCGGACCTCGTCGATCTGCCGCGCCTCCTGACGTCGTATTACGCGCTGCACCCGGATGCCGGGAACGCTGCGCAGCAGGTCGCGTTCGGGACCTCCGGGCACCGCGGCTCGTCCTTTGACACCGCCTTCAACGAGGACCACATCGCAGCGACCAGCCAGGCGATCTGTGAGTACCGCGCCGGCCAAGGCATCGACGGTCCGTTGTTCCTCGTGAAGGACACCCATGCCTTGTCCGAGCCCGCGTTCGTCACCGCGCTCGAGGTGTTCGCTGCCAACGGCGTCCGGGTCCTGGTCGACTCCCGGGACGGCTACACGCCGACGCCCTCGCTGAGCCACGCGATCCTCCGCGCCAACCGTGAGCAGAGGGAGGGAACGGCGGACGGAGTCGTCGTCACGCCGTCGCACAACCCGCCCTCGGACGGCGGGTTCAAGTACAACCCGCCGGACGGCGGACCGGCCGGCAGCGACATCACCGGGTGGATCCAAGACCGGGCCAACGCGCTGCTACGGGCCGGCCTGGACGGGGTGCGGCGCATGCCGTTCGCGCGGGCGCGGGCGGCCGAGACCACCGGCACCTACGACTTCCTGGCCGCCTACGTCGACGACCTGCCCTCGGTGCTGGACCTCGAGGCGGTTCGATCGGTTGGCCTCCGCATCGGAGCGGACCCGTTGGGTGGCGCGTCGGTGGCCTACTGGGGTGAGATCGCCGACCGGCACCACCTGGACCTCACGGTGGTGAACCCGCTCGTCGACCCGACCTGGCGCTTCATGACGCTGGACTGGGACGGCAAGATCCGGATGGATTGTTCGTCCCCGAACGCGATGGCCTCGTTGATCGCCCGCCGGTCCGAGTTCGACCTGGCGACCGGGAACGACGCCGACGCCGACCGGCACGGGATCGTGACCCCCGACGCCGGGCTGATGAACCCGAACCACTACCTCGCCGTCGCGATCGACTACCTCTACGCGCACCGGTCCGAGTGGGCCGGCGACGCCGCCATCGGCAAGACGCTGGTGAGCTCCTCGATGATCGACCGGGTCGCCGACGGGCTCGGCCGTCGGCTGCTCGAGGTGCCGGTCGGGTTCAAGTGGTTCGTGCCGGGGCTGCTGGAGGGGTCGATCGCGTTCGGCGGCGAGGAGAGCGCCGGGGCCTCGTTCCTGCGCCGGGACGGTTCGGTGTGGACCACCGACAAGGACGGCCTCCTGCTCTGCCTGCTGGCCAGCGAGATCACCGCGATCACCGGCAGCACCCCGTCGCAGCGGTACGCCGGCCTGGTCGAGCGGTACGGGGATCCGGTCTACGCCCGGGTCGACGCCCCCGCCGACCGGGAGCAGAAGGCGGCGTTGAGCAAGCTGTCGGCCGATCAGGTCACCGCCGACGAGATGGCCGGCGAGCCGATCACGGCCGTGCTGACCGAGGCGCCGGGCAACGGTGCAGCCGTCGGCGGGCTGAAGGTGGTGACGGAGAACGGCTGGTTCGCCGCGCGGCCGTCCGGTACCGAGGACGTCTACAAGATCTACGCCGAGAGCTTTCTCGGCCAGGACCACCTCGAGCGCATCCAGACCGACGCGCGGGCGCTGGTGTCCGACGTGATCGGGGGGTAGGGAGCGCACCATGCTCGACGTCACCGAACTCGTCCTCGAAGACCACCACACCCTCCGGCTGCGCTTCGCCGGTCTGGATGACGCAGAGGACATGGACGACGCCGTCCGCAAGGGGGCGCTGACCGTCCTGTGGAAGGACCTCGCGACCCTGCTGGAGGTCCACGCCCAGTGCGAGGAGGAGGTCTTCTACCCGCAGCTGCTCAAGAAGCAGACCGCGGACGGCGAGGACGAGGCCGAGGACGCGATCGACGACCACAACAAGATCCGGGAGGCCGTTCGCAAGGCGAACCGGCACGAGGTGGATTCGGACGGGTGGTGGGCGGCGGTCGGCGAGGCTCGGACCGAGAACAGCAAGCACATCGCCGAGGAGGAGCGGGAGGCGCTGCCCGACTTCCGGCACGCCTCGACACTGGAGCAGCGCCAGCAGCTCGCGGTCGCGTGGACGAAGTGGCGCTCCGAGCATCAGCTACCGCGGGGCATCGACGACGAGGACAAGGACGCCGCAAAGTACATCGAAGCGAATAGCTGAGGCCTCGCACCGGTGTGATTGGTCGGGCCGGACCGGAGCGGCGCGTGCATCAAAGCGGCCCGGGTAGTTGCTCGGCATGACGATCGTTCGCCGGCGCCTACAGAAGTTGATCAGTACGGATCTTGAGGCTATTTCTGCAGCTCAGCGCCACAAGATCGGTACAGATCACGTCGGTGAGGCAAGCGTAAGTGCGTGGCTGACGATGAGTTCGGGTGCGCCGGGTCGTCTACTTCCCCATGGGCACCCTCAGCTACACGATGAGCATCTCCCTCGACGGCTACATCGAGGACCCGACCGGCAGCATCGCCTTTGGCAACCCGGACGAGGAGGTGCATCGTTTTGCCAACCAGCAGGCCCGCGAGACGGCAGCGTTCCTGTTCGGCCGCGGCGTCTACGAGGTCATGGAGGACTTCTGGACGGCGCCGGAGCGGGCCGACGGGGGCGAGGTGGAGGCGGAGTTCGCCCGCGAGTACGCCGCGACGCCGCGGATCGTGTTCTCCGACTCGCTGGAGTCGGTAGCGCCCGGGTGCCGGTTGGTGCGCCGCGCCGATGCGGTCGACGAGGTCGTCCGGCTCAAGAGGGAGACCGACGGTGACCTGGCCGTCGCCGGCGCCGGTCTGGCGGCGTCGCTGCTGGACCTGATCGACGAGTTCCGCCCGAGGGTGGTGCCGGCCGTCATCGGGGGCGGCAAGCCGTACCTCCCGCTCGGCACCGACCTGCGGCTGCGTCTGATCGAGCAGCGCGCCTTCCGCGGCGGCACCGTGCACCTGCGTTACGAGAGAATCGGCTGACGGAGCATCGTCAGGGCGCGTAGTAGCACTCCAACTGGATGCCGTCCGGGTCGCGGAAGATCACCACGCGACTGTCCGGCAGTGCGCCGTCCTTCACCTCCGTGCGTTCCACGCCCAGCTCGTCGAGGCGGGCCGCCCAGCGCTCGACGTCCTCAGGGGACGACACGGAGAAGCCGGCGTGGTCGAGGCCGATGCGACGTTCGTCGAAGCTGTCATCGCCTGTCCGGGTGTGCTGGACCAGGCCGATCACCAGGTCTCCCGCGCGCAGCATCACGACGCTGTGGTCGTCCTTGTCCATGGCGCCCATGCGCTCGAAGCCCAGAACCCGCGTGTACCAGGGCTCGGAGCGCTTCAGGTCGCGGACGGTCAGCTCCAGATGGTGGATGCCGGAGATGCTCAGATCGGACAATGGAGCCCCCTCGAATCGATGCGGTATCGCGTCAGGTGATGGTGAGGCCGCCGTCGACCGCGAGGGTTTGCCCGGTGACGTAGCTGCCGGCATCGCTGGCCAGAAAGATCAGGGCCGCGGCCAGCTCTTCGGCTTCGCCCTTGCGGCCGGCGACGATGCGCATCCCCATCGCGTCGAGGTAGCCGTCCGGGTACTGCTCGGTCATCTCGGAGGCGAAGAAGCCCGGGGCCAGCGCGTTCACCCGGATGCCCTTCCGGCCGGTCCACTGCTGCGCGAGGTCGCGGGTGAGTCCGATGAGCCCGGCCTTGCTGGCGGCGTAGGCGGCCTGCGGCAGCCCGGCGGTGGTGATGCCGAGGATGCTGGAGATGTTGACGATGCTGCTGCCCGGCTTCATGACCCGGCCGCACGCCTGCGCCATCCAGTAGCAGCCGTTGAGGTTGACGTCGATGACCTGCCGGAACTGGTCCACCGTCTCCCGGGTGGCCGGCACCGCGGTGCCGATGCCGGCGTTGTTCACGAGGATGTCGACGTGGCCGAACTCGTTCATGGCTGCTTCGACGAGGGCGGTGCAGTCCTCCGGTTTCGCGACGTCGGTGCCGACGGTGATCGCTCGCCGACCGGCGTTCTCGACCAGCGTGCG
>DATITC010000197.1:0-3566 GCA_035468175.1 Frankiaceae bacterium | reverse complement strand
GGCTTCCACGTGACCGGAGTCGAGGGTTCCCGCCGCTACGTCTCGGCGCACGGGGACGCCGTCGCCGCCAGCAAGGCGTTCGCCGTCCGCTTGCGCACCTACTCGCGGAACGGCCGCACCGTGCAGGCGCCCACCGCCGACGCCAGCGTCCCCGTCGACGTCGCGGGCCTCGTGACCGGCGTGACCGGACTGGACAACGAACCGCACGTGCTGAAGCCGCGGACGACGCCGTCGGCTCCCCCGCCGGACCGCGGCGTCAACGCGCGGCCGTGTTCGCAGTACTACGGGCAGGTCCCCGCCCGGCTCAAGGCAGACCGGAAGACCCCGCTGCCCACCTACCACGGGAAGACGCTGCCGTACATGGTCTGCGGCTACACGCCCGCGCAGTTCCGCTCGGCCTACGGCGTCAGCACTACGAAGCTGACGGGCAAGGGTCGCACCGTCGGCGTCATCGACGCCTACGCGGCTCCGACCATCCTCGGCGACGCCAACACCTACGCCCGGCGGCACCACGACCCGGCCTTCGCCGCCGGGCAGTTCACCCAGTCCAACGCGAAGGCGTTCACCAACCAGCCGCTCTGCGATCCGAGCGGCTGGTACCGCGAGGAGACGCTGGACGTCGAAGCCGCCCACGGCATCGCTCCCGGCGCAGGCGTCCGCTACTACGGCGCTGCCAGCTGCCTTGATGCCGATCTGTTCACGGCAATGGCCCGCACCATCGACGAGAACAAGGTCGACGTCGTCAGCAACTCCTACGGTGGACCTGATACCGCAGCGTCCCCGGGTGGGCTGGTCGTGGGCGACCAGCTCTACAAGCAGGCCGCGATGCAGGGCATCAGCTGCCTGTTCTCCTCCGGTGACTCCGGCGACGAGGCGGCCACCACCGGGACCCGGCAGACCGACGCACCCGCTTCCGACCCCAACGTCACGGCCGTCGGCGGCACGTCTACCGCGATCGCTGCCTCCGGCGGGGTGACCTTTCAGTCCGGCTGGGGCACCCGCTCGGCGACCCTGTCCCCGAACGGCAAGTACTGGAGCGCCCCGGTTTACCTGTACGGCGCGGGCGGCGGCGACTCCGCCGTGTTCCGCAGGCCCGGCTATCAGAACGGGGTGGTCCCGGCCTCGGAAGGCGCCGGCCGGGCCGTTCCCGACGTCGCTCTGGACGCGGACCCGAACACCGGGATGCTGATCGGTGAGACGCAGACCTTCGGGAAGTCGGTCGGCTACGGCGAATATCGGCTCGGCGGCACCAGCCTCGCGTCGCCCTTGATGAGCGGCATGGTGGCGCTCGCAGCTCAGCGGACCGGGCGGTTGGGCTTCCTGAACCCGGCGGTCTACGCGTCAGTGAAGGCCGGAAAGGGACAGTTCACCGACGTTCGAGCCGTGCACGTCGGCGACGGGCAGGTCCGGCCGGACTACGTCGACCCGGTCAGCGGGCGGGGTCAGATCACCTACTCGGTGCGAACCTTCGGGCAGAACGCGAGCTTGAGCCTGCGCACCGGCTGGGACGAGACGACGGGTGTGGGCACTCCGAACGCGAGGTTCCTCACCGGCTTCGGCGGCTGAGCTCCTGCTGCTGCACTCCGGCTGCTGAGCTGCTGACTGCTCCGCGGCGCGGCGCGGCTGGACACGCGACGGCGCCCGCGACCCAAGGGTCGGGGCGCCGTCGTGGGCTGTCCTCGGCGGACGAGCGACTACTCGTCCTCGGAGTCCTCCGGGACGAACACGTCGTCGACGGTGATGTTGACCTCGGTCACCTGTAGTCCGGTCATCCGCTCGACGGACGACTTGACGTTGCGCTGGATGGCCCGGCCGAGGTCGGCGATGCTGACCCCGTAGTCGACGACCAGGTCGACGTCGATCGCCGCCTGGGTCTCGCCGACCTCGACGGATACGCCCTGCGTGGCGCTCGGGCCGGACGACCCGGGCAGCCGCTGGCGGACGTTGCCCAGCGCCCGGGCGCCGCCGGTGCCCATGGCGTGGACGCCCGACATCTCGCGGGCGGCCAGGCCGGCCACCTTGGCGACGACGCCGTCCGCGACACTGATCCTGCCGTCCGGGCTCGCCAGCGCACTCTTGGTGCTCTCGCTCGCCTCGGTGCTCGTTGTGGCGGGCACCTTAGGGGTGCCGCTCGGGGTACTGCTCGTCGGCGCGGTCATACGCGTCCTCTCTCTACGAAGTGGGCAGCCGACGACCATCGGCTGCCGGTGCACGGCGCTGTGACCGGACTCACCGTTGGTGCCCGTCTGGACCCTCGGGTACGCCGCCTCGATCGCCTCATCTCCGATGCGATCTCGGCGCAGCCCTGATGCTGGCACACCGGAGTCCCGACCGCGAACGTGCCTGCGCAGGCCGACCCTCCGGCGGTGGGCCTCAGCACACCGGGGCGCGGCCGATAGGTGCCCACCCGCCCACGGACGAGAGGGACCGGTCGTGACCCACCCCACGCTCCGCCGACATCCCGGCGGGACGAACGAACGCTCGGCCGACAGCAGCCCCGCGGATCGCCCCGCCAGCCTGGCCGGCGCGCTGCGCAACGACCTGCGCCCCCACCACGATCGCCTGGAGCGGAGGCTGTCGCTGCCGGGCGCGATCGCCGGGCCGGCCGACTACGACCAGCTGCTCGAGATGTGGACCGCCGTGTGAGCCACCGTGTCGACGAGCGTCGCGGCCAGCGTCGCTCGGCCGGGCCAGGAACTGGCTGCGCTCGCGGCACGATCCGGACTGGCCCTGGCCCTGGACCGGAGCGAGCTCCGGGCGCGCTGCTCGGTGGGGCATGATCGCCGTTCGCCGCAGTCAGCAGTAGGCGTTGCGCGGGACGCGGCGTCCCTGTGGGGCACCGCCTACGTGCTCCGCGGGTCAGCGCTGGGAAACCGCTACCTGCATCCGCTGATCGCCGCCCGCCTGACCGACGTCCCCGCATCGGCGTTCCGCTACCTCAGCGCCTCCGGCGCGCAGACGCGCCGGGAGTGGAACGACTTCTGCCGTCGGCTCGACGAGTGGTCCGGGCCGGCTTCTCCCGAGGAGCTGCACCGAACCGGCGTCGCCGCCGCCGCTGCCTTCGCGTTGGTCGGCTCCGTGGCCGACCGCATCGGGTGGCCACCTGCAACGGGCCTCCCAGCAGACGGGGCCGCGTCATGACCGCTCACTACTCGGAACTCTCCCACGCCGGCTTGACCCACAGCGGCGCCCGCATCGGCTGCGGCGAAGAGCCGACCTGCGCCCACTCGGGAGCGATCCAACCCCACGGCTTTCTGCTCGGCGTGGACCCGGCGTCGGATCGCATCACCGCGTCGAGATCGGGGAGTACGTGCTCGGCGAAGCGCTTCCGCCAGCTCGCCGCGTTAGGGATCGAGCATCTCTATGTGGCGGTCAAGGCGCCGGAGCCTCGGATCGACGTCCTCGATCGCTAGCGGGTCAGGCGCTCCGACGGGGGAGCTGCCGGTTTGCCTCCGGGTCGACGAGCTCGCGGGACGGCATCCGGCCCAACGTCGGATTCGACGTCGGCACGGGCACCGGCACGCTCGGCGTCGCATGCCGCGATCGGGAACCGACCGCCCGGCAGG
>DATITC010000196.1:0-23385 GCA_035468175.1 Frankiaceae bacterium | reverse complement strand
GTGGTGAGGGTGCGGTGCAGCGCCTCGTCGTCCATCCACCCGACCATCAGCACCTCGCCGGTGTCGTGCTGCTGGGCGACGGCCGGGAACAAGCCGCGCTCGTCGCGCTTGAGGCGGGCGGCGATGGAGGGGTCAAGGTGGCTGGAAGCTGCGGTCACCGCTCCGATTTTGCCAGCGGAGGCAATCGGCGGCGCCGCCGCGACCTCGGAAGTGGAGTCAGTGTGCAAACTCAACGCGGAACCGGCTCGAGCCGCTGGAAAACCTGGACATATCGGGCGCGCGCTCGCGTTCCGCGGTGAGATCTCACAGCGACCGCGGATTTGATCAGCGAACAGGCACGTTCTCCGCCCGCAGCGCGGCCTTCACGTCGCCGATGCGCAGGGTCCCGAAGTGGAAGACGCTCGCCGCGAGCACCGCATCCGCGCCGGCGTGCACCGCGGCCGCGAAGTCCTCGACCTTGCCGGCTCCGCCGCTGGCGATCACCGGCACCGAGACCGCGACCCGCGCCTCCCGGATCATCTCCACGTCGTAACCGGCCTTGGTGCCGTCCGCGTCCATGGAGTTGAGCAGGATCTCGCCGGCGCCCAGGTCCTCGGCGCGCACCAGCCAGTCGATCAGGTCGATCCCGGTGCCGCGCCGGCCGCCGTGGGTCGTGACCTCGAAGCCGCTCGGGGTCGGATTCCCCCCGGCCCGTACGCGGCGGGCGTCGGCGCTCAGGACGATGCACTGGGCACCGAAGCGTTGCGAGCACTCCCGGATCAGATGGGGCCGGGCGATGGCGGCCGTGTTGATCCCGACCTTGTCGGCCCCCGCCCGCAGGAGGCGGTCCACGTCGTCGACGCTCCGGACCCCACCACCGACGGTCAGCGGGATGAACACCTGCTCGGCGGTACGGGTGACGATGTCGTAGGTGGTGGCGCGGTCGCCGCTGCTCGCGGTGATGTCGAGGAAGACCAACTCGTCGGCGCCCTCGGCGTCGTAGACGCGGGCCATCTCGACCGGATCGCCGGCGTCGCGGAGCTCGCGGAAGTTGACGCCCTTCACCACCCGGCCGGCGTCGACGTCCAGGCACGGGACGACCCGGACGGCGAGCGTCACGCGCGGCGCCCTTCTCCGGAGACCGACGCGAGGGCTTCGGGCAGCGTGAACGCACCCGCGTACAGCGCCTTGCCGACGATGGCGCCTTCCACTCCCGGCACGCTGGCGATCGCGTGCAGGTCGTCGAGGCTGCTCACTCCCCCGCTGGCCACCACCGGGCGGCTGGTGAACGCGGTGACCGACCGCAGTAGGTCGATGTTCGGGCCGGTCAGGGTGCCGTCCCGCCGGACGTCGGTGACGACGTAACGGGCACAACCGTCCGCGTCCAACCGCTCGACCACCTCGAACAGCTGTCCACCTTTCGTCGTCCAGCCACGGGCAGCCAGGGTGGTCCCGCGGACGTCCAGCCCGACAGCGATACGGTCGCCGACCCGCTGGATCGCCGCGCGCACCCAGTCCGGGTTCTCCAGCGCCGCCGTGCCGACGTTCACCCGGGCGGCCCCGGTGGCCAGCGCCGCATCGAGCGAGGCGTCGTCGCGGATGCCGCCGGAGAGCTCGACCTGCACGTCCAGCTTGCCGACCACCTCGGCCAGCAGCTCCCGGTTGGAGCCACGGCCGAACGCGGCGTCGAGGTCGACGAGGTGCACCCACTCGGCGCCGTCCTGCTGCCAGCGCAGCGCGGCTTCCAAGGGGTCGCCGTAACCGGTTTCGCTCCCGGCCTCCCCTTGCACCAGGCGAACCGCCTGGCCGTTGGTGACGTCGACGGCGGGCAGGAGGGTGAGAGGCACAAAGCGAACTTACGGGCACCAGCTTTGCGCGCGGCGTAAGAAGGTTGGGTGACGGCTGACGCTGCGGTCTCGGTGACGGGGCTGACCAAGCGCTACGGCGACTTCGAAGCGGTACGCGGCATCGACCTGACGATCGAGGCCGGCGAGACGTTCGGCTTCCTCGGCCCGAACGGCGCCGGCAAGTCCACGACGATCAGCGTGCTGTGCACGCTCGCCACGCCGACTTCCGGCTCGGCGGAAGTGGCCGGCTTCGACGTCGTGCGCCGCCGGGACGACGTCCGCCGCAACATCGGGCTCGTCTTCCCGGACCCCACGGTCGACGGCTACCTCACCGCCGAGCGCAACCTCCGGCGGGATGCGGCGTGGTCTGGAGATCGCGCTCGGCCTGATGCACTCGCCGCGCGTGCTCTTCCTCGACGAGCCGACCGTGGGCCTGGACCCGCAGACCCGCAGCTCCATCTGGAGCTACATCCGCGAGTTGAAGCAGGCGGAGGACATCACGATCTTCCTGACCACGCACTACATGGACGAAGCCGAGTACTGCGACCGCATCGCGATCATGGACCAGGGTCGGATCATCGCGCTCGACACCCCGGAACCCTCAAGGCCAGTGTCGGCGAGGACCGGGTGCAGATCCGCGCCGACGACGACGTGGCGGCGATCCAGCCGCTCGCCGACCGCTTCGGCGTCACGGCGACGATGGCCGAAGGCGCGGTGACCTTCCCGGTGGAGCAGGGCGAGGCCTTCGTCCCGCAGCTGTTCGCCGAGCTGCCGGTGCCGATCCGGGCGGTGAGCGTCTCCCGTCCGACGCTCGACGACGTGTTCATGTCCTACACCGGGACCACGATCCGCGATGCCGAGACGACGTCGGCGCAGCGCGGGCGAGAACACATGCAGATGTTCCGGGCCGGAGCACGAGGAGGCCGCTGATGACCACCTCCGACACGATGACGACGGCGGAGCAGGGCTCGCGGAGCGCGCCCGGCCTGCCGATCGCCCGGATGCGCGTGCCGGTGCGCACCGCCGGCAGCGAGCTCCGCGCCGTCAAGATCGTCTGGCAGCGCGAGCTGATCCGCTTCTTCTCCGACCGGCTCCGCATGGTCACGGCGCTGGTGCAGCCGTTCCTGTTCCTGTTCGTCCTCGGCAGCGGCCTCTCGCGACTGACCGAGGCCAGCACCGCGGGGTTGTCGCTGCGGACGTTCCTCTACCCGGGCATCCTCGCGATGGCGGTCATGTTCACGGCGATGTTCTCCGCCGCGTCGGTGGTCTGCGACCGCGAGTTCGGGTTCCTGCGGGAAATGCTGGTCGCGCCGGTCCGCCGCAGTTCGATCGTGCTGGGCAAGAACGTTCGGCGTGATGATGGCCGCTCGGAACGGCTGGCACGTACCGACGCTGGTCGAACTGGCGGCGGTCGCGGTGCTCGGCCTGGTCTTCCTCGGGATCGCGATCGCCCAGTTCAGCCGTACCGAGGAACGCCGGCGTCAGCCGAATCGAACGCGGCTGGCGTGGCCCCGGCCACCGGAGCCGCGTTCGATCCGCGCGCTCTACAGCGTCGCGAGCCAGTTCCGCAGGAGTTGGGCGCCGGCGTCGCCGGACTTCTCCGGGTGGAACTGCGTCGCGGACAGCGCGCCCTGCTCGACGGCGGCGAGGAACGGTTCGCCGTGCTCGGCGATCGTCTCGCCCGGCTGGCCGGATGGTCGGGCGGCGTAGGAGTGCACGAAGTAGAACCGTTCGTCGGCGAGGCCGTCGAACAGGACCGTTCCCTCCGCGGGCCGGACGGTGTTCCAGCCCATGTGCGGCAGGACCGGCGCGGAGATCCGGCGGATCGCCCCCGGCAGGCGACCCAGCCCGCGGGTCGCGATCCCGTGCTCGTCGCCCTCCTCGAACAGCACCTGCATGCCCACGCAGATGCCGAGCACGGGCCGCTCGGCGGCCAGCCGGTCGGCGATCGGTGCGTCTCCCCCGGCGGCGAGCAGGCCGGCCATGCAGGCGGCGTACGCGCCGACCCCGGGGACGACCAGCCCGTCGGCCTCGCGGGCCGCGTCGAGGTCGGCGGTCACCGTAACGTCCGCCCCTGCGCGCACCAGCGCACGCTCGGCAGAGTGCAGGTTCCCGCTGCCGTAGTCGAACAGGACGACCGTCGGGCGGCTCATGGCGTGCTGCCCACGACCTAGAGCACGCCCTTGGTGCTGGGGATGCCGGTCACCTTGGCATCGACGGCGGTGGCGTCCCGCAGTGCCCGGGCGACCGCCTTGAACTGGGCCTCGACGATGTGGTGCGGGTTCCGACCCTCGAGCACGCGGACGTGCAGCGCGATGGCGGCGCTGGAGACGATCGATTCCCAGATGTGCCGGGTGAGCGTGGTGTCGTAGCTGTTCCCGATCATCGGGGCCATGCCGTCCGGCTCGAGGTGCACGCAGTACGGGCGGCCGGACAGGTCGACGGCGGCCTGCACCAGCGTCTCGTCCAGCGGCACCAGGGCGTCGCCGAAGCGGCGCAGCCCAGCCTTGTCGCCGAGCGCCTCTCTGAGCGCCGCGCCGAGCGCGATCGAGGTGTCCTCGACGGTGTGGTGCGCGTCGATCTCGAGGTCCCCCTCGGTGCGGACGTGCAGGTCGAAGCCGGCGTGCTTGCCCAGCTGCGCCACCATGTGGTCGAAGAACGGCACCCCGGTCTCCGACGAGGACTCACCGGTCCCGTCGATCTCGAGCTCGACGAGGACCTTCGACTCCTTGGTGGTGCGTTCGATCCGCGAGAAGCGGCTCATCGGGTTCCTTCCGGGGCGAGCTCTGAGGCGGATGGCTCTGAAGCTGATGACACGGTCGTTCCCGTGGCCGTGCTGCTCGACGATGGGGCACGCGGCACAGTGAGCAGTACCTCCTCCAGCGCCTGGAGGAAGGCGTCGACCTCGTGGGGCAGGCCGGCGGTCACCCGCAGCCAGCCGGGGATGCCGACGTCACGCACCAGAACCCCGCGATCGAGCAGCTTCTGCCAGACCGCGGCGGAGTCGCCGTCGACGGAGAAGAAGACGAAGTTGGCGTCGCTCGGAGCGGTCCAGCAGCCGAGCACCGGCAGCTCGGCGACCAGCCGATCCCGCTGCTCCCGGACCGCGGCGACGGTGCCGAGCAACTCGTCGCGGTGGCGCAACGCGGTCCGGGCCGCGGCCTGAGTCAGCGCCGACAGGTGGTACGGCAGCCGGACGAGGCGGAGTGCATCCACGATCTCCGGTGCCGCGGCGAGGTATCCGACGCGGGCACCGGCGAGCGCGAACGCCTTGCTCATCGTGCGGGTCACAACCAGGCGTGGCGCGCCCGGCAGCAGGGTGACGGCGCTGCGGACACCGGTGTGCCGGAACTCGGCGTAGGCCTCGTCGACCACGACGATCGCCTGCTCGGCCACGTCGTGGACCCGCTGCACCAGCTCCAGCGGCACCGCGGTGCCCGTCGGGTTGTTCGGAGAGCACAGGAACACGAGCGAAGGCTGGAAGCGTCGGATGGCCTCGACCACCCGGTCGGCGCGGAGCGCGAAGTCGTCGTCCCGCCCGCCGTCGGCCCAGGCGGTGCCGGTGCCGAGCGCGATCAGGCGGTGCATCGAGTAGGACGGCTCGAACCCGAGCGCGGTGCGACCCTGGCCACCGAAGGCCTGGCAGAGCTGCTGCAGGATCTCGTTCGACCCGTTCGCTGCCCACACCTGACCCGGGGTGAGCACCTGCCCCGCGGCGGCGGACTCGACGGTGAGGAACTCGGCGAGCTCGGTGCGCAGCAACGCGGCCTCGCGGTCCGGGTACCGGTTCAACCCGGCCGAGGCCGCGGTCGCGGCCTCGCCGAGCGCCGCGACCAGCGCCGCAGACGGCGGGTGCGGGTTCTCGTTGGTGTTCAGCCGGACGGGGACGTCGATCTGCGGGGCGCCGTACGGGGTGAGACCGCGCAGGTCGTCACGGAGCGGCAGCCAGGCGGGCAGGCCGGTCACGTCGGGTCCGGTTCACGGTCGGGGTCCTGTGGCTCGGCTTCCGCGTCCGGCCGCTCGACCCGCACCCGCACCGCGTCGACGTGGGCGGTCAGGTCCTCCGCGCCGCCCAGCGCCCGGACCCGCGGCGCGACGGCCTCGAGCGCCTCGCGGGTGCATTCGACGACGTGCACCTGCCGGAGGAACGAGTAGACCGACAGCCCGCTCGTGTGCCGAGCGGTGCCGCCGGTGGGCAGCACATGGTTCGAGCCGGCCAGGTAGTCACCGAGGCTGACCGGGGCGTAGGCGCCGACGAAGATGGCGCCCGCGTTGCGCACCCGGGCCGCGACCGAGGGCGCGTCCCGGGTCTGGATCTCAAGGTGCTCGGCGGCCCAGGCGTCGACGACGGTGAGGCCCTGGTCCAGGTCGTCGACCAGGACGCCGGCGCTCTGACCAGCGAGGGCCGCTTCGACGCCCTCCCGGTGTCGGGTCACCGCCACCTGCCGGGCAAGCTCGGTCTCCACCGCGTCCAGCAGCGCCTCGCTGTCGCTGACGAGCAGGCAGGCGGCGAGCGGGTCGTGCTCGGCCTGGGCGACGAGGTCGGCGGCGACGTGGACGGGGTCGGCGCTGTCGTCGGCGAGGATGCCGACCTCGGTGGCTCCCGCTTCGGCGTCGACGCCGATGATCCCGCGCAAGTGGCGCTTGGCCGCGGCCACGTAGACGTTCCCGGGCCCGGTGACGATGTCGACCGGCGGGCAGCTCTCGGTGCCGTGCGCGAACATCGCGATGGCCTGGGCACCGCCGACGGCGTAGACCTCGTCGACGCCGAGCAACGCGCAGGCGGCGAGCACGGCCGGGTGTGGCAGACCACCGTTGTCGGCCTGCGGCGGTGAGGCGACGGCGAGCGAGCCGACACCGGCGGCGAGCGCGGGGATGACGTTCATGACCACGCTGCTCGGATAGGCGACCCGACCACCGGGGACGTAGAGGCCGACGCGGGCGACCGGCACCCAGCGCTCGGTCACGCGGCTGCCGGGTGCGACCTCGACCGTGACGTCCCGGGGGCGCTGCGCCTCGTGCACGAGCTTCGCCCGCCGGGCGGCTTCCTCGAGGGCGTCCCGGACGGCGGGGTCGAGCTGTTCGAGGGCGTCCTTCAGCGCCGACTCGGGCACCCGGATGTCGGTCAGCTGCACCTTGTCGAACCGCGCCGTCGCCTCCCGCACCGCCGCATCGCCCCGGTCCCGGACGTCGTCGCACACCGGCCGGATGGTCTCGACCGCGGCACCGACGTCGAGTGCGGCCCGCGGGAGCACGTCCCGGTAGCCGCCTCTCGGAGCGGAAGCGGACGAGGCGCGCAGGTCGAGACGGCGGAGCACACCTCGACAGTAGCGAGCGGGGACAACTCGACGAGGAGTGCGGCGTCGGCCAGCGACTACCGTCGGGTCATGACCGAGCCGCCGGACGGCGACCTGCTCCCCCTCTTCCCGCTGTCCTCCGTGCTCTTCCCCGGCGCGCCCCTGCCGCTGCACATCTTCGAGCAGCGCTACCGGGACCTCGTGGCGGAGCTGCTCAGCCGGCCCGAAGGCGAGCTGCGGCGGTTCGGCGTGGTGGCGATCCGCTCCGGTCGCGAGGCCGGTCCGACGGTTCCCGACCTGCATGCGGTCGGCTGCGCCGCCGTCGTGCGGTCCGCCTCCGCCTACACCGACGGCCGCTACGACCTGCTCAGCCTCGGGGTGCGCCGGTTCCGCCTGCTGGACGTGGACGCGTCCGCCAAGTCGTTCCTCGTCGGCCGGGTGCAATGGCTGTCCGAGCCGGTGGGCGATTCCGAGCGGGCCGCAAGGCTGGTCGAACCGGTGCAGTCAGCGATGCTCGGCTACGTGGAGCGGCTGGTGGCGACGGGCGAGGCAGAAGTCGACCTGCCGGAACTGCCGGACGAGCCGCTCGCGCTCTCCTACCTCGTAGGGGCGGCGCTGCTGCTGCCGCTGACCGAACGGCAGCAGCTGCTCGAGGCACCGGACGCGGCACGTCGGCTGCGGCAGGTGCTCTCGCTGCTGCGACGGGAGACCGTGCTGCTCGAGGAGCTGGCAGCCGTCAGCGCTCCCGATCTCGTCCGGGTGGCCCCGAGTCCGAACTGACTGCACTGACCTCACTGACTGCAGTCGTTTCCTTCGTAGGAGTTCCGTTTGTGGACAACCTCATTCGGATTTGATTACACGGGGTAACCTCCCGTCTCATGACAAAGCGGACAGTTCTCTTGCTCGCCCTCGCCGCCACCACCGGCGCCCCGGCGCTTGCGGCCTGTTCGAACGCGGAGCGTCAGGCTCCGCTGCCGCCCTCCGCCGCCGGGCCGGCCCTCGGCACGCCGGGCGGTCAGGTGCCGGTCGAGCCTTCGACCTCGCGCGGTGACGGCGGCGCGTCGGTGCCGCTGACGGCAGACGGGCGCCCGGTACCGACCTCGGGCACGGCCGGCGCGAACATCACCCCGGGCCCGGCGGGCAGCACCGGCGGTCTGCGCACGCGGCCCGGCTACGTGCCCGGGCCGGCCGGGACCTCCGCGGTGCCCGGCGACAACTACCGCGTCGGCACCCGCGCGCCATGGGGCATCCTGCTCGACGACCGGCCGAAGCCGAAGCTCCAGCCCGTGCCCGTTGTCGAACCGCAGCCCGAGCCGCTGCCGGCGCCGGAGAGCGGGTCCGAAGACGGTGCCAGCATCCTGGCCGACGCTCCGGCACTGAAGGTTCCGGCGAAGCACAGCGACGTCACCGTGCCGCCCGGGCAGGCGCAGGAGACCGACACGCCCCGGCTCCCGAGCGCCGTCTCGTTCCCGGCACTGCTCGCCGCGATGCCGCCGTCGACCGACACGCCCACGTCCGACAACACCGACGAGGTCGACTCGGTTCGCCACACTGCCGACAACACCGGCGACGACACGGGTGAACACGCTGGCGACCAGCCTTCGGGCGAGGCGCCGGCCCCGGTGGGCGACACGAAGGACAAGCCCTGCAACAACACGACTGGCAAGTCGGGGCACCAGAAGCCGAAGCCGACCGACCAAACGGACGGCACCGCCCAGCTTCCGCCGTCGACCGACACGCCCACGTCCGACAACACCGACGAGAACATTGCCGACAACACCGGCGACAGCACTGGTGAACACGCTGGCGACCAGCCTTCGGGCGAGGTGCTGGCCCCGGTGGGCGACACGAAGGACAAGCCCAGCAACAACACGACTGGCAAGTTGGGGCACCAGAAGCCGAAGCCGACCGACCAAACGGACGGCACCGCTGTGCTGCCCACGCCGCAGCCGCTCGGCTCCCCGCTCCCAGCCCCGGTTCCGGTCCCCCACCAGGCTTCGGCAGTGCCCGCAGTCCCATCGGCCCCGGTCGCGACCGCCTGGCACATCGACGGGCTGACCCTGGCGAAGCCGGCACCCGCGTCCATCGGGAAGGGTGGATCGGCAGCGTTCCGGAAGGCGCTTTGGGCCAGCCTGCACCAACGTCCCGACTCCGCCCGTCCGGCTCCGGCCGCCCTGCGCCGCTGGAGCGCGTCGCTGCAGAATGCTGCGACCCTCGCCCCCGACGCCCGGACGAAGACGCAGCTCCGTTTGCTGTCCCGCTACGCGGCCGACCTCGCTGACACCGCGGCTCCGCGGCGCGCGGCCCTGCAACAGCAGCGGCCCGGTGCCCTGCAGGCCGCGTCCGCGCTACGGGCGAGCCTCCCCCGGCGGTTCGGCGTTGACTTGCTCGGCTGACGGGCCGGTCGCATGCAGCGACGCGCACTCAGGGCGCCTGAAGTCAGGGCCACCTGAAGTCAGGCCGCGAGATGAGCCCAGCGGAGCTTAGCGCGGCGAGGACCACCAGGCGCCGGCCGGAGGTTCGTCCGGCACCTGTAGCGGCTCCGCCTTCGTCGTGAGGGCGACCAGCACCAGGAACACCACGAGCGCGACCAGCGGATAGACCGCGTGCACGCCCTCGGCCCGCACGCCCACATCGACGAGGTCCCGGACGAGCGGGTTAGCCGTCGGCGGCACCTTGGCCAGCGCGTCGCTACTGGCGATCAGGTGCCCGACCTGACCGGCGATGAGCGAGCCGCCGAGCCCGCCGAGGAGCAGGCCGACCGGGAGCGGCCAGCCGGCCCGACGGCCTCGCCACACCGCGAACAGTCCCGCGACCAGTCCGAAGACAGCGGCGATCACGGCGAAGCGGGCGTCGGCAGCAGGCTGAGCCTCCAGCGCCGTCTCCGCGCTGTTGTTCAGCAGGTCGGCGACGTCCACGGTGGGAGCGGTCGCCCCCCAGAGCAGCCCGAGCGGCACGCCGGCGATCAGCATGATCCCAGCGGACAGCACGCCGGCGACGACGTCACCGGTGGTCGCCAACGAGGACCTGGCGGGGCGGGGCCGGGGCCCGGGGGAACCGAAGGGCGTCCCGTAGGTCGCCCCCTGCCAGCTGTCGTTCGCACGAGGGGGTGGCGTGGGTGCGCTCCACACGTTCCCGTCCGGCCCCGGGTTGGTCACTCCCCCAGTGAAGCAAAAGGATCAGCAACCCCCGCAGGCGCGCGGACCCGGCGCTCACCAACGGGCGGTTCGAGGCGCGTCGTCGGACTGCTCGAAGGACGTCAGTGCCGGTAGGCACGGCGCAGGGCCCAGCCGCCGAGGGCCAGCGCGACGAGGGCGACCACCGCGCAGATCCCGAGATCGACCGCGACCGACGCCCAGTCCGGCGACGGCCGAAGCCCGGCGGCGAGCGCGTCGGCCGCATAGGTGCTGGGCACCGCGGCCCGCACCGGTCGCAGCAGCAACGGCAGCTTCGAGGACGGGATGATGCTCAGGAACAGCACCGCGCTCATGCCGAGCTGACCGGCGACCGTGGCGAGCTCCGGACGGGGGGCCAACAGTCCGAGCAGGGCGCCGATCCCGGCGAGGGACGCTCCGGCGAACAGGACCACCGGGACGAGCAACCACAGACCGGCCAGCGGCAGCTGGTAAAGCAGCGCCCCGACGACGGCGGTGACGATGGTGCCGGGAACGGCCATGGTGGCGTATGAGGCGGCCGTGCCCAGCACCACGGCGGCGGGAGGGACGGGCAGCGCGCCGTAGTAGTCCAGGGCGCCGGTGGCCCGCATCGACCCGAAGCGCTGGGCGAGCAAGTTGAGCGCGACGAACGCGACGACCAGGACCGTCGAGCCGGCCACGACCTGGGCGCGGACGATGCCGTCCTCGCTGTTCACGACCCCGCGGAGCAGCAGCAGGATCCCTACCGACTGCAACGCGGCGACGAACAGCAGCGGCACACGGGCGACCCGCACCCGCGCGAACTGCTGGACGTAGACCAGCCGCAGCGCGGTCAGCAAGCCGGGACCCGACATCGAGGACCGCGCCGCCGGAGACTCCCGTCCCGGTGGCCGGGCCGGACGACCGGGCGGCGCCGTGGCGGCTGGGCTGGTCACCCGCGCTCCAGGTCATCGGCGGCGCCACCGAGCGCGAGATAGACGTCTTCCAGGGTCGGGGTGGCGAGGGTGAAGTCGTCGAGTGCGGCGAAGGCCGCCCCCGTCGTGAGCCGAGCCAACGCCTCGCGGGCCTCGACGACCGGCAGCCGGAGGCTCCATCGGCGTCCGGAGACGACGGCGCGTGGCGCCAGCCCGGCGACGGTGCTGTCGTCGAGCAGTGGCTCGGAGCGCCAAACCAGCTCGAGCCGCACCTCGTCGCTGACCTTCGCCTTCAGCCGTCCCGGGGTGTCGCAGGCGATGACCCGGCCGTGGTCGAGCACGGCCACCCGATCCAGGACGGCTTCCGCCTCGAGGACGTTGTGGGTCACGAGCACGACGGTCGTCCCGCGGTCCTGACGGCGCCGGTCCAAGGCGGACCAGACCGCACGACGGGCGTAAGGGTCCAGCCCGGTGGTCGGCTCGTCGAGCACGAGGACGGGACGGTCACCGGCCAGAACGGTCGCCACACCGGCCAGCCGACGCTGTCCACCGGACAGGCGCCCGACGATGCGTTGCGCGAGTGGTGTCAGGTCGAGTTCTTCGATCAGCTCGTCGGTGGCCGCGACCGCCTGACGCCGGCTCAACCCGCGCAGCCGGGCGGTCGTCTCCACCGCGAGCCGGACCGGGAGATCGGCCAGCGCCGCCTCGTCCTGCGGCAAATAGGCGACGTGGTGCGCGGCGATCCCCGGATGCACGGTCAGATCCCGGCCGAGCAGGTGAACGCTGCCCTCATCCGGGCTGAGCAGTCCAACGAGCTGGCGGACCAGCGTGGTCTTCCCGGCGCCGTTCGGCCCGAGCAGGCCGAAGACCTCACCGACCCCGATGTCGAGGTCGAGGTGATCGTTGGCGAGCACGCTGCCGTGCCGGCGGGTGAGCCCACGGATGGAGAAGGCGAGCCCCGAGCCCGCAGCTGGGTCAAAGGTCGTACCGGAGACCGGACCGGCGGGACGCGCCGAGGCGTCGTCGAGCCTCTCCCGCTCCACGACAGACCTCCCTCGCACTCCTCCAGTGTGGCAGGCGGAGCGCGCGGCCGTCGGTTCTGCGGGCTTGGCCTGCGTCAGACGAGGCTGCTCATCCAGACAACGATGTCCAGCACGCGCAGGGGTGTCACCGGCGGGCCGCCGGCCGGAACGAGGGCGCAGAGGTGGGCGAACTCGTCCGCGTTGTCCCGGAGGTCCTGCCGCATCGCGCGGATCAGCAGACCCATGAACTCCCGGACGGTGCGGCCGCCGGGCGGTGCCGGCGGGACGCAGGCCTCGTGCTGATAGAAGATCTGCACCTTGCTGTCGAACAGCGGCACGAGCCCTGGGCGCTTGCGGTGCAGCACCTTCGCCAGTAGCGAGCCCTTGACGTCCCGGTCCTCGACGGCCGGGTCGTCCAGCGGATCGTACAGCGCCGCAACATGGTCACAGGTGTCGTCGTCGGCTTCGACGAGGTCGACCGGCAACAGCTGGTCGAGACCCCGCTGCAGCAACGGCATCAGCGCGGTGAGCGTGTGCATCCGGTCCGGGTCGACGTGCACGCCGAGCAGGGTCGGGGCGAGCAGATCGCCGGTACAGAGCCGGGTCGGGTCGCCGTTGGTCTCCAGCCCGTCGTAGTACGGATAGGCGTACCGCAGGCCCCGCTTCTGGGGACTGACGTACTCCGCCACCAACCGCTCGGCGTCTAGTACGTCGTGGGCACCATTGGCCAGCCTCAACACGTACTCCCTCGCTGCGATCCTGCTGCTCCGCGGGTCGGGCGACCCGCGTACTCATCCTGGCACCTCATCCCGAAACGCAGCCAGGACCGAGCAGCTCCTTGAGATCCGCCACCAACGATGCGCTGACGCTCACCCGCAGCCGATCGTCCAGGCGAAGCGTCGTCACCCGCGAGTTCCCTACGAGCTGCATCCGCACCTCGGTGGCGCCGGGATGGGTGCTCAGCACTTCCTTCAGCTTCTGCACCAGTGGCGGGTTGCACCGGGAAGCCTGCAGGTCGACCGTGAGCGGACCGCGTGGGCCCTGGGTCACGTCGGGCACCGAGAGCTCCATGGCTATGAGCCGTGGCATGTCCTCCCGCTTGTCCACCCGGGCCTTGACCAGCACGACCTCGTCCTCCACCAGCTGATGGGCGACCGCCGCGTACGTGGCGGGGAAGAACAAGGTCTCCACCCCACCGTCCAGGTCCTCGAGCTGAGCCACCGCCCAGGGGCTGCCCTGCTTCGTGACCTTTCGGGTCAGGCCGGCGAGGATCCCGCCGACCATGACGATCGCGCCGTCGTCGGTCCCGTCGGCGAGATCCGCGATGGTGTGGTCGGCCGCGTTCGCGATGATGTGCTCGACCCCGAGCAGCGGATGGTCGCTGACATAGAGACCGAGCATCTCCCGCTCATAGGCGAGCAGGAGCTTCTTCTCCCACTCCCCCTCCGGCACGGCGACGTCGAAGGCCGACTCGGCCGCCGGCGCGTTACCCGGGTCTCCCCCGAACAACGAGAACTGCCCGGCGGCTTCCGCCCGCTTGATGTCGATGCAGGCATCGATCACGTCCGCGTGGATCTGCAGCAACCCGCGCCGAGGATGCCCGAGCGAGTCGAAGGCGCCCGCCTTGATCAACGACTCCACCGTGCGCTTGTTGCAGGCGACGATCTCCGCCTTCTCGGCGAAGTCCGCGAAATCGGCGAAGCGGCCCTTGGCCACCCGGGTCCTGGCGATCGACTCGACCACATTGCTGCCGACGTTGCGGACCGCACCGAGCCCGAAGCGGATGTCGGTGCCGCGGGGGGTGAAGTCGTTGTCCGAATCGTTGACGTCCGGCGGCAGCACCTTGAGTCCCATGCGCCGGCATTCCTGCAGGTAGAGGGCGGTCTTGTCCTTGTCGTCCCGGACGCTGGTCAACAGCGCGGCCATGTATTCGGCCGGGAAGTTGGCCTTCAGGTAGGCGGTCCAGAACGACACGAGTCCGTAGCCGGCGCTGTGCGCCTTGTTGAACGCGTAGTCGGAGAACGGGACGAGGATGTCCCAGATCGTCTTGATCGCGTTTTCGGAGAACCCCTGGGCCTTCATGCCGTCCGAGAACGGCACGTACTCCTTGTCGAGGATCTCCTTCTTCTTCTTGCCCATCGCGCGGCGGAGCAGGTCGGCCTGGCCGAGCGTGTAGCCGCCGAGCTTCTGCGCGATGGCCATGACCTGCTCCTGGTAGACGATCAGGCCGTAGGTCTCCCCGAGGATGTCTTGCAGCGCCTCCGCGAGCTCCGGGTGGATCGGCTCGACCGGCTTCCGTCCGTTCTTGCGGTCGGCGTAGTCGTTGTGCGCGTTCGCGCCCATCGGACCCGGTCGGTAGAGCGCGATGAGGGCGCTGATGTCGTCGAACGACGTCGGCTTCATCGAGCGCATCAGCGACCGCATCGGCCCGCCGTCGAGCTGGAACACGCCCAGGGTCTCGCCGCGCTGCAGCAGGTCGTACGTGGGCCCGTCCTGGTCGAGGTCGAGGTCCTCCAGCACGATCTCCTGGTCGCGGTTGGATTTGATGTTGCGCAGGCAGTCATCGATGATCGTCAGGTTGCGCAGGCCCAGGAAGTCCATCTTGAGCAGGCCGAGGCTCTCGACCGCACCCATGTCGAACTGGGTGATCACTGCACCGTCGGCGTCCCGGCGCCACACCGGCACGTGCTGGGTGAGCGGGTCGCGGCACATGACCACGCCGGCGGCGTGCACACCGACCTGGCGCTTCAGCCCCTCCAGGCCGCGCGCGGTGTCGATGACCCGCTTGACGTCGGCCTCGGTCTCGTAGACCGCGCGCAGCTCACCGGCCTCGGAGTACCGCTTGGAGCTGGGGTTGAAGCAGTCGTCGAGTGACGCCTCCTTCCCCATGACCGCCGGTGGGAAGATCTTGGTGAGCCGGTCGCCCATCGCGTAGGGATAGCCGAGGACGCGCGACGAGTCCTTGATCGCCGCTTTCGCTTTGATCGTTCCGAACGTGATGATCTGCGCGACCTTGTCGCTGCCGTACCGCTCGGTGGCGTACCGGATCATGTCGGAGCGCCGACGCTCGTCGAAGTCCATGTCGATGTCCGGCATCGAGACGCGGTCCGGGTTCAGGAACCGCTCGAAGATCAGGCCGAAGCGCAGCGGGTCGAGCTCGGTGATGCCGAGGACGTAGCTGACCATGCAGCCAGCGGCGGAACCACGGCCCGGACCGACGCGGATGGCGGCGTCCTTCGCGTACTTGACGAGGTCCGCCACCACCAGGAAGTAGGCCGGGAAGCCCATCTGCAAGATGACCTGCACCTCGTAGTCGACCTGGGCGCGCTGCTTCTCGGTCGGACCGTTCGGGTACCGCGTCCGAACCCCGCGTTCGACCTCTTTCCGGAACCAGGACTCCTCGTCCTCGCCGTCGGGCACCGGGAACGTCGGCAGCAGCTTCTTAGGGGCGAAGGCCGGTGGCCGCACCCGCTCGGCGATCAGCAGCGTGTTGTCGCAGGCCTCCTCCAGCCCGTCGAACAACTGCCGCATCTCCGCCGGCGACTTCAGGTAGAACTCGTCGGTCTCGAACTTGAACCGCGTGGGGTCCGCCAGCGTCGCGCCGGTCTGCACACAGAGCAGCACCTCGTGCGCGGTGGACTGGGCCTTGTCGGTGTAGTGCAGGTCGTTCGTGGCGACCAGCGGGAGGTTGAGCTCCTTGGCGATCTGGACGAGCTGCGGGAACGTCCGCTTCTCGATGCCGATGCCGTGCTGCATCAGCTCGACGAAGAAGTTGCCCTGCCCGAAGATCTCGTTGTACTCACCCGCGGTCCGCTTCGCGAGCTCGTAGTTGCCACGCTCGAGCGCCTGGCTGACCTCACCACCGGGACAACCGGTGGTCGCGATGATCCCCTTGGCGTACTTGGCCAGCAGCTCGCGGTCCATCCGGGGCTTGTAGTAGTAGCCCTCGAGGCTCGCCAGGCTGGAGAGCTGGATGAGGTTGGCGTAGCCCTCCTCGTTCTCCGACCACAGCGTCATGTGGCTGTACTTGTCGGTCTTCGCGTTCCCGCCGTCGGGCAACTTCTTCTCGAAGCGGCTGTTGGGAGCGATGTAGGCCTCGGTGCCGATGATCGGCTTGATCCCGGCCGCCTTCGCCTTGCCGGCGAAGTCGTAGGCGCCATAGAGGTTGCCGTGGTCGGTCATCGCCAGGGCGGGCATCCCCATCCGCTCGCACCCGGCGAACAGATCTTTCAAGCGCGCTGCCCCGTCGAGCATGGAGTACTCGGTGTGCACGTGCAGGTGCACGAACGAGTCCACCATCAGCGAAGACCTCCCAGCCTCTCGAGCATCAGCGGACGCGGGAACGACCGCTGTCGGGCCGGGGGAAGACGGCCGAGCAACACCTCTAGGTTTAGCACCTCGCTCCGACAGAATCCGGTGGCGACGGCTCGTCGGCTGGTAGCTCGGCGTGTCAACGCACGACCGGCTGCGCCGGTCGCGCGAAACGACCAGACACCGTGATCATGAGGGGGTCACCGCGACGGTGGGGACCGGCGACACGCACGGCTCAGACGTAGCCGCCCGCCGCAGTCCTGAAGACCGCGACGGGCGACTCGGCACCGCGTTGTACTCGTAGCCGCCGTTCGCGGCCCACGGCCCGTTGGGCAGGTGCACCTTCTTGATCGCAGTGGTAGCCCGAGCGCTTGAGCCGCCTCGACCTCGTTGATCGCCATCATCTCCTCGCGTGTCGCGTCGGCGCACGTCCTCGGCCGACACGAGCAGGGATGCTGTCGCAGTGGACGTCAACCTGAGCAGCGGCAACGGGTCCTCCAGCCCGCCGAGCCGCCGGGAGTCGAGGCATGGAGCCGAAGCATCACCTACCGACTCATCGGTGCCGGTCTGAGTGTCTCGCCGACGGTCTTCAGGCCGGGATCAGCGTCTTCCGCATGGACACGTGCGGGATGCCGGCTTCCAGGTACGCGTCGCCGTAGGCCTCGTAACCGAGCCGGGCGTAGAAGCCCTCTGCTTCCAGCTGGGCGTGCAGTTCGAGCACCGGTAGCCCGAGTTCGCGCGCCCGATCCTCGACGGCGAGCATGACGACGGCCCCGAGTCCGGTCCTGCGCTGGTCCTTGCGCACCGCGACCCGGCCGACGATGCCGACCCCCTGCACCGTCAGCAGCCGGGCGGTGGCGACCACCGAGCCGTCGCCGGACGGGTCGAAGACGACGGCGTGCTCGGCTTCGTCGTCCTTGCCGTCGATCTCGATGTCGGCCGGGACGCCCTGTTCCACCACGAACGCGTCCATGCGCAGCTGCACCGCGGCCTCGCGGGCGGCGGGATCGGTGACGAGGACGGCCTGCATCACGACCCGATCAGCAGCAGGGCCACGGCACACCCGACCAGCACGAAGGCGAGGATGCCCAGGATCCGCCGCTCGGTCACGCCGAGCGGCACTCGTCCCGGCAACCGGCCACCGGCCTTCACCAGAGCGCGGTCCAGCTCGGCGGCCACGCGCGGCACCCACCGACGGTCCAGATCGACCAGCGCCTGGAGCGGCGTGCCCTCAGTCTTCACCGAGGATCTCCAGGGCGGCAGCCAGCTCAGGTGGATCGGAGCTCGTGAACTCGACCATCCGGCCATCCCCCGGGTGTTCGAACCCGAGCCGGTACGCGTGCAACCACTGCCGGGTCAGGCCGAGCCGGACGGACAGGGTCGGATCGGCGCCGTACTGGCTGTCGCCGACGCAGGGATGGCGCAGGGCGGCCATGTGCACCCGGATCTGATGCGTCCGCCCGGTCTCCAGCCGGATGTCGAGCAGGCTGGCGGCGCGGAACGCCTCGATCGTGTCGTAGTGGGTGATGCTCGGCTTGCCGCCCGCGACCACGGCGAACTTGTAGCTGCCGGACGGGTTCCGGTCGATCGGGGCGTCGACGGTTCCGCGGAGCGGATCCGGATGCCCCTGGACCAGCGCGCGGTAGCGCTTGTCGACGGTCCGGTCCCGGAAGGCCGTCTTGAGCACGGTGTAGGCCCGTTCGCTCTTCGCGACGACCATCAGTCCGGAGGTCCCGGCGTCGAGCCGGTGCACCACGCCCTGCCGTTCCGCGGCACCGCTGGTCGAGATGCGGTAACCGGCGCCGGCGAGTCCCTGCGTGACGGTCGGGCCGTCCCAGCCCGGGCTCGGATGAGCCGCGACACCGGCGGGCTTGTCGACCACCACGAGATCGTCGTCGTCGTGCACGACGACCAGGCCGGACACCTGCATCGCCGGCGGAACGTCAGCCGCCCCCGGCGCAGGTGGCAGCTCGACCTCCAGCCACGCTCCCCCGGCGACCCGGGTCGACTTCACCGGTGCGGTCCCGTCCAAGGCGACACTGCCTGCTTCCACCAGAGCGGCGGCCAACGTGCGGGACAGCCCGAACAGTCGCGCGACGGCGGCGTCGAGACGCAGACCGTCCAGCCCGTCCGGGACAGGCAGCGCACGCCGGTTGTCCATCGGATCGAGGCTACGCGGACGCCCTCGGACCTCGTCGATCCCGAACCGGCGCGAGACCTTTCCGTCCGCGGCGACGGTTCTTGGTCGCGCGTCAAACGGTGCGGGCGTCAGCGGCGAGCCGACCCGCGACATCGACGGTGGTATCTGTCCGGCCTCATTGTTTCGGTGGACGTCGACATCGGATCGGATGGCGTGACGACAGCTGATCTGATGTCGGCGCCAGAAAAGACCTGCACCCCTGTCGACGACCACAAGATGGTTGGCGAGCCGACGGAGCGGCCCGCCGGCGGAACGGGGCGCCGTCCGCGCGCGGATGAGCCACATCAGCCGGGATCGATGGTCCCGTCGAGCCGATGACCGCGCAGGGACAGGAGCACCGCGAGCAGGCCACCGACCACGATGCACGAGTCGGCGACGTTGAAGATCGGCCAGTGCGTCAGGTGGATCCAGTCCACGACGTGGCCGCGCAGCGGACCGGGATCGCGGAACAGCCGGTCGCCGAGGTTGCCCACCGCGCCGCCGAGCAGCAGCCCCAGGGCGACGGCCCAGCCGCGGGAGCGCAGCCGACGTGCGGTCGCCACGATGAAGACGACGACGGCCGCTGCCACGACCGTGAAGATGATGGTGGCTCCGCCGGCCAGTCCGAAGGCGGCACCCGGGTTACGGGTCAGCTGAAGGTCGAGCACCTTCGGCACGACGTCGACCGGCGCCCGGTCGGAGAGGTGGGCGACCGCTAGCAGCTTGGTGACCAGATCGACGAGGAACGCCAGCGCGGTCGCCGCGAGCAGGACCGGCAGTTGGCGCCGAGGCAACGGCGGCTCGGCCGCCGCCTCGGGCTTGCTCGCGGCCTCGGGCTTGCTTGCGGCCTCGGGCTCGGCCACGGCCTCGGGCTTGCTCGCGGTCTTGGGCTCGTCGAGGGGGCTCACGGTCTCCCCTATCGGCGCTTCGGGCGCATTCGGCACCTTGCGTTCGGGCGCCTTCTCCCGTTCCACCATGGGAGCCACTGTAGGGACCGGGGCCAACACCGCCCCCACGCGCGGCGCTGACGGCAAACCGGCGGGTGCTCGCTGAGCTAGTCTGGAGGGGCGGAACAGCGTCGACGGGGACGAGTAGCGACGCGTGCAGCAGGAGCGATCCGGGGATGGTGCGAGCCCGGGGCCAGCACGTCGTGAACATCACCCCTGAGCCGCCGGGAGAACGAGGTCGAACAGGCCTCCAGTAGATCCGGCCCGTGAGCCACGAGAGGGCGGTCGACCCAGAGGGGACGGCCGCCAAGGAGGGTGGTACCGCGGGACCGGCGTGCGCCGGCCTCGTCCCTCTGGTCGAAGGTGTTCGACTGGAGGAGAACCATGCCGTTCCGCCCGCTCGCCGGCCCCCCCGACCTGCCCGCGCTCGAGGCCGATGTCCTCCGTCGCTGGCAGGAGACCAAGGTCTTCGACCGGTCGCTCGAGCAGACTGCGGACGGTCCGCGGTGGGTCTTCTACGAAGGCCCGCCGACGGCCAACGGTCATCCTGGCGCGCACCACGTCGAAGCACGCGTCTTCAAGGACCTGTTCCCCCGGTTCAAGACGATGAAGGGCTACTCGGTCCCCCGTCGCGCCGGGTGGGACTGCCACGGCCTACCGGTCGAACTCGCGGTGGAGAAGGAACTCGGCTTCACCGGCAAGCAGGACATCGAGGCCTACGGCGTTGCCGAGTTCAACGCGAAGTGCCGCGAGTCGGTGCTGCGCCACGTCGACGAGTTCGAGCGGCTCACCGAGCGGATGGGCTACTGGACCGATATGGCCCACCCCTACCGCACGATGGACACCCCCTACATCGAGTCGGTGTGGTGGTCGCTGCGGCAGATCTTCGACAAGGGCCTGCTGGTCGAGGACTCTCGGGTGGCCCCCTACTGCCCGCGATGCCAGACCGCGCTGTCCGACCACGAGGTGTCGCTCGGCTACCACGACGTGGTCGACCCGTCGGTCTACGTCCGGATGCCGGTCGTTTCCGAGGACGGGCCGGAACGAGGCTTCGACCTGCTCGTCTGGACCACGACCCCGTGGACCCTCGTCTCCAACACCGCCGTCGCGGTGCACCCCGACGTCAATTACGTCGTCGCGCGCCGAGCGGGATCGGACGACCGGCCGGTGCTGGTCGCCGAACCACTCCTGGCGAAGGCCGTCGGCGAGGACGCCGAGGTGCTGGAGCGGATCGCCGGCCGGGACCTCGAGGGACTCGCCTACCAGCGGCCCTTCGAGCTACTGCCCGCCGAAGAGTTCGGAACGGGCGCTCACCGGGTGGTACTCGCCGACTACGTAACGGTCGAGGACGGCACCGGCCTGGTCCACCAGGCCCCGGCGTTCGGCGCGGAGGACCTCGCGGTCGCCCGGCAGTACGGCCTGTCGGTCGTCAACCCGGTCGAATCCGACGGCACCTTCGCCCCCGACGTGCCGCTCGTCGGCGGGACCTTCTTCAAGAAGGCCGACGAGCAGCTCGTCGAGGACCTCCGGCGGCGCCGGATCCTGTGGCGCTACGAGCCCTACGAGCACTCCTATCCGCTGTGCTGGCGCTGCGACACCGCGCTGCTCTACTACGCACTCCCCTCCTGGTACATCCGCACCACCGCGGTGAAGGACCGGCTGCTCGCGGAGAACGAGAAGACGGACTGGCACCCGGGGAGGATCAAGAACGGCCGCTACGGCGAGTGGCTGCGCGGGAACGTGGACTGGGCCCTGTCCCGGAACCGGTACTGGGGGACGCCCCTCCCGATCTGGCGTTGCACCGAGGACCGGAGCCACGTGACCTGCGTGAGCTCGCTGTCGGAGCTCTCGGAACTGGCCGGTCGCGACCTGTCCGCCCTGGACCCGCATCGCCCCTACGTCGACGAGGTCACCCTGCCGTGCCCCGACTGCGGTGCCAGGTCCGTGCGCGTGCCGGAGGTCATCGACGTCTGGTACGACTCCGGCGCGATGCCGTTCGCGCAGTGGGGAGCGCCGCACTGCAACGACGAGCAGTTCCGGGCGAGCTACCCGGCGCAGTACATCTGCGAGGCGATCGACCAGACCCGCGGCTGGTTCTACACGTTGATGGCGATCGGGACGCTGGTCTTCGACGAGTCCTCCTACGAGACGGTCCTGTGCCTCGGGCTGCTGCTCGACGGCGAGGGCCGCAAGATGAGCAAGCACCTCGGCAACGTGCTCGACCCGTTCGAACTGTTCGACCGGCACGGCGCCGATGCGGTGCGGTGGCTGATGCTCGCCGGTGGGTCGCCGTGGATGGACCGGCGGGTCGGCCACGATGCGATCGAGGAGATCGTCCGCAAGGTCCTGCTCACATACTGGAACACGGCGTCGTTCTTCCTGCTCTACGCGTCCAGCGCGGGCTTCGAGCCCACCAAGACACAAGCCCCGCCGGTCGAGGAACGACCGCTGCTGGACCGCTGGGCGATCTCCGAGCTGCACGCCACCGTGCTCGAGGTCGACGCGGCGCTCGAGGACTTCGATTCCGCGCGCGCCGGTCGACGGCTCGCGCAGCTGATCGACGACCTGTCGAACTGGTACGTCCGCCGGAGCCGGCGCCGGTTCTGGAACGGTGACCCGGCGGCGCTGGCGACGCTGCACGAGTGCCTGGACGTCCTCACCCGGCTGCTCGCGCCCTTCACGCCGTTCCTCACCGATCGGCTGTGGCGGGCGCTGGTAGTGGACGTCGCCGGCGCCTCGCGTCCGGACTCGGTTCACCTCGAGGCCTGGCCGACGGCCGACGACGCGTTGGTGGACGAGACGCTCGGACGCCAGGTCGCGCTGGTCCGCCGACTGGTCGAGCTCGGCCGCGCCTCACGCGCCTCGGCGAAGGTCAGGACGCGGCAGCCACTGGCGCGAGCGCTGGTCACCGGGGCCGGCTTCGCGGAGCTTTCTGAGGAACTGCGCCGCGAGGTCGCCGAGGAGTTGAACGTCGGGGCGGTCGAGGCCCTCGTCGGTGAGCTGGTCGACGTCACGGTCAAGCCGAACTTCCGGGCGCTCGGTCGCCGCTTCGGCAAGCGCACGCCACAGGTCGCCGCCGCGGTCGCCGCCGCCGGCGCACCCGTCGACGGACGGCTGTCGCTCGTGGTGGACGGCGAACAGATCGAGCTGTCCGGGGACGAGCTGATCGTCACCGAGACCCCGCGCGCCGGTTGGACGATGGCGCACGAAGCGGGCGTGTCGATCGCACTCGACCTCGAACTCACCCCGGAGCTGCGGCGAGCCGGCCTCGCCCGCGAGGTGGTGCGCGTCCTGCAGGACGCCCGGAAGCGCACCGGCCTGGACATCGGCGACCGGGTCGAGGTCTGGTGGGCGGCTCCAGAGGCCCCCGACGTCGCCGAGGCGTTGCGGGAATCCGCCACGATGCTGGCGGACGAGGTGCTCGCGACGACCTTCGACGAAGGACCACCGCCGGTCGAGATCTCCGAGCAGCAGGTGGACGAACTCGGGCTCACCTACTGGCTGCGGGTGGCCGGCGGCTGAGCCGATCACCGTCGGAGTTCGGCGGTCAGGTGATGTCGGTCTCCGGCTCGAGGAGGAAGACGGGGATCTGCCGGTCGGTCTTCTGCTGATACTCGGCGTAGTTCGGGAACGCCGCGACAGCGCGTTCCCACCATTCCTCGCGCTCCGAGCCGGTCAGTTCACGAGCCCGGGCGTCCCACTTCCGCGGCCCGTCCTGCAGCTCGACGTGCGGT
>DATITC010000195.1:0-6780 GCA_035468175.1 Frankiaceae bacterium | reverse complement strand
CGCCGCGGAGTTAGACCGCCGGTGTGCCGGACGAAGTGCGAATCGTCTCCCGATACACGGTGATGCCGTCGGTCACCTGCAGCAGGCCTGAGTCATACGGTTCCACCAGCGGATCGGTCCGGCCACGCGGAGCATCCTTCTACGGCTTTCCGATTCGGCCCCTGGCTAAGCGGTGGGTGTCGTCAGTGCGAAATCAGGAGGTTGCATCGGGTCGATCGTCGCTGCTCTTGGCCCACGCAGCTCTCCGGCCGCCGGACAGGACAGTATTCCCGCAACACCCGCCTGCCGGGGTCCATGTGGTCGCCGTTGCGGTTGAGAAGCCCGGACCGGCGGCGCGCCGCCCCGCGGCCGGTCGACGGCGCGGGCGACGGTGGACGGCAGCGGGACCGGGACCGGGACCGGGACGACCTTGTCGCCCTTGTCGCGGACTCGGAGGACGCGGTGGCCATGTTCGTGGCCGAGGTCGTTCAGGTGCGCGCCGGTGGCTTCGAACACTCGAAGGCCGAGTAGTCCGAGCAGGCAGACAAGCGCGAAGTCGTAGCGGTTGGCTGAGGAGCGCGCGGCGGCCAGCAGGGCTTCGAATTGCGGATGGGTCAGCACGAAGGTCGGCGACTCGGGCGGCACGTGCAGTCGGCGAGTGAGTGTTCGAGGATGCCGTCGATGACACAGGTCCGGTAGAAGCCGCCGACCACGGAGAGCGGCGGGCGACGGTTGCCGGGACGAGCCGGCGGACCTCCTGCATCCAGCGGATGAACAGCTGACGTGGGCGGGCTGGGCCTGAAGTGGCGGCAGCTGCCTCTGCGCACCTGGCCAGGTAGCAGGCCAGTCGCAGTCGTCGCGCACCCGGCTCCAGCCCTTGTCACCAGGTCAGATACGCCGCTGCGGCGCGACGAACCGGATTCGATGCAGTGGGAAGAAGATCCATATAAGTCGGCATGCGCAGACGCGAGGCTTCCGACCAGACCAAAAGGCCTTAACGCCACACCGTCCACGGCGGGGCCTAGATAGTTGCGGCGCGCCTTGACCGGTCACGGCGTCCGGGACGTAGACGAGACGGTCGAACACTGCCCAGCCGACCGCGAGGAGTCCGTCCGGGGCCGCTTACGACGCTTGTGACGTCGACGCTCGAGTCGACGGGCGCGCCTGCTGGACCTTTGCGGGCTGCCGAAGGCATGCGGTCCCCGCTGCCAACCTGCCGAGGGCGGGATGCTGATGGTTGATGATGCAGCACATGCCAGGGGCCGACGCACCAGTCTCCACCGGCGCTGGACACACCGGCGGACGGCGATGACTATCGGCTTGCTGTTGGCCGCGGGCGCGGCGTTCTGCTACGGCGTCGGCTCGGTGTTGCAGGCCGTCGCCGCGAGACGCACCGACGCTGTGGCGGTACTCGACCCGCGACTGCTGTTCCGGTTGGCCGGCCAGCTTTCCTACATCGCGGGTCTCGGCCTCGATGCTCTCGGCTTCGTCTTCGACATGCTGGCGTTGCGCACGCTGCCGCTCTTCCTGGTGCAGTCGGTCATCGCCGGCAGTATCGGTGTCACAGCCATCTTCGCCGCGTTCGTCCTGCATACCCGGCTGCGCCGGGCCGAGGTGGTCGCGCTCTTGGTGCTCTTGTTGGGGCTAACGCTGTTAGCGGTCGCCGCCGAGCCGGGGCAGGCCACCGCCCTGTCCCGGGCGGGATCGTGGTTGCTGCTGGCGTCGGCCGGAGTCCTCGCCGGGGCAGCCGCCGTCGTGGCCCGGTGGCCCCGTCGTGCTGCCGTCGGTCTCGCCGCGCTTGCCGGAGCCGGTTTCGGCGGTGTCGGCATCGCGGGCCGGGCCTTGCCCGTGCCGAAGCCGTTCTGGCAGGTCGTCGGCGAGCCGGCCGCATGGGCGCTCGCGGCCTTCGGCGTCCTGGCGATCCTTCTGTTCGCCACCGCTCTGCAGCGCGGCGCGGTGACCGCCGTGTCGGCGGTCATGCTCGCCGTCGAGACCGTCGTGCCCGCGATCGTGGGCCTGGTCGCGCTCGGTGATGCCACACGGCCCGGGATCGGCGCCCCGCTCGCCGTCAGCGGCTTTGCGATTACGCTGACCGCGGCCATCGTGCTTGCCCCCTACGCCGAGCCGATCGCCCCATCCGGGCACCCCTCGGCGACCATCGGGTAACCGCCGCACAGGGTGCGGTCGCCGGCCGCTGCCCGCGGTGGCAAGCACCGGCAAAGCGGGTCGCCGTCCATCCCGACGACACACTGGCCCGGTCGGCAGCCCAGTCATCAGCTATGTGATGGTGGCGGGTGCGCCGCGGCGGTCCTCGCGCTCCGTCCTCAGGGTCGCTACGTGGCTGCCGCGGTGCTGTGCGCGCTCGTGCTGATCCCGCTCGCCGTCACCCAGACGATCTGGGACCTCGGTTTCCCGATCGCGACTGTCGGGCTTCCTCAACACACTCCTCGCGTTGCGAGTGACGCCGCTACGAGGACGCGCCTCACCGGTGTGAGCCTCGGTTGAAAGTGGGTGCGGTGCAGTCAGCCGACGCAGGATGGCAACGGCCAGCGCACCCACCCACAGCGTGATGAGCCCCGTCGAGACGCGCTCCGCGGTGCCGATCACGTGGTGGGACAGCACCCTCGCGGCCTGGTAGATCTCGAGTGCCGTGAGCGGCGGCACGACGACAGCCGTCAACGCGGCGAACGGCCACCACTCCCGCGCCGCGACCAGCCCGAAGGCGAGCAACGCCATCGCAAGCAATAGCACGACGATGGTGACGACGGACTCGACGGAGTGCACCCGATCGCGCCAGGACACAAGTCCGGCGTTCTCGGCGTGAGCGCACGCCGCCGACCGCGACGGTGCGCAATCCATCGGCAGCATCCCGTCGATCGTGTTGCCGACCGCGAACACGACCAACAGCGCGCAGGCGGCGGTAAGCGGCCGCCTGCGCTCGATCGCCTGTCGCAGCCCCACTGCCAGGAACAGCAGCAACAGCCCGGTGACGACCTGCACGCCGTTGAACAGCAGGCTGTGGGGCTGCGTGGCCGCACCGAGCTCGCTCACGAAGCCGCGGCGCGGGTCGGCGGGCCCGTCGACCGCGTGCTCGACCACCCAGTCGCTGTCCAGGCCCGCGCCGAGCAACCCGAGGACGGCGGCGAGGCCGACCCTGGCACGGGTCACCCGGTCAACGTCCGAGCGATGCGGGCGATGGCGGAAGACCGCGTAGGCGACTACTCCGACCGTGGTGACCACAACAGCGAGGGCGGTGACGAACCAGAGCACGTGCCGTTACTACCCGGTGACGTCGTCCGTGAGCACCCGCAGCCGGTTGAGGCCGGGTGCACCAGGGCTCGCAGCATCCTGCATGACCGATATGGAGGTGCGTCCCTGCCAAGGGCAGGTTTCATAGGGGATGTCCTCGGTCTGGTAGCGGGTGCGCGACCACGGGAAATTCCCAGACTTGGGAAGTTCCTCTTCGCCCATACAGGCGGTGCAAACCCTGGGGGTACCGAGGCGTCAACGCCGATGGCCACCGCGAGGTCCTGGGATTGCAGGTCGCCTCCGGCGAAGACGGTGCCGGCTGGGCGGCGTTCTTCCGGGACCTGACCGCCCGCGGCCTGTCCGGGGTCCAGCTGGTGACCAGCGACGCCCACGCCGGGCTGGTCGCCGCCATCGGCGCGACGCTGCCCGGCGCGTCCTGGCAACGCTGCCGCACCCACCACGCAGCGAACCTGATGTCCGCCACCCCGAAAAGCAGCTGGCCGTGTGGGTTCGGACGCTGCTGCACAGCGTCTACGACCAGCCCGACACCGGCTCGGCACACGCCCAGTACGGCCGGATCCTCGACAAATCGACCCAGGCAGGTTTGGTTCGACGCCTACCACACGCCCTGACGGGGCACCGGACGTAGCCGTCGACGATCCGGTTCCATTCGGCTGGCGTCAACCTCTGCGGCGGAAGGGCCGCAGCGTCCTCAGGCGTGGCGGCGGATGCGCGCCGACGCCGTGGGGCTCTCCTGAGCGGCCTGCTGGGCCGCTTTACGCGCCGGGGCTCGCGGGTCGAGCGCCTCGAGCGCACGGCGGTGAGCCTCGAGATCCCTGTCGAACGTCGACCTGTCGGAGACGAGACGGCGGACGCCGATCACCAGCAGGGTGATCGCCACGGCGCTGGGTGGAACGAGCAGCAGATACACGGGGGCCTCAGCGGATCTGGTGGGCTTGCCAGGTGAAGTCGATAGCTCACTACTTCGCCGTCGGCCCCGGCGAACCTTTCGGCCTCGGGCGGGCGCTTCATAGCGAACCTTCACGAAGAGCTGCCGATTCGGCCTCCCGTCGTCCTGCAGTCGCGCAGCGGTCAGCCGGGCAGGCTGCCTCGCCGTCGAGGCCGTCGAGGCCGTCGAACGCCGTGGTGCGGAGGCACGGACGGAGCCATTCGTTCCGCGCCTACCGAGGAGAAAGGGCGTTCGGCGAAGGGGTCGCTCAGCTGGCTCCAGAGACGGTGGCGTTGTCGTTCGGGGTGAAGCCGGTCTGCTTCTGCAGCTGGCTGAAGCCGTCCTGGGTGCTCGGGAGCTGTGAGGTGTCGCCGTGGCGCAGGCTCGCGCCGAGCGTGTTCAGCTTGGCTCGGGTGTGGTCCATGGTCGGGACGTACTTGCACAGCGTGGGGTCCGAGCGGGCGTTGTCGACGGCGTTGCCCATGAAGTGGTAGATCGCTGCGGCGGAAACGGCGCCCTTCGCGTGGGTGACGGTCACCGCCGGCACCGGCTACATCGTCGGTGGCAGCTACCGCAGTGCCGAGAAGCGTCTGAGCCTGATTTCCGTCGGCATCCTCGCCCTTCTCCTCTCCTGGTTGGCCTACCGGGCGATCCGCCGCTCATCCCGGCTGCAGGTCTGGTCCCGGCGCCGGCTCTCCTGGCTCTACCGCTTGAACCGGAACCTCGTCGCTGCCGTGGCGGTACTCGTCGGAGCGGTCTGGACGGTTGCCGGCTTGACCCAGGACGTTCTCGAGCACGACGGAGTGGTCCGGAGCGATCCTCGGCTGCTCGCCGACGTGGTGGGCCACCGCACCCCGACGCTCACGGTGCTTGCGAAGGGCGCGACGTTCCTGGGTTCCGGCCCTGCGGTATACGGGTTGCTGACCCTGTGCGCAGTCTTGGTCTGGCGGCGTACGGGGCGATGGCAGCCGTCGGTGCTGGCCGCCGGATGGCTGACGGCAGGACTGCTCGTCCGATCTCTGCTCAACCGCGCTGTCGCGCGTCCTCGCCCTCCGGCTGTCCTGCACCTCGTCGGCACCCAGGGTTTCGCCTTCCCGTCCGGGCACACGGCGACCGCCACCATCGCCTACGGACTCCTCCCGTTCCTGGTCGCTCTGCTGGTACCAGTCGGATGGCGCCGGGCAGCCGCAGGGGCCGTGCTTGTCGCCGGCTTGGTCGGACTGTCCCGCGTCTATCTCGGAGTCCATTGGCCGAGCGACGTCCTCGGTGGGTGGGCGTTCGGCATCGGCTGGCTCGCTCTCGCTGCGGTGCTGAGCGTGCTCGTGCGCATCCGTCGTCGCACACCGGATACGGCGGCGGACGTCGGCCAACAGCATCTCTTCAGGAAGCCGTCCATAAGGCCCGGGCGTGTCAGCGAAGCGCGTCAACTGGCCGTCGCATCAGTCTTGCTCGCTCGGTTCTTTCGAGCGTCGTCCCGCGCTCACGCGATCGCCGGCCCGATCAGCGTGAGGCGCACCAACCGGCTTCGGTCCGCGTGGGACGGCTGAGTCGACTCGTGGTCCGACACGGTGGAGACCGGACCCGTGTTCGCACGGCTTTGGGAACGGATGCTCGAGTTGGCCAGTCCGAACCCGTCGGACCGGTGCCTCGACCTCGGCGCGGGCACCGGCTTCTTGACGCTGCCGCTTGCCGCGCGCGTGCACAGCGTCGTCGCCGTCGACCTGTCGGACGACATGCTCAGGATGCTCCGCAGCAAGCTCGAGGGCACCTCGGCGGCGACCGTGCGTACCGAAACCGCCGACATGGCGCGCTTTGATGCCCAGGACGCGTCGTTCGACCTCGTGATCTCCAGCTATGCCTTCCACTACCTCGCCGACACGGACAAGCAGGAACTGCTCAACCGGGCGCGTGGCTGGCTCGTCCCCGGCGGCCGCCTCGTCATCGCGGACATGATGATCGGGCTGAGATGGGACGAACATCATCGCGGTGTTCTCCGGGAGAAGGCGCTGGCGATGCTCCGGCGCGGTCTGCCCGGATGGTGGCGCCTACTGAAGAACCTCCTCCGGATGGGTACCGGCCGTGGTCGCCTTTGACCACGCGAATCCGACTGGTGGATCGCGGCCGTCGCGCAAGCCGGCTTCGTCGGCGTCACCTACGAGCACGTGGCCTCGGAGGCCGGCATCACCTTCGCGCGGGCGCCCCGTGCCCCCGAAGCAGGTCCCACCTCCGCCGACAACGCGACGTCCTGACGCACTGGTACCTCGACGAGTTCCGCTGGCAGGTCGCCGGCGGATCGCCGCGACCCTGGACCGGCCCGCTCCACCCGTAAACCTCCCGCCGTTGCAAGGGACGCGGCAGCCGCTCAGGCCCTCTCAATGGGCCCAGGACACTAACCCCAGCCGGCAGGGCAGAGCAGCGTTGACCTCCACCGCCCAGGCCGCTCCAGACGGACCTAACGCGTCGCCCAGCCGGTACGGCGTAGCGGCGTCCCGACATCCACGGCTGCGTGCCGTTGTGGTCTCGCCGCCGCCCGACAAACACACGCGGGGAGGGCCAGCATGGCTGGCCCTCCCCAGGGTGTGGTGTGTTGCTGTCAGCTGTTG
>DATITC010000194.1:0-1924 GCA_035468175.1 Frankiaceae bacterium | reverse complement strand
CGACGACTCCGACTGGCGCGTGCTGGCGCCACCTGACACCCAGCTTCGCCTCAGCCAGGGACGGATCTGCTTTAACTGGTACCGAATCGCCGTAACGATTCCGGAGCACGTCGGCGAGTTCGATCCGACCGGCGCGAGCGTGGTGTTCGAGGTGGTGATCGACGATCACGCCGAGGTGTGGGTCAACGGCGAGTTGCCGCACGCGCTCGGCGATGTCGGAGGGCCGGTGATCGGCGGCTTCAACGCCCCGAACCGCGTACTGCTGACCGAAGACGCGCGTCCCGGTCAACGCTTCCAGATCGCCGTGTTCGGGATCAACGGGCCGCTCTCCACCTCGCCGCACAACTACATCTGGATGCGAACGGCGACACTCGATCTCTACGCGCCGCAGCGGGCGCGGGCGGGCGCACCGGCCGAGCTGCAGGTGGACCGCACCGACGCACGCCTCGACGCGGTGCTCCCCGGCGAGGCGCAGCTGGAGAGGATCGCCGGCGGCTTCGACTTCACCGAGGGCCCGGTGTGGTCGCCCGAGGGGGCCCTGCTGTTCAGCTCTCCGAACACCAACGCGATCTATCGCTGGTCGCCCGAGGGCAGGGTCACGGTGTTCCGGTCCAAGAGCGGCTACACCGGAATGGACATCGGCCGCTACCACCAGCCCGGCTCGAACGGGCTCACGTTCGATCCCGGCGAAGGCCGGCTGACCGTCTGCCAGCACGGCCACCGCCGTGTGATCCGGGTCGAGCCGCACGGCAACATCACCGTGCTCGCCGACTCCCACGAGGGCGGGCGCTTGAACTCACCCAACGATCTCGTGTACCGCTCCGACGGGACGCTGTACTTCACCGATCCCCCGTTCGGTCTCCCGGGGGTGTACGAGGACCCGGACAAGCAACTCCCCTTCAGCGGCGTCTTCCGAGTTACCGCCGACGGCGCGATCACGATGGAGACCGACGACATGAAGGGCCCCAACGGCCTTGCGTTCTCGCCGGACGAGAAGTTCCTGTACGTCGGCAACTGGGACCCGGACCGCAAGGTGATCATGCGCTATGAGGTCGCGGCGGACGGCTCGCTGTCCGATGGGGTCGTGTTCTACGACATGACCTCGGCGCCAGGCGAGGACGCGCTCGACGGGCTCAAGGTGGACGAGGCGGGGAACGTCTACGCCTGCGGCCCTGGCGGGATCTGGATCCTCTCCTCCGCGGGCGACCAGCTCGGCCTGCTGCACCTGCCGGAGAATCCGCACAACCTCGCCTGGGGCGACGAGGACGGCCGCACCCTCTACATCACCGCCCTGACCAGCGTCTACCGCATCCGGTGCGCCATCCCCGGGATCCGCCCGCGATGACCGCGACGCAACCGCCCGCAGCCACGACATCCGGTCAAGCACCGACCGGTCGTGGGACCCGATCTGACCAGAGGAGATACACATGAGCCAGGGACTGGACGTGGGAGCCGTGCTCCCCGACTTTGAGCTGGATGACGAACAGGGGACACGGCACCGCCTGTCTGAGCTCCAGGGCGGGGACTTCATGGTCCTGCAGCTCGGCCGCGGTGAGCACTGCCCCCGCGAGCGCCAGCAGCACCGCGAGCTGGTTCAGTTTCACCAATGGTGCGCCGTGGCGTTCACCCAGCTCGTGACGGTCCTTCCCAACAACGCGCACGAGACCAACAAGCTCAAGATCACGACAGGCGCCTACTGGACCTTCCTGTGCGACGAGCAGTTTGAGGTTCAGCGAACGCTGGACATCAAGGAGTACACCGATCCGCACCACCCGGCCACGGTCCCGCACACGCTCGTGCTCGGACCGGACCGGACGATCGAGAAGGTCTACGTCGGGTACTGGTTCTGGGGCCGGCCCTCCATCCACCAGCTGTGGGCCGACCTGCAGGACATGACCCAGCGGCTCAAGGAGGACTACGACCC
>DATITC010000193.1:0-18109 GCA_035468175.1 Frankiaceae bacterium | reverse complement strand
AAGCGGCGCACGAACTCGGCCGCTTCGTCGCCGCCGAGGAGGCCGACTCCGGCACCGATCTGCTGCTGGTCGGTTTGGGCAGCGCCACCCGCGAGGAGGACCTCACCGCCGCGACGGCCCTCGTGGCTGCCCTGCTGGGCCGGGAACCGGTGGCGATGATCGGGACGGACACGGGCGCCGGCAGCGCCGGCGGTCTCACCGACCGGGCCTGGACCCGACGAGTCGTGGCGACCCGGGACGCCCTGCGCCGCACCCGGACCACCCCCGCACCCGACGACGCCGAACTGCTGCGGCTGCTCGGCGGAGGCCGGATCGCCGTCCTGGTCGGACTGCTCCAGCAGGCGACCGTTCGCCGCACTCCGGTCCTGCTGGACGGCACCGTCACCTGCGCCGCGGCTCTCGCGGCCGAGCGACTGAGTCCCGGCTCCCGGCACTGGTGGTCGGCGGCTACCACCTCTCCCGAACCCGCGGCCGGGGCGGCGCTGACCGAACTGCGGCTCCGGCCCCTGCTGGATCTCGGCGTCCGGACCGGCGACGGCACCGCGGCGCTTCTGGCGCTCCCGGTGCTGGAGGCGGCGATCGACGCGGCCGGGGCGCTCGCGCGCGGGGCGCCCGCGGCTGAGGCGCCCGCGGGCGGGAGCGGCGGGTGATTGCGAGCCTTCGTCTCGCGATCAGCCTGCTGACCATCCTGCCGGTCAACGGACCGCCGGACGTCGATCGACGTCGGGCCGGCTGGGCGATGACGTTCGCGCCGCTGGTCGGCCTCGGCCTCGGCATCGGTGCCGCCCTGGTGGTCTTCGGCGTGCGGATGTGGCTCGGGAGCCCGTCGGACAGCCCGTTGCCGGCCCTGGTGGGGCTCGCCGCGCTGGCGGTCGTCACCGGCGGCCTGCACCTCGACGGCCTTGCCGACCTGGCCGACGGCTTCGGGGCCCGTCGGGACGCGGCGGGCACGCTGGAGGTCATGCGCCAGTCGACGGTCGGCGCGTTCGCCGTCCTCGCGCTGTTCTTCGTTCTGGCGATTCAGACCTGGGCGCTGACCTTGGCGATCGCACGTCACCACGGAACTGTGACGATGATCGTGGCGGTGCTGACCGGGCGGTTGGCCGTGACGCTCGCCTGCGCGGCCAGAATCGGACCAGCTCGGCCCGAGGCGCTCGGCGCCCTCGTCGTGCGGACCGTTCCGCGGGCGCGTGCGCTGAGCGCATTGCTGCTGGGAATCGCGGTCGCCATCCTCGCCGGCCGCCTCGACTACCACGGGGGACGGTTCGGCGAGAGCGGCCATGCCGTGCTCGCGCTGCTGCTCGGCTTGCTCGTGGCGGCAGGACTGCGCCGGCTGGCGGTCCGGAAGCTCGGCGGGCTGAACGGCGACGTCCTCGGCGCGCTGGTGGAGATCGCGACCACCACGACGATGCTGCTGATGGCGTTCCGGGTACCGCGCTTCCTCAGCTGACCGACTCCGAAGCTGACTGACCTCCGAGAACTCCATTCGGCCGCATCCGGTGCCGATACGAGCGTGTGACCTCGCTGCAGGAAGCCCCCAGCCCGACGGAGGATCCGCTCCGCGAGCCGCCGTCCGATCTCGAACGGTTGGTACGGCCGCTGCTCGAGCTGATGCAGCGCATCACCGGGCTGGAGACGACGTTCCTGACCCAGATCGACTGGGTGGCTCAGCAGCAGACGGTGTCGTTCGCGCTCAACGCGTCCGAGCTGGAGGTGGCCGAGGGCTCGACCGTTGACTGGTCCGACTCCATGTGCCGATGGTCGTTGCTGACCGGCAAGGACCACACCGACCGCGTGCCCGACGATTTCCCGGACAGTGTGGGCGCCGTCGCAGTCGGCATGCAGACCTTCTTCGCGATACCGGTGCTGGACCTCAGGGATCAGGTGATCGGCACCGTCTGCGGCGCGAGCCGCCGCTCCGTCGAGCTGTCCGAGGCCGACATGGCGACGATGAACCTCATCGCCCAGGCGACGGCCTGCCAGCTGGAGCTCGCGGGGGCCGGGACCGCGGCCCGGCAACGCGCCGAGCATGCCGAGCTGCTCGCGGTCACCGATCCGCTCACCGGCCTGGCGAACCGCCGGGGGTTCATGGCTCGGTACGAGGAGGAACAGGCCCGGTCCAGCCGGCACGACTATCCCGTCGCACTGCTGCTGATCGACATCGACTTCTTAAAGTCGATCAACGACACCTTCGGCCATTCGGCCGGCGACCGCGTCCTGCAGGTGCTGGCGACCGCGATGAGCGAGTCCTGCCGCGCCGAGGACATCCCGGGGCGGCTCGGCGGGGACGAGTTCGCACTCGCTCTCACGCACGCGGACCAGTACGGCGCCGAGAGCGTCGCCCATCGAATCGCTCTTGATTTCGCCGCGGCCACCGCAGCGCTGGACATGCCCGCGACCTTGAGCGTCGGCATCAGCGACAGCGACCGGACGCCGCGCCGTTCCATGCAGCTGGGCGCGGACGAAGCGCTCTACCGCAGCAAGGAGCTGGGCCGGGACCGCGCCGAGACCTGGGCGGGAGAACACCCGGACGCCGGGCCGGGCTGAGCCAGCGCGGCGGCCTGAACCAGAGGACGAAAACCCCCGTCAGCGGGTCTTGGCCTCGACGAAAGGCGGCTTGACCACCTGCATCGCGGCGGCCCGACCGCGGATGTCCACGGTGACCACGTCGCCTTCGGACACCCCCCGGTCGAGCAGGGCGAGGGCGATCCCGGTCCGGAGCGTCGGTGAGAAGGTGCCGCTGGTGACCACGCCGACGGGCACACCATGGCCGGAGAGCACGCGCATGTCGTGCCGCGGGATGGCCCGCTCCCGGGCCTTCAGCCCCCACAGCCGACGTTTCGGGCCGTCGGCCCGCTCGCGGAGCAGCGCGTCCCGTCCCCAGAAGTGCGGCTTTTCCCACCCGACCGCCCAGCCGAGTCGCGCCTGAACCGGCGTGATCTCCATCGACAAGTCCTGCCCGTGGAGCGGATAGCCCATCTCCGTGCGGAGCGTGTCCCGGGCAGCGAGGCCGCAGGGCGTGGCACCGGCGGCGAGCACGGCGTCCCAGACTTCGCCCGCGTCCTCCCACCGGGGCAGCAGCTCGAAGCCCCGCTCGCCGGTGTAGCCGGAACGGCAGACGATGACCGGCCGGCCGTGCCACTCGGCCGGTTCGAACGACATGTACTCGCCCCCGGTCGGGAAGCCGAGGCCCGCCAGAAGCTCCGCGCTGCGCGGCCCCTGCACGGCGAGCACGGCGAGCGAGCGGTGCAGGTCGGTCACCTCGATCCCGGCCGGTGCCGCCGCCGCGAGCCGCTGCACCACCTCGGCCGTGTTGGCCGCGTTCGGTATGAGGAAGACGTCGTCGTCGCTGTGCAGGTAGGCGATCAGGTCATCGACCACTCCCCCCTGCTCGTCGCAGCAGAGCGTGTACTGGGCCTGGCCCGGCTCGATCCGGCCGAGATCGTTGGTCAGCGTGGAGTTGACGTACTCGCGCGCTCGTCGGCCGCTCACCCGTCCCTTGCCGAGATGGCTCACGTCGAAAATGCCGACGTCGGTGCGCACGGCGGTGTGCTCCTCGACCGTCCCGGCGTAGGACAGCGGCATCTCCCAGCCACCAAACGGGGCGAGCTTCGCCCCGAGCGCGACGTGCCGGTTATGCAATGGGGAGCGGATCAGGTCGTCCATGGCGGCTGAACCTACTGTGCAGCGGGCGGGGACCGCCCGGGCGGTCGCCCGAAGCCTGCGCCGCGGCCCTCGGAGCCCGCGGGAATGGTCGTCGAACACCGGAGCCATAGGCTGCCGTCATGACCGATCTGACCCTCTCCACGCAGCCGCTTTCCGAGGTCAACGCGGACGTCGTCGTGATCGCGACGGCACCCGGTGACGACGGCCCGGTCCTGCTCGGAGGGTCGTCCGTGGTCGACGACGCGTTCGGCAGCACCCTCACTTCGGCGCTCGCCGCTGTCGGGGCCACCGGCAAGGAGGGCGACCTCGCCCGGCTACCGGCTCCCGAGTCGCTCGACGCGACCCTCGTCCTCGCTGTCGGTGTCGGCAGCACCGAGCCGGACGACGAGACGTTCCGCCGGGCCCTCGGTGTGGCCGTCCGCGCGGCCGCCGGCCGCACCCGCGTCGCCGTCGCGGTGAACGGCCCGGCCGGCCCCCTGGCCGAAGGCGCGCTGCTCGGTGCCTACAGCTTCGAGGGTTACCGGGAGACGGACCCGAAACGCACGCCCGTGCAGGACGTCGTGCTGCTCGGTATCGAGTCCGACGGGGACGACGCCGCTGGCGACCATGGTGCCGCGGCAGCCGTGCAGCGGGCCGAGGTGGTGGTGCGTTCGGTGGCGTTGGCCCGGGACCTCGTCAACACCCCGCCCGGGGACCTGGCCCCCTGCGACCTGGCCGAGCGGGCCCGCGCCGATGCGGCCGTGGTCGGGGTCGGCGCGGAGATCTGGGACGTGGACGCGCTCACCGAGCAGGGCTTCGGCGGCATTCTCGGCGTCGGGAAGGGCTCGTCCCGCCCGCCTCGCCTGGTCCGCCTGACCTGGCGGCCGGAGTCCGCGACCAAGACCGTCGCCCTGGTCGGCAAGGGCATCACGTTCGACTCGGGCGGCCTGTCCCTGAAGCCCGCCACGTCGATGGAGTGGATGAAGACCGACATGGCCGGGGCCGCCGCGGTGCTCGCGACCGTGCTCGCCGCCGCCCGGCTGGAGCTGCCGGTGAACGTGACGGGTTGGCTGCCGTTGGCCGAGAACCTGCCCGGCGGCTCGGCTCAACGCCCGGGCGACGTGCTGACCCAGTACGGCGGCAAGCGGGTCGAGGTGCTGAACACCGACGCCGAGGGCCGGCTCGTCCTCGCCGACGCCCTGGTCCGCGCCGCCGAGGAGGAGCCGGACGCGATGGTCGACGTGGCAACCCTGACCGGCGCGCAGATCGTCGCGCTCGGCATGCGGACGACCGGGATCATGGCGAACGACGACGACTGGCGGGCCGAGGTCGCGAGCGCCTGCGCGCAGGCCGGCGAGGACGCGTGGCCCATGCCGCTGCCGAAGGAGCTGCGCAAGGGGCTCGATTCGCCGATCGCCGACCTCGCCAACGTTCCGGCGGGCGGCAGCCGGGACGGCGGCATGCTGACCGCCGGGCACTACCTCGCGGCCTTCGTCCCGCACGGCTTGCCGTGGGCACACCTGGACATCGCCGGCCCGTCCTGGAACCCGCGCGAGCCGTACGGCTACACGCCGAAAGGCGCGACCGGCGTCGCGGTGCGCGCTCTGGTGACCCTGCTGGAACGGCAGACGGGCTGAGCCGGCCCGGTGGCCGCCTCGTGGGGCCGCACTGACGCTGCTACTTGGCAGACGTGGAAAACTAGACACCGAACACTCCCACCGCGCCTGCGAAGGAGACAGCTGGTGTCAGATCCGGTCGACCTCGTCATCCTCGGAGCCGGGAGCGGCGGCTATGCCGCTGCCCTGCGCGCCGCCGAACTCGGCATGAGCGTGGTGATGGTCGAGCGGGACAAGGTCGGTGGCACCTGTCTGCACCGCGGCTGCATCCCCACCAAGGCTCTGCTGCACGCGGCCGAGGTCGCCGACAGCGCGCGCAACGGCACGAAGATCGGGGTCAAGTCCTCGTTCGACGGCATCGACATGGACGGCGTCAACTCCTACAAGGACAACGTCGTCAACAAGATGTACAAGGGCCTCACCGGTCTCGTGAAGTCGCGCAAAATCGAGGTCGTCGAGGGTGAGGGACGGCTCGCGAGCCAGACCTCGGTGCAGGTGGGCGACCGCACCATCGAGGCGAAGCACGTGATCCTCGCGACCGGCTCCGAGTCGAAGTCCCTGCCGGGCATCACGATCGACGGCGAGCGGGTGCTCGGCAGCGAGCATGCCCTGAAGCTGGACCGGGTGCCGAAGTCGGTCATCGTCCTCGGCGCGGGCGCCATCGGTTGCGAGTTCGCCTCGGTCTGGAACTCGTTCGGCGCGGACGTGACGATCGTCGAGGCCCTGCCGCACCTGGTGCCGACCGAGGAGGAGTCGTCGTCCAAGCTCCTCGAGCGGGCGTTCCGGCGGGCCGGCATCACCTCGTTCCTCGGCACGAAGGTGAGCGACGTCGACACCTCGGGTGACGGCGTGAAGGTCACGTTGGAGAACGGGAAGTCGGCCGAGGCCGAGCTTCTGTTCGTCGCCGTCGGCCGCGGGCCGGTGTCCAAGGACCTCGGCTACGAGGAGAACGGCGTCGAGGTCGACCGCGGCTACGTCAAGGTCGACGCGTACTGCCAGACCAACGTGCCCACGATTTCGGCCATCGGCGACCTCCGGCCGGGGCTGCAGCTCGCCCACGTCGGGTTCGGTGAAGGAATCCTGGTCGCCGAGCGGCTAGCCGGTGAGCGAGTCGTCCCGATCGATTACGACGGGGTCCCGCGCGTCACCTACTCGCACCCCGAGGTCGCGTCGGTGGGCCTGACCAGCAAGCAGGCGAAGGAGCGGGGGTACGACGTCGCCACGGCGTCCTACGACTTCGCCGGCAACGGCCGGGCGCAGATCATCCAGACCGCCGGCTCGGTGTCGCTCGTCGCCGCGAAGGACGGCCCGGTCCTCGGCGTCCACATGGTCGGCGAGCGCGTCGGTGACCTCGTCGCCGAAGCCCAGCTGATCGTCAACTGGGAGGCGACGGCGGATGACGTCGCACCCCTGATCCACCCGCACCCCACGCTGTCAGAGGCGATCGGCGAGGCCCACCTGGCGCTGGCCGGTAAGCCGCTGCACAGCCACAGCTGACCGACCCGGCCGTTCCGGGTGGTGCTGAACCGGCACCGCTCGGGGTAGGCCGAGCACGTCCCCCGCGCGAGCCCAGGGCCCGAGCATTAACGGCAACACCCCAACACCCCAGCACCAACGGCAACACCCGAGCTTGAACGGCAACAGAGGAGCATCTGGACCCATGGCGGTTTCCGTCACCATGCCGCGCCTTGGAGAGAGCGTCTCCGAGGGAACCGTCACGCGTTGGCTCAAGCAGGAGGGCGAGCAGGTCGAGGCCGACGAGCCGTTGCTCGAGGTCAGTACCGACAAGGTCGACACCGAGATCCCGGCTCCGGCCTCCGGCGTCCTGCAGTCGATCAAGGTCCAGGAGGACGAGACCGTCGAGGTCGGCGTCGAGCTGGCAGTGATCGGCGACAGCGACTCCTCCGGCGGCGGTGACGAGCAAGCGAGTTCGGAGTCCTCTGCCCAGGAGCCAGCGGCCGAGGAAGAGCCGGAGCCGGAGCCGGAGCCGGAGCCCGAGCCCGAGCCCGAGCCCGAGCCCGAGACGAAGTCCGAGCCGGAGCCCGCGACGAAGTCCGAGCCGGAGCCCGCGAAGGCGCAGCAGTCGGAGCCCCAGCAGCAGTCGCAGTCGTCCCCTTCTCAGTCGTCTCAGTCCGCTCAGCCCCCGTCGTCGGAGCAGTCCGATGGTGAGGCCCCGTACGTGACCCCGCTGGTCCGTCGCCTCGCCGCCGAGCACGGGGTGGACCTCGCGTCGCTGTCCGGCACCGGCGTCGGTGGACGGATCCGGAAGCAGGACGTCCTCGATGCAGCAGCCGACGGCGGGAAGTCCGGCGGCGCTGCGACCTCCCAGGGCGAGGACACCCAGCAGACCAAGGACAGCGAGCCGAGTGGTGACTTGGGCAGCATCAAGCAGCCGGAGGCGAAGCAGTCCAGCGCGCCGCCGGCGGACGTGAAGTCCTCCGAGCCGGCCGTCGCCGCCCCGCACACCTCGGTGCGCGGCCGGACCGAGAAGATCTCCCGGCTCCGTTCGGTCATCGCCAAGCGAATGGTCGAGTCGCTGCAGGTCAGCGCGCAGCTCACCACCGTCGTCGAGGTCGACGTCACGAAGATCGCCCGGCTCCGCGCCCAGGTCAAGGACAGCTTTGCCGCCCGCGAGGGGGTCTCGCTCTCGTTCCTGCCGTTCTTCGCGGTGGCCACCTGCGAGGCGCTCAAGCAGCACCCGAAGGTCAACTCGAGCATCGACCTCGACGCGGGCACCGTCACTTACCACGACGCCGAGCACCTCGGCATCGCCGTGGACACCGAGCGCGGCCTTCTCGTGCCGGTCATCCACGACGCCGGGGACCTGAACCTCGGCGGCATGGCGCGCAAGATCTCCGACATCGCCACCCGCACCCGCAGCAACGAGGTGACGCCGGACGAGCTCGGCGGCGGCACCTTCACGCTGACTAACACGGGAAGCCGCGGGGCCCTGTTCGACACACCGATCATCAACCAGCCGCAGGTCGGCATCCTTGGCACCGGGACCGTCGTCAAGCGGCCTGCCGTCATCGATGAGCCCGACCTCGGCGAGGTGATTGCCGTCCGCTCGACGATCTACCTGGCCCTGAGCTACGACCACCGGATCGTCGACGGGGCCGACGCGGCCCGCTTCCTGAACTCCATCAGGGAGCGGCTCGAGGAGGGCGCCTTCGAGAGCGACCTCGGCCTCTAGCCTGCTGCCGAGTTGATCAGTGCGGATCTTCGCACGGTGACCTGCGCAAACAGGCTGAAGATCCGTACTGATCGACAGGCCGAGCGCCGGCGCCGGCGGCAACCCGGGCAAGAGCCGGTCGTCACGTTCGATGTCCCTGCTTCCGGGGCACGGACCGGCTTGTGAAGATCGCAGTCACGGGAGCCTCTGGGCTCATCGGATCAGCGCTAGTGCCTGCCCTCCTGATCGACGGGCCCGAGGTCCTGAAGCTCGTCCGCCGTCAGCCCGAGGCGCCGGACGAGATCCGATGGGACCCGGCGCGCGGGCAGCTCGACGCCGGCGAGCTGGCGGGCGTCGACGCTGCCGTGCACCTCGCGGGGGCGACGGTGGGCCGGCGTTGGTCGGCGTCGTACAAGCAGAAGATCCTCGACAGCCGGGTCTCCGGGACGCGTCTCCTCGCGACCACGCTGGCCGCTCTTGAGCCACGTCCGCGAGTGCTGATCTCCGGCAGCGCGATCGGCTTCTACGGCGACACCAAGGACACGGTGCGCGACGAGTCGGGTCCGCAGGGCGAGGGGTTCCTCGCGGAGGTCGTCCGGCAGTGGGAGGCAGCGACTCAGCCCGCACGCGACGGCGGGATCCGGGTGGCCACGATCCGGACCGGGCTCGTCCTGTCCGGCAAGGGTGGCATCCTGCCGCCGCAGCGCCTGGCCTGGAAGTTCGGCCTCGGTGCCCGCATCGGCACCGGCGAGCAGTGGCAGAGCTGGATCACCCTGGACGACGAGATCGCCGCCATCCGCTTCCTGCTCGACGCGGACGTCTCCGGCCCGGTCAACCTGGTCGCACCGGAGCCGGTGACCCAGAAGGCGTTCGGCCGAGCCCTCGCCGGCGCGCTGCACCGGCCGATGCCGTGGGTGGTCCCGGGCTTTGCGCTCCGGCTCGCCCTCAACGACTTCGCGGACGAGGGGCTGCTTATCGGCCAGCGCATCCGGCCGCGGGTGCTCGAGGAAGCGGGCTTCACCTTTGGCGCCCGGACGCTGGACGAGGGGCTGCAGATCGCCCTCGCCGGCTGATTCCTGCCGACCCGTTCGTCACCCCGGCTGGACCTCCGCGACCCGCCAGGCGCCGGATACCCGAACCAGGACCACCGTCGTCGTGCGGGCCGACCGGCCCAGCCGACGTTGCAGCACCGTCCCGCGCCGCGGGCCGCGGACCGCCTCGATGGTGTAGGGCCGCAGAACATCGACCACGGTCAGGTCCGCGCGCTCGGTGCCGACCGAGCGCGCCGTGACCGAGACGACGTCGGTACGGACATTCCGACCCACGGCGTCGCGGGCTGCGAGCGCCCGGACAAGTGCGAGGTCTGCGGCGTAGGCGCTGCTCCCGGGCGCGTCGACGGTGGCGAGCCGACGCTCGTCCGCCGCGCCGAGCACGAGGCCGCGGGCGGTGTTCAGCTCGGCGAGCACAGACCGCCAATCCGTCGGCGCCGGATGCCGCACCGCCGGCGGAGCTGTCGGGGCCGCCGGGGCAGGCGGAGCTGTCGGGGCAGGCGGAGCTGTCGGGGCAGGCGGGACAGGCGGAGCTGTCGGGGCAGGCGGGGCAGCCGGGGCAGGCGACGACCGACCCGGCCCGGGTGCCGGCTGGGCGGTGACCGGCTCGTCCGGTGCCGGCGTCTGCAGCGAGGCGCCGAGCCAGCCCGCGAGCAGCAGCACTCCAAGGGCCGCCGGCAGGACTCCGCCAAGGAATCGCCACCCGAGCCGCGGCGCTGGCAGCAGGCGTCGCAAGCTCTGCTTCAGCCGCTCCACGCTGCTGGACCGACGCGGCGGGCGCGGCACCGGCAGCCCGCCTATCCGGCCGGCCGGTTCAGCAATGCGCACCGGCATGGGCGGGAACGACGACTGGTGCAGGACGGAGATCAACACGTCGGCGCGCCCCTGGTCGGACCGGGCCAGCGGCTCCAGGCTCCGCCGCAGAGCGCCCGCGGTGTCGTCCAGGCTGAGCAGCAGCAGGGCCACCAGGTCGCGGACGTCGTCCTCGACCGACCCGGCCGAGCCCAGCACCGCGGCGACGCCGTACCCGGTGAGCAGCACTTCCCCGTCCGGACGGAGCAGCACGTCAGCGGCGGAAAGTCGGCCGTGAGAGAGCCCGACGTCGTGCAGGCAGAGCAGGCTCTCGGCGACGGCGAGGCCGACGGAGACCACTTCCCCGGCCGCCAGCCGCCGCGTCCTGCCGAGCGCGGCCAGCGACGTCTCGCCCTGCTGGTCGTCGTAGACCAGGTCCTCGTAGACCAGGTCGAGCCAGCGCCAGTCGGACAGCACCGCGCGTACCGGCAGGAGGCCCGGGTGATCGACCTCCAGCAGCCGTCGCGCCAGGAGCGCGGCGTGGCTCCGCGACCTGGCGTCCGGTCCCGCCGGCACGCGGCGTACGAGCACCCGACGCCCGCCCTGCCGTCCGTGCAGGACCGTCCCACTCCCCCGATCCGTCGCCGGTCCCAGGATCTCGAGTTCGGCCGGTGGCGCCGCTTCGACGTTAGCTCCAGCTGGGGTGGTCCGCATGGCCACGGACGCTAGGCCGCTGCACCGATCCGCTCCTCGGGACCTGTGGACAACCGTCCGCCCGATCGCCCGTCGGAGTGCCGCGGCGTAGCCTCGAAGCGTGGAGATCCAGCGGTTCGGCGTCCTGCCGTACGAGCAGGCATGGGAGCTCCAGCGCACCCTGGCCGTCGAGCGTGCCGACGACCTCCGCGGCGACACCCTGCTGCTTCTCGAGCACCCGAGCGTGTACACCGCCGGCCGGCGGACCCTGCCGGAGGAGCGTCCTTTCGACGGCACACCGGTCATCGACGTCGACCGCGGCGGGAAGATCACCTGGCACGGGCCGGGCCAGCTCGTCGGCTATCCGATCCTCCGGCTGCCGCAACCGTTCGACGTCGTGGCCTACGTCCGTGCGGTCGAGGGCGCGCTGATCGAGGCGTGCGCCGCACTGGGGCTCGACACCCGGCGGGTCGAGGGCCGATCCGGGGTCTGGACTCCGGATGGCCAGCGGAAGGTCGCGGCGATCGGCGTCCGGGTGACCCGCGGTGTGAGCATGCACGGCTTCGCCCTCAACTGCGATCCCGACCTCGGCGCATTCGGGGCGATCGTGCCCTGCGGGATCGCCGACGCAGGGGTGACCAGCCTCTCCGCGGAGCTGGGGAAGACCGTGACGGTGTCCGACGCTGTTGCTGTCGTGGAGCGGTGTGTCCTGCGCGGGCTCACCGCGTTCACGGACCGAGCCGACCAGTTGACCGGAGCCGCCTGAGATGACTGCCGTCGCCCCCGACGGACGCCGAATGCTGCGTCTCGAGGCGCGCAACAGCGCGACCCCGATCGAACGCAAGCCGCCGTGGATCCGGACGAAGTTGAAGACCGGCCCGGAGTACACCGAGCTGAAGAGCTTGGTGAAGCGCGAGGGCCTGCACACGGTCTGCGAGGAAGCGGGCTGTCCCAACATCTTCGAGTGCTGGGAGGACCGCGAGGCGACCTTCCTCATCGGCGGCGACGCCTGCACCCGGCGCTGCGACTTCTGCCAGATCGACACGGGCAAGCCGCAGCCCCTCGACCGGGACGAGCCCCGCCGGGTCGCCGAGTCGGTCGCGACGATGGGCCTCCGCTACGCGACGGTCACCGGCGTGGCCCGGGACGACCTGCCCGACGAGGGCGCCTGGCTCTACGCCGAGACCGTACGAGCGATCCACGCGGCCCTACCCGGCTGCGGCGTCGAACTGCTGATCCCCGACTTCTCCGCCAACCCCGAGCTGCTCGGACAGGTGTTCGACGCGGCACCCGAGGTGCTCGCGCACAACCTGGAGACGGTGCCGCGGATCTTCCGCGCGATCCGGCCCGGCTTCCGCTACGAACGCTCCCTCGACGTGCTCACCCAGGCGCGCCGGGCCGGCATGGTCACCAAGAGCAACCTCATCCTCGGCATGGGCGAGACCCGGGACGAGATCTCCGAGGCAATGGCCGATCTGCACGAGGCCGGCTGCGACCTGCTGACCATCACGCAGTACCTGCGCCCGACCGTGCGGCACCACCCGGTGGATCGCTGGGTCAAACCGCAGGAGTTCGCCGAGCTCGGTGAGGAGGCCGAGGAGATCGGCTTCGCCGGGGTGATGAGCGGACCGCTCGTCCGCTCCTCCTACCGCGCGGGACGCCTGTACCAGCAGGCACTCGCCCGGCGTGGGCAGGAGAGCCCGGCAGCCGTCTGAGTCCCAGGCGGCAGACCGCGAGCACAAGCGGCAGAGCGCCGGGCGGCTCCGGCCACCCGACGGTCTGCCACTGCGGGGTCGAGCGGGGTCGACCCGGCTACTTGCGGCCAGCCTCCCAGTTCATGCCCCACCCGTAGGCACGGTCCAGGGCGTCCTGCGCGCCGGTGATGTACCGCACTTCGCGTTGGATGTGGAAGTCACCCTGTGAGTTATCGATGAGGGCGATGGCACAGCTGCGTGCCCCGCCCGCGTTCTCGTCGAGCCGCACCTCGATCGGCTGACCGGACGCCGGGAACAGCGTGACGACGCCATCGGCCTGGTCCCATGCCGGGACACCTTCGTAGATGAACGCGAAGACGAGGATGCGGCGGATGTTGCGCGCCTGATCGAGGTTGATGAACAGGTTCTCGCCACCGGTGCTCGAGCCACTGCGGTCGTCCGCGTCGAGCTGGATGAAGGGCGGGCGGTCGAGCGCGCCGAACGCGTTGCCCAGCGCCTGAACCACGCCTTTGCTGCCGTCCGCAAGTTCGTAGAGGCAGCCGAGGTCGAGGTCGATCGCACCACTACCGCCGGTCAGCCGCTTGAAGAAGCCGCCGCCGCCACCCTGCGGACGGGCGTTCCAGTTGAGGTTGACCCGCAACCGACCGCCGACCCCGCCCTGCTTGGACAGCGACACCGACGGTGCCGACTTCGTCAACGTCAACTTGTTGAGCGAGACGCCCCCACCGGGACCTGTCGTCATGGGATCACCCTTCTGCGCGGTCAGCTGCCGCCTCTGTTGACGAACAGCGCCGACGCCCGGTTCCGGCCGGGCGCAGGTCCCGTTCAGCATGGCGCGCTTATCCGTCGAACGCGAGCAGGACGCACTTGCTCCGGCCACCAACTCGTTTTAGTCTGTGCACCGATCATCCGTGCACAGCCTTACCGAAGGAGACGGCAATGTGGAGCGCTGAGCACCGCGACGAGACGCCCGCCCCGACCGAACGCGTCTGGCAGTTGATGTCCGACGTGGCGAGTTGGTCGGCCTGGAACCCGGACGTCACCACTGCCGAGATCGACGGACCGTTCGAGGCCGGTTCGACGATCCGGATGCAGACCGCGTCCGGCGACGTGATCCCGCTACGCCTCACCGAGGTGACAGCGGGCCGGCAATTCGTCGACGAGGCAGAGGTCGATGGCATCACCGTCCGCACCGACCACCGACTCGAGATCGACTCCGACTCCGGTCAGACCCGTGTCGTCTACGCGGTCTCGATCACCGGCGAGGCCCCTGATGCCGTGCTCGCGGAGATCGGGGATGCCGTCTCGTCCGACTTCCCCGAGACAATCGCCGGCCTGGTGGCCGCCGCCGCGTCGACGTGAGTCGGCCCGCCGAGCCGATGCTGACACCGGGCACGAGCCCGGGACTGCAACTGTGGCGGGTCACGCTCGCCTGGCAGCGGCGCGTCACCGCCGCCCTGGGTCCGCTCGGCCTCACGCACGTCCAGTTCGTGCTTCTGGCGGTGACGTGGTGGGAAAACACGCACGGCCGTCTTCCCAGCCAGGTCGAGGTGGCCGGCCGGGCCGGAACGGACGTGAAGATGACGTCGGAGGTACTGCGCGCACTCGAGCAGCTCGGCCTGCTCGAGCGGACCGTCGACCCGACGGATGCCCGTGCCCGGCGCCTGCGCGTGACCGACCGGGGGGCAGGACTCGCACCGCGCGCGATCACCGTCGTCGAATCCGTCGACCGGACGTTCTTCGCTCCCGTCGACGCCGCGCAGGCCCTGAGCCTGTTGACGGCCTTGACCGCGAGCCTGACCGAGGACCGCCGCCACGGACCGACGCAGCGATCAGGCGCCGGGACCGATCAGCCGACATAGACCGATCAGCCGACGTAGACCGATCAGCCGACGTTGACGCCGAAGTCCACGGCGATGCCGCGCAGCCCCGACGCGTAGCCCTGCCCGACGGCGCGGAACTTCCACTCACCGTTGCGCCGGTAGACCTCGCCGAAGATCATCGCGGTCTCACTGGACGCGTCCTCGGACAGGTCGTAGCGGGCGAGTTCGTTGTTGTCGGCCTGGTTCAGGATGCGGATGTACGCATTGCTGACCTGGCCGAAGCTCTGCCCCCGCACGTCCGCCTCGTAGATCGACACAGGGAAGACAACCCGGTCCACCTGCGGCGGCACCATCGCCAAGTTGATCAGGATGGTTTCGTCGTCGCCTTCGCCCTCACCGGTGAGGTTGTCACCGGTGTGCTCGACCGAACCGTCCGGGCTGCGCAGGTTGTTGAAGAAAACGAAGTGCGAGTCGGACAGAACCCGGCCGTTCTCACCGAGGAGCAGGGCGCTCGCGTCGAGGTCGAAGTCGGCACCCGTGGTCGAACGGGCGTCCCAACCGAGTCCCACCGTGATCGCGGTGAGGTTCGGCGCGCTCTTGGACAGCGATACGTTTCCACCCTTGGTCAGGGCGACGCCCATGCCGGCCTCCCGTTCGAGATAGCGGTCCGAGAACTCGGATCCGTGCCCTTCCGCCCACCGGGAGAGCTGGTGGCGAAATCCTACTGCCGGGTCCTCGGCAAACTGCCGCCGCAACGGCCGTTCCGCACCCACAGATATTCTGTGAGACATGGCGCTGAGACGGAAGACTTCAGCGGCGCCGGCAGCGAATGCCCGAGGGAACGCCGCAGGAACGCCGCCCGACAAGCAACGACGCTCAAAGGCAGGCCCCGCTCCGGCTCGTGGCGCCAAGGGCGGTCCGGAAAAGGAGAAGACCCCGCGCGGGCAGCGCCTCAAGCAGGTCTATGCCGTCTTCACGATGACGCGGAAGCGCGACCCGAAGATCGTGCCGTGGCTGCTGCTGTCGCTGCTCGCCCCGCTGGTCGTCGGCATCCTGCTCGGGCTGCTGCTCGGGCACATCGCGCTGTTCGTGCTGTTCGGCCTACTCGTCGGCATGTTCATCGCGCTGAACACCTTCAGTCGCCGCGTCCAGCGCACCGCCTACGCCGAGATCGAGGGCAAGCCAGGCGCCGCGGCCGGTGTCATCGAGCGGATGCGCGGCGACTGGCGGCTCACCGCCCCGGTTCAGGTCAACCGGAACCAGGACCTGGTCTCACGGGTGGTCTGCCGCGCCGGCGTCGTCCTGATCGCCGAGGGACGCGGGCGTGGCCCCCGTGACCTGCTCGGCGCGGAGGTGCGTCGGGTCAAGAAGGTCATCGGCGACGCGCCCCTGCACGACATCATCGTCGGTAACGGGCCGGGCGAGATTCCGCTGCCCAAGCTGCAGAACACGCTGATGCGCAAGCCACGGGTGCTCAAGAAGGACCAGGTCAACGCTCTCGACCGACGGCTGAAGGCGCTGGGCGGGGTGGCGATGCCGCTTCCGAAGGGGCCGATCCCGAAGAACGTTCCGCGAAGCGGCCGGATGCGCTGACAGCAGCCAGGCGAACTCTGCCCGTCAGCGACCTCAGCCCGTCAGCGACGCCTCTTCCGTCGCTGCGGCGGACGCTTGGCTGCCGAGCGCTGACCCGGCTTGTCGGTCCGCTGACCCGGCTTGTCGGTCCGCTGACCCGGCTTGACGTCTAGGTGGCTCTTGTCGCCGGGCTGGCCCGGCTCTGCTGCCGACGTCGTCGTCCCGCGGGCTGCCGAGGCACCGACCGGAGCCTTGCCGACCCGCAGGGTCAACGCGCCGGCCGCTCGGTCGTGCAGACCGCGACCATCCCGGTCCCAGATCACTGCCGGCACCAGGAACCCCAGGAGCACGGTCCGGACCAGCACCCATGGCCAGGGGAGGCGTCCCCCGTCGGCGCGGACGACCCGGATCCCGCAGAGCTGCTTGCCGATGCTCGCCCCGGTCGCGCTCACGAGGAGGAACTCCTGGAGCAGGAAGGCGGCCAACACCACGTAGCCCCGCTCCCCCGGACCGTAGGAGACGCCAAACAGGTACGGCACTCCGGCGAGCAGGTTGGCGACGACACCGTCAATGACGAACGCCGCGACGCGGGCTCCCGGCGTCGCCAGCGAACCGGGGCCGTCCGCCGGAAGACCCAGCCGACCGCCGCGTGGCTCGGTCCGCTGGAACGCCGGGCCTTCCAACCACGAGCCAGCCGCTTGTCGCGTTTCCCGGGCCACGTACCAAGGCTACGACCGGTGACCGCTTGGTGCCCCGACGTTCCGCCAGGAGGTCGACGCCCCTGCGAGGTTTCGGACATGTGAATGAGTCACGTGCGTAACTGTTGCGAAACAACCACGAGACGCCGCCGGAACCCTCACCGGCTAGGTTCGGTGGCAATGAGGTCCGGCTGACCAGCGCCGGACCCGAGCTCAGGACGAGCGTCGGAGGATGAATGTTCAAGAGCACTGATGAGGTACTTGCCTACCTCAAGGACAACGACGTCAAGTTCGTCGATGTCCGGTTCTGCGACTTGCCTGGTGTCATGCAGCACTTCAACGTGCCCGCTGCCTCGCTGGGCGAGGACTTCTTCACCGACGGCCAGATGTTCGACGGCTCGTCGATCCGCGGCTTCCAGACGATCAATGAGTCTGACATGAAGCTGATCCCGGACCCCACGACGGCCTACATCGACCCGTTCCGCGACGCGCTCACGCTGAACATCAACATGGCGATCGTCGACCCGTTCACCCACGAGCCGTACAGCCGCGACCCGCGGCAGGTGGCGAACAAGGCCGAGGCGTACCTGAAGTCAACCGGGATCGCCGACACCGCGTTCTTCGCACCGGAGGCGGAGTTCTACATCTTCGACGACGTCCGCTTCAAGACGTCGCAGAACGAGGGTTTCTATTCCGTCGACTCCATCGAAGGAGCCTGGAACACCGGCCGTAAGGAGGAGGGCGGCAACCTCGGATACAAGACGCCCTACAAGGGCGGTTACTTCCCGGTCCCGCCGACCGACCACTACGCCGACCTGCGCGACCAGATGAGCTCGGCCCTCGAGGCCCAGGGCCTGTCCGTGGAGCGGGCTCACCACGAGGTCGGCACCGCCGGCCAGACCGAGATCAACTACAAGTTCGACACGCTGCGGCTCTCGGCCGACAAGTTGATGTTGTTCAAGTACATCATCAAGAATGTCGCCTGGAAGAACGGCAAAACGGTCACCTTCATGCCAAAACCGCTCTTCGGGGACAACGGTTCGGGCATGCACTGCCACCAATCACTCGTGAAGGACGGCCAGCCGCTGTTCTACGACGAGCTCGGCTATGGCGGCCTGTCGGACATAGCCCGCTGGTACGTCGGCGGGCTGCTGCACCATGCCCCGAGCCTGCTGGCCTTCACCAACCCGACGGTCAACTCGTACCACCGGCTCGTCGCCGGCTACGAGGCCCCGGTCAACCTGGTCTACTCGGCGCGCAACCGCTCAGCCTGCATCCGCATCCCGATCACCGGCGACAACCCGAGGGCCAAGCGCATCGAGTTCCGCGTGCCT
>DATITC010000192.1:0-20431 GCA_035468175.1 Frankiaceae bacterium | reverse complement strand
GGCGGTGCCGGTGACCGTCTGGTCGAGCGAGTCCAGGTTCTGCGTCGTCCCAGGGTTCGACGTCAGCGTCGTCGTCGGAGGCGCGTCATTCGGCACGGCCAGGATAAAGGTCCGCGGGTTGGCGATCAGGCCGGACCTTGCCCACGCCGGCGGGAGCCGTGGCCGTGCCCTTGAAGGTGTAGGGCTGCCCGGCGGGCAGCGTCAGACCGTCGAACGGATCGGTGATGAAGGTGTCCAGGGTCGCCGCCGGCGGTACCGCGTTGAAGTCGCAGAACGCCGTGCGGTAGACCTGCCGCCGAGCGACCGTCACGCCGTCGCTGCCGAGTAGCAGGCCCCGGGGGATAGCGTGCAGCGCCTTGATGCCTTCGAGCGCGGTGGCACCCGGGTTCCAGGCGAGCGCCTTGCCGGTCTGCGGGTCCAGGGCGCCGAGCATGTCGCGACGGACGACCTGCTCACCGAGGACAGTGGCACCCGCGCCGTTGTTCGCGCCGTAGGCGAGGTCGGGGTCGCCGGGGTAGGGGTTGGGCGCGGTGGGTGAGGGCTCCCAGTGGAAGTGCCCGCCGACGTAGACGGCCTGCTCGGTGATGGCGATCGAGTAGATGGAGTCGAAGTGCCGCGAGACCCACAGCGGCTGCACACCCTCGCCGCCGTGGACCGGGAAGGCCATCGCGGTGTCGCTCGTCGGCGGCCGGTCGCCGCCGGACCCGGCGACGGCGACGAAGTACTGGCCGTTCGGCGAGACGTCGGCCTCGACGAGGTTCAGCACCCCACCGGTGCGCGGCAGGTTGTCGTCGTAGAGCGAGGTGTGCCAGGGCAGCAGGGCCTTGGTGGTGGCGTCGAACTCGAAGATGCCGGTGCGGCTCTGGGTGCCCACATTGCGGCCGGTATGGACGACGATGACCTTGTCTCGTCCGGGGTGAGCAGGATGGTCTGCACGCTGAGCAAGCCGCCGGGGCCCTGGCCGATGGTGATCGGCAGGTTCAGCCCGGGGTCCACCGCGCCGGTCGTCGGGTTGACGGCGGCGAGCTTGCCCGCGAGCGACATTGTTGACCTTGTTGAATTGGCCGCCGAGGTAGACCCACTTGGTCCCGAGCTCGAGGGCGGTGACGCGGGAGTCGGCGTTGGCGATGAACGTGGGGTCGACCGCACCGGTCGGCGAGAGCTTGACGACCTTCTTGCGGGCCTTGCCGCTGACCGTGCTGAACTGCCCGACGGCGTACAGCGCCTTGTTGTCCGGAGACTCCTGGACCTCCGCGATGGGCTGGTCGAACACCGGACGGAAGCTCATGTCCAGCTGGCCGGTGTTGATGTCGCAGGCCGCGATGTACTTCTGCGCGACCGGGGTGGTCGCGCTCGCGTTCCGGATGCTCGTGAACGTGCCGGCGAGCACGTCCCGGTTACCGATTGTAGCGATGTCCGATACCTCACTGTTGAGCACAGGCTGGGGTATTTGTCCGCACCGTCTCGGGCACGAGCTTGGTGTGACCCGGCACCGGTTGCAGCGTCGCTGCGGAGGCTTTCGGCGCGTGGACGGCCGCCACCCCGGTCAGGAGCAGGACAAACGCGGCAAGGACGGCGATCGCGCGCGAGCGCTGAGACGAGCTGGTGCCCACTGGCTTCTCCCCACATGGAGCGCCATCGTGGCGCTGCTCCATCTGTGCAAAAGCTGGAGGTTCCGCCAAGTCCGCGAGGGCACTTCGGCGAGATCGCTACGGATTGTGACCCGGATGGACTATTCAGTTCGCTGATCTGGCCGGACCGAGGTGCGGGAAGTGGCCCAGCGGACGGCGGACCGATCAAGATCATCGACAACGCCCATCCGTAGAGTGCAGGTCATGAGCCTCACGATCGGCATCGTCGGTCTGCCGAACGTCGGCAAGTCGACGCTGTTCAACGCGCTCACCAAGAACGATGTGCTCGCCGCCAACTACCCGTTCGCGACGATCGACCCGAATGTCGGCGTGGTGAACGTCCCCGACTCCCGGCTCGACCGGCTGGCCGAGATGTTCTCAAGCGCGAAGGTCATCCCCGCGACGGTCAGCTTCGTCGACATCGCCGGCATCGTCCGGGGAGCCAGCGAGGGCCAAGGGCTCGGCAACAAGTTCCTCGCCAACATTCGCGAGTCCGATGCGATCTGCCAGGTCGTCCGCGCTTTCTCCGATCCCGACGTCGTCCACGTGGAAGGCCGCGTGGACCCGTCCGAGGACATCGAGACGATCAACACCGAGCTGATCCTCGCGGACCTGCAGACGGTGGAGAACCGGTTACCGCGGCTCGAGCGGGAAGCCCGCATGCGCCCGGAGGCACGGGCTCAGGTCGCGGCGCTCACTGCCGCCCGGGCGGTCCTCGACGCCGGTCGGCCGATCAGCAGCGACCCGACCCTCGACCGGGGGGCGCTGGAGGACCTGCACCTCCTCACCGACAAGCCGTTCATCTACGTATTCAACGTCGACGAGGATGACCTGTCCGACCCAGAGCGTCGCGACAAGCTCGACGCCGAACTCGCGGCCACCGTGGCACCAGCCGCATCGATCATGCTCTGTGCCAAGATCGAGGCGGAGCTGGTCGAACTCGACGATGCCGATGCGCGCGAGATGCTCGCCGACTTCGGCCAGGACGAGCCGGGGCTGGACAAGCTCGCCCGGGTCGGCTTCGAGACGCTGGGGTTGCAGACCTACCTCACCGCAGGGCCGAAGGAGTCCCGCGCCTGGACCATCCCGCGCGGCGCCACCGCGCCCGAGGCGGCCGGCGTGATCCACACCGACTTCCAGCGCGGGTTCATCAAGGCGGAGATCGTCGGGTACGACGACTTGACCTCCGCCGGCTCGATGGCCGCGGCCCGGGCTGCCGGCAAGGTCCGGATCGAGGGGAAGGACTACGTGATGCGCGACGGCGACGTCGTGGAATTCCGCTTCAACGTCTAGCGGTGAGTTGCGGTCTTTTGACCAGACGAGGGCCGGCGCCCGCCGGGTGGGCGGGCGCCGGCCCTCGCTAGGACTGCCGTCCGTCAGCCCAGCGGTAGAGCGGCCGTCCCCTCGGCTCGAACCGCCTGCAACTGCTGCGGATCGAGGCCAAGCAGCGTGAGGATGGTCGGCGCGATCCGGTTGTCTCGACGCTGGCGCGTCGGACGACGTGGTTGATCCCCGGGCCGGACACAACGAGCGGCACGTTGCGGTCCTGCGGGTCGTCCCCACCGTGCTCGGCGATCTTGCTGGTGCCGCCGGTGTAGACGACGCCGTGCTGCGCGAGCCCGATGAGATCCGGGACCCGCGGGTCGCTCTTTGCCGTCCCGATATACCGCGCGGCAGCATCGCCGGCGTAGATCTTCTGCAGGCCGGCGCGGTTGTACCCGACGGGCTGCCCGGCCAGGGTGGTCGCCTTCGCGGTGCCGTCCGACCCGGTCCCGTTCCCCGAGTAGTGCGCGAGGAACCGCGAAGCGAAGGCCGCCGCCTGCGGGGTGCGGTTCCCATTGCTGAACCAGAGCAGCATCCCGTCGTCATTGAGTGAGGCGGCGACCAGCGGCTGAGCAGCACCCGGGTGCTGCTTCTTCCACGCCGCGTCGAGGGCGTCGATCACCGTCCCGTCGTCGATGCGGCGGAGCGCCCGCGAGTCCATCGGCGACTGACCGTGTTTCGCCGAAAGGATCACGGCGGTGTCGCCGGCATGGCCGCTACGGGAGATCGCCGATTCCAGAGCCGCGACCTTGTCGTTGGTGTAGTCGAGGGCAGCGGAAAGCACGGGTCCGGGGACCGTTCCGGTGCTGTCGTAGCCGCCCGCCTGTCCGTCGGAGGTGGGCAACTTCTGGGCCGTGGAGACAGTCTGGAAGTTCATCCCGAAGACCGCCGGCATCCCGACCCGGTGCTTCCCGGAGTGGTCGTAGCCGTTGATCTCGTTGACGACCGCGTCGACCTGTAGGAGTCGTACTGCCGGGTGAGCCGGTTGACCTGAGTCCAGTCGTGCCGGCGGAATCGGCGGTGCTGTTGATCTCCGGGGTGAACAGGTCGTCCACGCCGGTGCCGGACGGACCGTCGAGGATCTCGTAGGCCGGGTGCTTGTCCGACCATGCGGTGCGCAGCCCGTGCGCCTTCGCGACCTCGAAGACCGTGTTGACCCGCAGGTACTGGTGCGGGTACACGCGGGTGCAGCTCGCCGGGTCGATGGGGAGCGCGGCAGGGTCGATAAGCGACCGCGGGTTGCCCGTCATCGACAGGATCGAGTGCGGTAGGCCCGGAAGACCCTGGCCGGCGTCGAGCCGGGAGGAGTCCTTGTCAATCGACTCGTCGAAGGGGACGTTGGCTCCCTCGGCGCGGTCGCGCAGGTACTGCGGCTCGGCGTCGCCGCCTTGCTCGCCGCGGGGTCGATCAGCGCGTGGTTGTAGGTGACGTCGTAGTAGACGCCCGTCGTCCGCGGGTTTCCGCCGGTGACCTGGCCGACCATCCCCGGGAAGGAGTCCGAGGGGAACGGCGCCGATGGCAGCAGCGCCGCGGCGGCCAAGCCAACGATGACGGCCGGAACGGTGGCGGATCTGGAACGGACGGCCCTCGAGAGCGGCCCGCGCGTCGAACTGGACAATTCTCATCCCCTGACGCAGCCGGACGGTCGACGGCTGCGGTGAGAGGTCTACGTAGCCAGGACCAACAGCCGAGGACAGGTAGGGAAAGAACAGGAACGTCCGGCGAGATTCTTATCCCGTCGACATCTCCCGCGGCGGCTCTCTCAGCCACGGCCGGGAGACGACGCCGGTCGGTGAACGGGTCCTCCTCGACATCGAAGGCAGCGAGAAAGTCAGCGGTACCGTTCTGATGAATCAGTAGGCCGGAAAGAGGCGACCAGAACCGCTTCACGTGCGGCCGGCAGCGCGCGGGCCGCACGCGCTACTCCGGCCAGTCAACGCCTCTTCCGGGTCGGGGACCGCTGAGGTGCCCGGCGACCCGGTTGCGCGGCTGCGCGGACGAACATCCAAGACCGTCGATCCGAACGGTCCGGTAAAGCGAAGGAGCTGTCGATGACCACCCCCGTGCGGACATCGGACGAACGCGCGGCAGCAGTTGCCGACGAAGCGGCCCGTCGTCGCACCTTCGCGGTCATCAGCCACCCGGATGCCGGCAAGTCGACCCTCACCGAGGCGCTCGCGCTGCACGCCCGGGTGATCGGCGAAGCGGGCGCGGTCCACGGCAAGGGCGGCCGCCGCGGCGTCGTGTCGGACTGGATGGACATGGAACAGGCCCGCGGCATCTCCATCACCTCCGCTGCGCTCCAGTTCTCCTACGGCGACACCGTCATCAACCTGCTCGACACCCCGGGTCACGCCGACTTCTCGGAAGACACATACCGCGTGCTGGCCGCGGTGGACGCCGCGGTGATGCTGCTGGACGCCGCGAAGGGTCTGGAGCCGCAGACGCTGAAGCTGTTCGAGGTCTGCCGCTACCGGCGCATCCCCGTGATCACCTTCGTCAACAAGTGGGACCGGCCCGGACGCGAAGCCCTCGAACTCATGGACGAGCTCGCCGATCGACTGGGCCTGCATCCCATGCCGCTGACGTGGCCGGTGGGGGTCGCGGGCGAATTCGCCGGCGTGCTTGACCGCCGCTCGGGCGACTACATCGCCTTCACCCGGACCGCCGGAGGTGCCACCGCCGCGCCCGAGGAACACCTGAGCTCGGCCGAGGCGTCTCGGCGGGCCGGTTCGACGTGGACGACGACGGTCGAGGAGAGCGAGCTGCTGTCCGCATCCGGACACGACTACGACCATGCGGCGTTCCTCACCGGGACGGCCACGCCGGTGATGTTCGGCTCAGCGGTGCAGAACTTCGGCGTCCGCCAGCTCCTCGACGTGCTCCTCGAGCTCGCCCCACGGCCCACCGAGCGGCTGGACGTCGAGGGCCACCCGAGAGCGCTGGATGCGCCGTTCTCCGGCTTCGTGTTCAAGGTGCAGGCCGGCATGGACACGGCCCATCGTGACCGGCTTGCGTTCCTCCGGGTGTGCTCGGGGGTGTTCGAGCGCGGGATGGTCGTGACCCACGCGGCCACCGGGCGGCCGTTCGCCACCAAGTACGCGCAGGCCGTGTTCGGCCGGGATCGCGTGACCATCGACACCGCGTATCCCGGCGACGTCGTCGGACTCGTCAACGCCGCCGCCCTGCGGGTCGGGGACTCGCTCTACGCCGACGAGCCGGTGACCTTCCCGCCGATCCCGTCGTTCCCGCCGGAACACTTCGCCGTCGTCCGCGCCGCGGACTCCGGCCGCTACAAGCAGTTTCAGCGCGGCATCGAGCAACTGGAGCAGGAGGGCGTCGTCCAGGTGCTGCGCTCCGACCTCCGCGGCGAACAGGCCCCGGTGCTCGCGGTCGTCGGACCCATGCAGTTCGAGGTGGCGTCCCACCGCATGGCCGGGGAGTACTCGACGGCAATCAAACTCGAGCGACTCGACTACTCGTTGGCTCGGGCGATCGCGCCGGAGGACGTCCCGACGCTGCAGGGCGAAGCGAGGCTCGAGGTACTGACCCGTAGCGACGGTGAGATCCTCGTGCTGTTCACGGACAAGTGGCGGCTTGCGACCCTGGAACGTGCGCACCCCGAGTTGAAGCTGCGTCCGCTGCTCGCCGAGGACGCCCACGACCACGTCTGATTGTCGGGGCCGCGTGCGGACGCGGTTGCTGGGCAGCGCCATCACGTGGTAGCCGCGGGTCACCACCTTCGCCGGGAAGCTGCCAAGCGGTACCCGGAGCGGGTCGGCCGTGGCGTCCCTTCCGCCGAGGTTCGCGTGCCGCCGGATCTAGCGGGCGCCCTGCAGGCTCAGGCCGGCGGAGTCCAGCGCCGCTTCGACGCGAAGCACCTCGAGCTGCAGGTCGATCCCGGTCAGCCGGTCCAGCTCATGACCGACGTCGAGCAGGTCGCAGGCCTCGAGGAGCAAGTCGACGTAGGCGAGCCGGCCGGCGCGGACGCGGGTCTGCTTGCCCGGCAGGAACTGCTCCCGGCGCACGTGCTCGAGGTCGCTGCGGACGCGGCGAAGGCGCCGGCTCAGCTCGTCGACCCGCTGCCGACGACGGGCTGCGTCAGCCCGGTCGAGGAAGATGAACGAGGAACCCAGCGGCTGCCGCGGCCGCTGGGCCCGCTGTGAACCCTGGGCCCGCCGTCGCCGCGGTGTCCGCTCTCCGCGAAGGTAGCTCCACACGACGCTCCTCCTTCGGCGCACTGGCGCTCATCGCCATTATGCCCAGCCGGACGGGCCGTGAGAATGCCATCGCGGGTGTTGCGTCAGCCGAACGCCCGCGCCGCCGGCACTCCCCGGGGAGGCTCCTCGCGGAGCAGCCAGGCCGGGTTCGACACCGCGACGACGCTGCCGTCCGACTTCAGCACCTCGACCGGGACGAAGGACGAGGAACCGTTCGGGACCACCACGTCGTGGCTGCCGCCGCCGAACTGGCCGGCCGGCAGGATCCCGGCGAGTGAACGAGGGACCGGCTGACGGACGGAGATCGACCATGCCGGCAGTGTCCCTCCAGCGATGGACGCCGTCGGTGTAACGGAACATTTACCGCGTCCGGACGCCGCACCCGGCGGTCACGCTTTTCGCACCCGTCCAGGCGGCCACACTGGAGGCATGTGTGGAATAGCGGGCGAGATCCGGCTGGACGGCACCCGGGCCGATGTGGGGCTCGTGGACCGGATGGCGGCGACGATGGCCGACCGGGGTCCGGACGGGGCCGGAAGCTGGTCGCAGGGCTCGGTGGCGCTGGGGCACCGACGGTTGAAGATCATCGACCTGTCGTCCGCGAGCGGCCAGCCGATCGCCGACCCGGTCAACGGCATCACCGGTGTGTTCAACGGCTGTATCTACAACTACCAGGAGCTACGCACCGAGCTCGAGGCCCGTGGGCACCGCTTCTTCTCCGCCGGCGACAGCGAGGTCGTGCTCAAGGCCTATGTCGAGTGGGGTGTGCACTTCGTCGATCACTTCAAGGGCATGTTCGCCGTCGCGCTCGTCGAACGGGACAGCGGGCGCGTCGTACTCGCCCGCGACCGGCTGGGCATCAAGCCGCTCTACTACACCGAGGACGCGCACCGGATCCGTTTCGCGAGCACGGTGCCGGGGCTGCTCGCCGGCGGCGACGTCGACACCGATATCGACCCCGTCGCGCTGTATCACTACCTGACCTTCCACAGCGTGGTCCCGGCGCCGCGGACGATCCTGCGGGGCGTGAAGAAGCTGCCGCCGGCGACGATCCGGGTGGTCGAACCGGGCGGCACGGTCACGGACTCGCTCTACTGGCGGCCCGACTTCGTCCGCTCGGACGTCTACAAGGGCTGGACCGAGAAGGACTGGACCGACGCGATCCACGAGTCGCTGACCACGGCGGTGCAGCGGCGCATGGTCGCGGACGTGCCGGTCGGCGTGCTGCTCTCCGGCGGTCTCGACTCGAGCCTGATCGTCGCGCTGCTCGCCCTGAACGGGCAGAAGGGTCTGTCGACGTTCTCGATCGGCTTCGAGTCGGTCGGCGGTCGGGACGGCGACGAGTTCGAGTTCTCGGACCTCATCGCGAAGCGGTTCGAGACCGACCACCACAAGATCCAGATCCAGTCCGCCGACCTGCTCCCGCCGCTGGAGGCCGCGGTCGCGGCCATGAGCGAGCCGATGGTCAGCCACGACTGCGTCGCGTTCTACCTGCTGAGCCAGGAGGTCGCGAAACACCGGAAGGTGGTGCAGTCCGGCCAGGGCGCCGACGAGGTGTTCGCCGGTTACCACTGGTACCCGCCGCTGGCCGAGGTCGGGCTGGACCAGGCGCCCGCCACCTACGCGGACGCCTTCTTCGACCGCGACGAAGCCGACATGAGGGCACTGCTGCGCGACGAGCACTTCGTCGAGGGCGATCCGGCGACGGCGTTCGTCCGCGAGCACCTCGGGATGCCCGGCGCGGAGACGGCCGTCGACGCCGGTTTGCGGCTCGACTCGTTTGTGATGCTGGTCGACGACCCGGTCAAGCGCGTCGACAACATGACGATGGCGCACGGCCTCGAGGCCCGGGTGCCCTTCCTCGACCACGACCTCGTGGAGCTCGCCGCAGCCTGCCCGCCGGAGTACAAGCTGGCGCAGAACGGCAAGGGCGTGCTGAAGGAGGTCGGCCGGCGGATCCTGCCGTGGGAGGTCATCGACCGGAAGAAGGGCTACTTCCCGGTCCCCGGCATCACCCACCTCGAGGGCAAGGTGCTGGACCGGGTGAAGGACGCGCTCTCGGCGCCCGCCGCCCGTCAGCGGGGACTGTTCCGGGACGACTACGTGCAGAAGCTCCTCGCGAACCCCAACGACGAGCTGACGCGGCTGCAGGGGAACAAGCTCTGGCAGCTCGGCCTGCTCGAGATGTGGCTGCAGGAGCACGGCGTCATCTGATGCTCGCAACGGCGGCGGAGACCGAACGTGGCGGCCTTTGCGCGGTCATAGCCGCGACAGCGCCGCCACGTCCCTGGGGAGCTGCGAGCGTCAGCTGACGGCGTCCTCGATCCCGATCGGGCCTTCGCGGGGGCCCTCCTCCAACGCGGGTTGCACGGCCAGCGACGGGAAGTCGGCGAGCTCGCCCTCCGGCTCCACGTCCCACTCCGGGAACACGAGGTCGGTCTGCAGGTAGAGCGCGACCAGCTGCGCGAGGTGGTGCAGGCCGTCAGCGTGTGTCCGCTCGTGACCGTGGGTCGCGTCCACACCGAAGCCGAGCAGCGCGGTCCGGGTGTCGGCACCGGCCTCGAGCGCGGTCGCGAGGTCGGAACGGTAGTAGTCGAAGACGTCCCGGCAGAAGGGCACGTCGAACTCGGAGGCGATCCGGATCAGCTTGCGGGTGAGGTGGTAGTCGAACGGGGCCACCCCGTCGGCCATCGCGATGCTGACCGCGGCTTCCTTCGACTGCTGCCCGGGGGCCACGACGGCCGCGTCGATGGAGACGATCTCGGCGACCAGCGGGTCGAGGCCGTGCGTCGCGCCCTGCCCGACCTCCTCGGCGGAAGTGACCAGCAGGTGCGCGGTCACCGGCACCTGCAGGTCGGCGTCGCGCACCGCCTTGAACGCGGCCAGTGCGGCGGCGACCCCGGCCTTGTCGTCGAGGTGCCGCGCCTTGACGAAGCCGCTCGGTGTCACCATCGCGCCGGACAGCAGCGCGACGAAGTCGCCGACGTCGATGCCCAGCCTGCGGAGGTCGTCCGGGCAGGAGACGTCTTCGTCCACCCGGACCTCGACGTGTTCCCAGCCGACGCCCTGGGTGTCGACGCCCTGGTCGTAGCGGTGGCCGCTGGCCTTCAAGGCGAGGACGGTGCCGGTGATGTACTGCTCGAGGTCGTCGGTGAAGATGCGGACCTCGGCGCCTTCGGAGAACCGGGCGCTATGGGTACCGATCGGCCGGATCTCGATCCGCCCGCTGTCCTTGAGCGCCTTGACCATGCACCCGATGGTGTCGGTGTGCACCACGACGGCGCGGTCGGCGCCGCTGCTCAGCGCGTCGAGGGAGGCGTTGATCGAGCCGCGCCGGGTGACGTGGAAGGGCAGGCCGAGCGCCTGCAACCGCTCACCGACATACTGCTGGACGTGGTCGGTCCGGCCCGTGGGACTCGGGATCTCGAGCAGGTCGTGGAGGACCTGGTGGAGATACTCCATGTCGATCTTCAGGGGTTCGGGCTGTGGTGACACGTGGTTGCTTGCTCCAGCCGATCGACGACGGTCGACCTCAGTCGGGTCGCTGCCTTAACTATGACGTGCTGATGCCCGGGGTGACGTTTCGGGGTGACCAACTGAGACTCGCTCGGGCTCGAGATGCCGAGCGCTCAGCCTTGCGGCAGGTCCGCGCCGGCCGCGGCATCGCCCGGCTTCCACGGCCGGGGAAGTCCCCGCGTGCCGGGGAACAGCAGGTCGAGGAACTTCTCGGCGGTCGGCTGCGGTTCGTGGTTGGCGAGCCCGGGCCGCTCGTTGGCCTCGATGAAGACGTATTCGGACTTCTCCGGGCTCTGCACCATGAGGTCCAGCCCGACCAGCGGGATCGCCAATGCGCGACTGGCCCGCACGCAGGCGTCCGCGAGATCCGGATGCAGGACGGCGGTGACGTCGTGGATCGTGCCACCGGTGTGCAGGTTGGCGGTTCGGCGGACCGCGAGCTCCTGCCCGGGCTCCAGCACGTACCCCATCTCGTACCCGGCCTCGCGGACGGTCTTCTCCGTCCCGGCGTCCATCGGGATCTTCGACTCGCCTCCGGTGGCCGCCGAGCGCCGCTTGCTCTGCCGCTCGATCAGCTCGCGGATGCTTCGCTTGCCGTCGCCCACCACCGTGGCCGGGCGGCGGATCGCGGCGGCGACCACCTCGTGGTCGATGACGATGACGCGCAGGTCGTCGCCTTCGACCAGTTCCTCGAGCAGCACGTCCGGGCTGTACTGGCGGGCCTCGTCGACGGCCTTCTGCAGCGCTTCGGCGTCGGTGACGCCGATGGTGATGCCGTTGCCCTGCTCGCCGCGTGCGGGTTTCACGACGACGCAGCCGACTCGTTTCAGGAACGCGAGGTCGTGTTCGTCGCCGGTGGCCGCGTGGGCGAACGGCACGCGTAGGCCGGCCGCAGCAAGGACCCGTCGGGTGACCCGCTTGTCATCGCAGCGGCTCATCGCCACGGCAGTGGTCAGCTCCGACAGCGACTCCCGGGTCACGACGCTGCGGCCACCGTGCACGAGCCGGATCTCACCCCAGCTCGGGTCGATGACCTGCACGCTGATTCCTCGTCGGCGGGCCTCGTCGGCGATGATCCGCGCGTAGGGGTTCAGCTCGTCGTAGCCGTCCGGGGAGGGCCCGACGAACAGCGGCTCGTTGATCGGGTTCTTCAGCTTCACGCACAGCACCGGTACCCGATAGAAGCCGAGCCGCTCGTACAAGCGGATCGCGCCCTGGTTGTCCGCCAGCACCGACAGGTCAAGGAACGCCCGCTCGCGCTGGGTGAATCGCTCGACCAGGGCGGCGATCAGCGCGATGCCGGTGCCTGGCGGCGCGTAGTCGCCGTCGACGGTCAAGCACCAGAGGCTGCTGCCGTTGTCCGGGTCGGAGAACGACTCGACGTGGTCGACTCCGGTGATGGTGCCAACCACCCGCTTGGTGTGGGTGTCCTCGGCGACCAGATGCTCGAACAGCGGCGTGCGGGCGTTGTCCAGCAGGGTCTGCACCGGTGCGGTGACCATCCGGTTGCGCGAGTAGATGTGGTTGACCGTCTCGGCGTCGGTTTCGTCCCGCAGGTTCCGGACGTTCACCCCGCTGGGCCTTTCGCCCGGCAGGTCGGAGGGCAGGTCGAGCCGGTAGGTGTAGCTCGGGTCGAGGAAGAGCTCGCCCTGCCGCCGGGCGACGAGGACGTGTGGGTCGGACAGGTAGATGAGGATGTCCCGCTCGCCTGCTTCCTCGGCCCGGAGCACGTCGGCGGCGGACATCGGGTCGCGGAACGTCTGGCCGAACACGAGCCGACCCCAGCCGCAGTCCAGGACCACGCCGCCCTCGACGGTCTCGGCCGGCTCCTGCACGTCGCCGTCGGTAGGCCGGGACGGTGTCACGAAAGCGGACAGCGACATGGGGTCACCGCCCGGGCCAACCTGTTCGCGGCGCGGCTTGGCCATGGGGGTTGCGCTCCTCCCGGACGGCGGCAGCGCCGGAACACGGAACGTCGCGCAGAGCCGTTCCGCGGCGGCACTTACTGGGGTGTGCTGCCCGGTTAGCGTAGTCGTAGCGTGCTTCAGCCCGGTTTCCAAATCGCGACGGCCTCCCTCCCGCCAGCCGAACGCGATCGCCCGGTGACCGGCCCCTTGGATGTCGGCCGGTCCGTGCCGGAGGTCGGGTCCGCTGCCGTCGGGAAGCCGCAGTTCCGGTCAGCGACGAGCGGTTGGCCGGCGTCGGCCCGAGCCGTTGCGTCGTCCGGGGAACCGGATGAGGACGTCCGCCGCGGTCCGCCTGGTCCGCTGGTCCGGGGCGGCCGGCGCGTAGCGGGAGGCCTCGGCGACCAGGACCGCGGAGCGCTCGTCCGCGGTCAGCGGGAGCCGGTCGGCGAACTCCCGCAGCGTCTCGTCGGGGCGGCGTCGTGCTACGCCGAGCCGTCGGTCCAACCGGCTCAGCGCGCGATCCAGCGGGTCGAGACCGCGCTCCTGGCGGCGCCGCTGCGCAGCGGCCTGCCCGACTCCGAGTGCGACCCCGCCGGCCAGTCCGACCAGGGCGAGCAGCGCTGTGCCGGTGCCGTGCGTGGACAGCCAGGCCCGCCAGCCGGAGGCGTCGCCGTCGGCCCGCCGGACCCCAGCGGTGGGGTCGACCGCGACCCATCCGGCGTCCGGGTACTCGACTTCGATCCACGCGTGCGCGTCGCTCCCGCGGAGCAGCCGTCCGCCGTTCGACGGGTTGCCGTCGGCGTACCCGACCGCCAACCGGGTCGGCACGCCGACCGCACGGAGCAGCACGGCCGCCGCGGAGGCGAACTGCTCGCAGAAGCCCTCGCGGGTGCGGAACAGGAAGTCGTCGACTGCGTCCGTCCCACGATCCGGGACCGCGCTGTCCAACCGGTACCGATACGTCTCCCGAAGGTGACGAACGATGGCGTCGACGGCTTCGGTTCGGGTGGAGGCACCCGCTGTCAACCCGCGGGCGAGGTCAACCACCCGTGCGGGAAGCTCCGGCAGTTCCAGTGCCCGCTGGTCCGACGTGGGCTCGGCGACCGGAGTGCGATCGTCCGGACCGACGGTGGGCACGGCGCTGGTCACGGTGTACGAGTCGGAGGCTGTACGCCGCGCGTTGCCGTACCCGAGCCCACGCCCGCCGGCGGGCTCGAGGCCGGTGACCACCCCGGGGCTGAGCAGCACGCGATCGCCGGGGCCGAGCAGGGTCACCGCGTCGGTGCGGTCGGCGGCCTGCGGTCCCGGCGCGGTCTCGGTGCCGCTGCTGCCCAGGGCCCGCCAGGTGTTTCCGTCGTAGCCGGTCAGGACGCTCGAACGCCAGAGCAGCGGGTCCGCGGTGGCGACCTGGGCGACTGGCTCGTGCGGAAGATCGCCGCGCTGCCGGAGGTCCAGGTGGCCGGTGCTGCTGCTCAGCCGGTCGCCCCCGGAGGCAGGTGTCCCGGCCTCGCCGTTGACCCCGCTACCGCCGTTGCGTCCCGCATGCGGGGTGGGGAGCGTGACAGCGCCCGCGAGGGTGACCGCCAGCAGCCCGGTGGCCAGCAGAGCGACCCCGGCGGCCAGCGCGGGGCGGGGCACGGATGCCGCGGGGCGGGGCACTGATCGCACTGATCGCACGGTCGGGGCGGACGCTCGACTCGCTATCCGCAGCGGGGTGAGGCGGTCCCGCTCGAGCACGGCCAGCAGGACCAGCGCCGATGCGAGGAACAGGAGCCCGGGCAGCAGCACCGTTGCGCCGCCGATGCTGGCGGCCAAGCCTGCCGTCACCGCCGCCAGGGCCAGCCGGGTGAGCAGGTCACGTCGGGCCGACCCGGCGAGCGGGAACACGACCAGCGCGCCGGCGGCCAGCCGAGCGCCGGCGGTACGAACCAGTTCCGGGTCGCCGTTGGCCCGCAGCAGCGCGAGCATGGCCGGGCCGGTACAGAGGACGAGCGCCACGGGCAGGACGACGGCCCGCAGCGACGCGTTCGTGCGGGGGCTCCGGCGCATCGTCAGCAGTTCAGCCAGGGCCATGGCGACGACGCTCACCGGAACGAGTGCGGGGTGGAGACCGTCGGCGGCACCGAGGCAGGCGATGGCGGCTGCCGCGGTCGCCAGCCCGGCGATACGGGTCGACGTCGGTAGCGGGGTCGCCTGCGTCATGCGACCTCGACCCCGCCGGAGGCGTCGACGATCCACCGCGTGCCCCCAGCCGGCGTCCCCCCGTTCCGGCCGGTGATCACGAGGTCGTACGAACCGGCCGGCAGGGCCGGCAGGGCCAGCAGTGCCGCGAGGACATCGAGCAGGACGTCGGGTCCGGCCGGGCGCAGTCGCTGCTCGCCGATCCGGACCTCGAGCTGCCGTCCCCGTTCCAGGTGCGCGAGGGCGACCGCCGTGAGGATCTCGAGGACACGTTCGGTCGTTTCGGGTGAGCCGCCGGCCGCTCCGAGTCGCACGACGTCCGGCTCGCTCGACACCCGCTCCCGGACCACCAGGCTGCTGGCCGGTCCGGTGCTGCGCCGGGCCGAAGCCCGCCAGGCGACCGCGGACGGGGAGTCGCCGGGACGCCAGGCCCGGAGATCACCAGGGTCGAGTGCCGTGCCGCGAGGGAGCGGATCGACCGGTCGCGGCACCGGTACGGCACGCGGGCCGACCGCGAGGCGCAGCGGGATCAGCACGGTGGCCCGTCGCAGGCTGAGCCCGAACAGGTCGGTCCCGGTCGTCTCCACGTGCAGGTGGGTACTGATGCCGCGGGCGACAGGGGCCGCGTCCAGCTCCCAGCACACCGCGGCGCGGGGCGGCAGCGGGCCGACGCCGCCGACCTCGACCAGGAACAGCGGCCGGACGCAGCGCACCTCCACGGCGGGCAGGCTTCCGGGCCCGCTGTTGCGGATCCGGACGCGCAGCGGGGACACCGACCCGACGCGGCCGCGGTTGGTTCCTTCGGCGGTGATCTCGAGCCGGCGTCCCACCAGGGTGAGCATCGACACCCACGGCAGCAAGCCGACGAAGGTGCCGGCGGCGAGCAGGACCCGGCTCCCGGTCAGCGTGGCCAGGAGGGCGAGGACGAGGCCGAGCGTGAAGACTCGCGCGCCGAGATCGGTGAGCCGTCCGGGAAACCGCGAGACTCCGGTGTCGCAGCCGTCGGCGGGCGCAGCGGCCATGATCAGACCGGTGCGGGCAGGCCGGCCACCAGCTGGGCGACGACCGCCGCTCCGCCCCCGATCGATGCACTGCCCCCAGCGGCGCGGTCGAGCGGGACGACGCGATGTCCGAGTGCCGCCGGCGCCAGCCGCTTCACGTCGTCGGGCAGCACGTGCGCCCGGCCGGCGAGCAGAGCCCTGGCCTGAGCGCACCGGAGCAGCGAGACGGCGGCCCGGGTACTCGCCCCGAGAGCCAGTGCCGGCGATCGGCGGGTCGCCTCGACGACTCCGAGCGCGTAGTCGAGGACCGGGTCGGCGACGTGGACCTGCCACACGGCGGCGCGCAGGGCCCGCAGCCCGGCGGCGTCCACGACAGCAGGCACTGCATCCGGCGTCCGCCCGGCGAGTGCGGCGCGGAGAACCCGGCGTTCGGTCTCCGAGCTGTTGCGGCCGAGCTGGAGGGCGACGGTGAACCGGTCCAGCTGGCCTTCCGGCAGCGGGTAGGTGCCGTGCTGGTCGAGCGGGTTCTGCGTTGCGACGACCACGAACGGGTCGGGCAGCGCGTGCCGTACGCCGTCGACGGTGACTGCGCCCTCGTCCATCGCTTCGAGGAAGGCGGACTGGGTTCGCGGCGGAGTCCGGTTCAGTTCGTCGACCAGCACCACCGAGGCGAACAGCGGGCCGGGCGCGAACACGAAGCCGCCGCGCACCGGGTCCCACATGCCGCTACCGGTGACGTCGGCGGGAAGCAGGTCGGCGGTGGCCTGGATGCGACGCCAGTCCGCACCAAGCGCGCGGGCGAGGGCTCGGGCCAGCGTCGTCTTACCGGTCCCCGGCAGGTCCTCCAACAGCACGTGACCGCCGGCCAGCACCGCCACGACCACGAGCTCCACCCGCTCGCGACGGTCCAGGACGACCGTCTCGATCGCGGACACGAGCGCCCGGGCCCGGGTCGTCGCGTCGTGCGGCGCTGCGCTCACCCCTGCGCTCACCCACGACGTCACGTCGAGATCGTCGACCGACTCCCGGCCGCCCTGGAGCGCCCGATCGACCTAACCGCGGGTTCACCGTCTCGCCGAGGGCGGTCAGGACTGGTCGAAGGTCGCCCGCTCGGCGTTCCAGGTGAACGTGAACGGGAAGCTCTGCGACGGGCAGCAGTGCGGATCGGTTCTTGCCCAGGCCAGCGCCGTGCCGCTGAGGTGCCCGTTCGCTACGGCGAGAGTCTTGATGGCCGGAGCGAACCCGCTGCCGGTCGCGTTCCGCAGCGAGGGCGTACCGAGCAGTTCGGAGCCGGGGGCGAAGACCTGGAGCTCCTGGGCGACGCCGTTACTGCCCGCTGGGGTGCACGTCAGGTCGACGACCGCTTCGTCCCGGCCGTCACCGGTCAGGTCACCGTAGGACACGCTCTTGACCGCCACGTCCAGCCGGACCGGCGGGCTGCCGAACCATGTGACCGGGGCGGTGCTGCCGGCTCCGTCGGCCAGCGTGACGGGCACCTGCTGATCCGCCGGGCCGCCGAGGTCGACACAGGCGACGGAATATGACGCGTTCCGCCAGTCGACGCTGTGCACGTCGGCCTTGGACACCGGCGGGACCACCACGTTGCTGGACGTGGCGCCGTTGGACGACGAGTTGGACGAGCAGCCGACCGCGAGCGGCGCCAGCGCGGCCAGCAGCAGGGGGGCGAGCAGGAGGCGGCGGGACCTCATCGGGTGGATCTCACTTTCGTTGCCGGCCGCAGCGGCCGGCTACCAGAAATTGTGCGCGCTCGAGCGAGCTCACGTTGTCCATTTCGGCCGAAGAGTCGCAACCCTGAAAGGCTCTCGGGTGTGCCGAACGCCGAGCGCCTGCCCCGAGCCCCCGCCACGACGTCCGCCGAACCGCCGGAGCCACCCGCAATCGACCCCCGCACCCTGCGTCGAGCCGACTTCCCGGTGCTCCGCCCGCAGCAGACGCGCTGGTCCGACGACGACGTCTACGGCCACGTCAACAACGTCGTGCACTACCTGATGTTCGACACGCTGGTGAACGCGTGGTTGATCGAGGCGAGCGGCACCGACATCCGGCGGCTGCCCGCGGTCGGGCTGGTGGTGGAGACGTCCTGCCGCTACTTCGCGGAGCTGAAGTTCCCGGAGACGGTGACCGGCGCGCTGGCACTCGAGAAGCTCGGGAGCAGCAGCGTCGTGTACCGGCTGGCGTTGTTCGGCGAGCACGCGGAGACGCCGGCCGCCGTCGGCCGGTTCGTCCACGTCTATGTCGACCAGGCCACCCGGCGTCCGGTCCTGGTGCCGGAGGAGATCCGCACGGCGCTGCAGCAGCTGCTCCCGGAGTAGTCCGGCATGGCTGCCCGATTCGGCTGCGCGCTCGTGTCGGATCACGTTCACTGACGGTCATGCCAGACCAGGTTCTCTCGCCGACGGCAATCCTCCGTCGCCTGCCGGCCGACGTGCGCAGTTTCGGCCACGCCGTACGGACGGCCCCGCCTCCGCCGGCGTCGCCGGTCCCGCCGCACCCGGGGCAGGTTCGCCTGCCCGGCGGTCTGTTCGTCGACCGGTTCGGAGCCGTCGGAGCTGGCAACGCGCTGGTCGTGGCGGTCATCTCCACGGTGGCGGCCCGGCGCCTCACCGGCCCGGCGCGCCGGCCTGTGGTGCTGCTCGCGTGGGCCAGCGGGATCCCGGCCGCCGCCGCGGTGCTCGGGGCGGTCGCGATCTCGACGGTGAACCGGGCGGTCCGGGGCTATTCCGCGGAGTCCGGCACCCCGACGCCGAGCGGCTAACCCTCGGCCAGATCCAGCCAGGCGTCCTCGGCCGAGGCCTTCTCGACCAGCACCTCCCGGAGCTCGGCGTCGAGCCGCAGCACCTTCTCGTGGTCGGCGGCGGCGTCGGCGAGCTGACCGTGCAAGGCCGACTCGCGCTTGTCCAATCGGGCGATGATCCGTTCGAGGCGGGTGAGCTCCTTCGTCCGGGCCCGCTCGTCGGCACGGGTGTCGGCACGGCCGTCGCCGACCGCCCGGGCTGCGGGAGCGGAGGGGGTCGTGCCCCCCTTCTTCCGGCGCTGCAGGTATTCGTCGATGCCCCCGGGCAGCGCGGCCAGCGAGCCGTCGCCGAGCAGCGCCAGCGTCGAATCGGCGACCCGCTCCACGAAGTAGCGGTCGTGGCTGACGATGATGAGGGTGCCGGGCCAACCGTCGAGCACGTCCTCGAGCGCCTGCAGCGTCTCGATGTCCAGGTCGTTCGTCGGCTCGTCGAGCAGCAGCACGTTCGCCCCGCCGAGCAGGAGGCGCAGGATCTGCAGCCGCCGCCGTTCACCACCGGAGAGCTCGCCGACCCGGGTCCACTGCTTCGCCGCCGGGAAGCCGAAGGACTCCAGCAGCTGTCCGGCGGTCAGCTCCCGTGTCCCGCGGGTCTCGACCGCGAGGTAGCGGCCGACCTCCTCCACAGCCTCCAGCACGCGCAGCGCCGGGTCCAGCTCGACGACCTGCTGGGACAGATAGGCCGTGCGCACGGTCTGGCCGACGTCGACGTGCCCGCTGAGCGGTTGCATCTCCCCGGCGAGCAGGCGCAGCAGGGTGCTCTTGCCGGCGCCGTTGACGCCGACCACCGCCAGCCGTTCACCCGGCCCGATGCGCCAGGTGACGTGCTCCAGCAGCCGTCGCTCACCGAAGCCCAGGGTCACGTCCTCGACGTCGTAGACCGACTTGCCCAGCCGGGCCGAGGCGGCGCGCAGCAGCGTCATCGACTCACGCGGCGGGGGTTCGTCCTCGATCAGCGCGTTCGCGGCGTCGATGCGGAACTGGGGCTTCGACGTCCGGGCAGGCGGTCCACGGCGGAGCCAGGCCAGCTCCTTGCGCAGCAGGTTCGAGCGTCGCGACTCGGTCGCCGCCGCGACCCGCTCGCGCTCGGCCCGGGCGAGCACGTAGGCCGCGTAGCCCCCCTCGTACGGGTTGACCCGCCCGCCGGCGACCTCCCAGGTGACCTCGCAGACCTCGTCGAGGAACCAGCGGTCGTGGGTGACAACCAGCAACGCGCGGCGGCGGCGGCGGAGGAAGTCCGCCAGCCACGCCACCCCTTCGACGTCGAGGTGGTTGGTCGGCTCGTCGAGGATGAGCAGGTCGAGGCCTTCGAGCGCGTCCCGGACCAGCAACTTCGCCAGCGCGACCCGCCGCCGCTCGCCACCCGAGAGGTGTCGCACGTCCTCGCTGAGCCGGTCGCGGATCTCCAGCCCGTCGAGGACGGACCGGGTGGCGGCGCTGCCGGCCCACTCGTGCTCCGGCCGGTCCTCCAGCACGATGGCGCCGATCGTCCCCGGCGGCAGGTCGTCGGTCTGGTCGAGCATCCCTACGCGGAGGTCGGCGCGAGCCGCGACCCGTCCGTCGTCCGGGGCCTCGCGCTCGGCGACGATGCGCAGGAGGGTGCTCTTACCGACGCCGTTCCGGCCGACGACTCCGATGCGGTCGGCGTCGTCGATCCCGAGACTGATGGCGTCGAGCAGGGTCGTGGTGCCGTGCGTCTTGCGCACGGCGTCAAGTGTGAGAAGCACGCTGGCCCCAGGCTATCCAGGCGGATCGTGCGCGCCGTTGGCCGTCCCGGTCGTCCAGACTGACCGGATGGACCGCGTCGTCGTCGGCGCCGCCCGCGTCGACGACGGGCGGC
>DATITC010000191.1:0-2221 GCA_035468175.1 Frankiaceae bacterium | reverse complement strand
TGGTCGACGTGACCGATGGTGCCGATGTTGACGTGCGGTTTGCTCCGGTCGAACTTCGCCTTCGCCACTGCTGTCCTCCTCAGGACTCTTCTGATGCGCCATGCGACTTCCGGTACTGATTGCGGTCGTCAGGGCGTTGGTGGATGGATCTGGACCGGGATCTCTGTCGATCCCGGACCCGTGACGGTGGGGCGTTGCGCCCCGCCATCTCGACTGTGGAGGGTACGGACGGCCGCTTCCAGCAACCAGTGCGTACCTCTCGGGTCCTGCTGTTACTCGCCGTTCTGTTTGGCGGAGTCCATTGCTCGCCTCTCGGCAAACTCCGGGCCTCGCTCGCTGGCGCTCGCTCGCGTCGTTCAGTGTGACTGCCTCATTCGCCGTTCTGCTTCGCGATGATTTCCTTCGCCACGTTGGCGGGAACCTCCGAGTAGCGGTCGAACACCATCGAGTAGGACGCCCGGCCCTGGGTCCGCGACCGGAGGTCACCGACGTAGCCGAACATCTCCGACAGCGGCACGAGAGCCGTGACAACCCTGGCACCCGAGCGCTCGCTCATGGCCTGGATCTGACCGCGCCGCGAGTTCAGGTCACCGATGACGTCACCCATGTTGTCTTCGGGCGTGACGACCTCGACGCTCATCAGCGGCTCGAGCAGCACGGGCTTGGCCATCCGGGCGGCTTCCTTCATCGCGATCGAGCCCGCGATCTTGAACGCCATTTCGGACGAGTCGACCTCGTGGTACGCACCGTCGATCAGGGTCAGCTTGACGCCCAGCACCGGGTAACCGGCGAGGATGCCGTACTGCAGTGCGTCCTGCGCACCGGCGTCCACCGAGGGGATGTACTCCTTCGGGATACGGCCACCGGTGACGGCGTTGACGAACTCGTAGGTGGCACCCTCTGACGCCGCCATGTCCAAGGGCTCGACCGTGATGAGGATCTTCGCGTACTGCCCGGATCCACCGGTCTGCTTCTTGTGCACGTAGCTGTACTTCTCGACCTTCCCGCGGATGGTCTCGCGGTAGGCGACCTGCGGCTTGCCGATGTTGGCGTCGACGTTGAACTCGCGCCGCATCCGCTCCACCAGGATGTCCAGGTGCAGCTCACCCATGCCGGAGATGACCGTCTGGCCGGTCTCCTCGTCGTTCTTGACCTTGAACGTCGGGTCCTCTTCGGCGAGCTTCTGGATCGCTGTGCCGAGCTTCTCCTGGTCGGACTTGGTCTTCGGCTCGATGGCGACCGAGATGACCGGGTCGGGGAAGTTCATCGACTCGAGCACGATCTGGTGCGCCGGGTCGGTCAACGTGTCGCCGGTGGTGGTCTGCTTGAGCCCCATGACAGCGACGATGTCGCCGGCGCTGACCGAGGCCAGCTCCTCACGCTTGTTGGCGTGCATCTGGTAGATCTTGCCGATCCGCTCCTTGCGATCCTTGGTCGCATTGACGACCTGGGTGCCGGTGTTCAAGGTGCCGGAGTACACGCGCACGAACGTCAGCTTGCCCAGGTGCGGGTCGGTCGCGACCTTGAACGCCAGCCCGGCGAAGGTGTCCTTCGGGTCCGGATGACGCTCGGCGGGGGTGACACCGTCGGTCAGCGTGCCCTCGATGGCGCCGATGTCCAGCGGTGACGGCAGGTACTCGACCACCGCGTCGAGCATGGGCTGAACGCCCTTGTTCTTGAACGCCGAACCGGTGACGACCGGGTTGACCTTGCCGGCGATGGTGGCCCGGCGGATGGCGGCGTTGAGTTGCTCGAGGGTGAGCTCCTCGCCGACGAGGTAGGCCTCCATGGCCTCGTCGTCGTTCTCGGAGATCGTCTCGATCAACGTTTCGCGCCACTGCGCGGCCTCGTCGGCCAGGTCGGCGGGAATCTCCTCGACGGAGTAGTCCTCGCCCTTCGCCGTCTCGCCGCGCCAGGTCAGCGCGCGCATCTGCAGCAGGTCGACGACACCGATGAAGTCACCCTCGGCACCGATCGGGATCTGCAGCACCAGCGGCGTCGCGCCCAGCCGGTCCTTCATCATGTCGATGCAACGGAAGTAGTTGGCTCCGGTGCGGTCGAGCTTGTTGACGAAACACATCCGCGGCACGTGGTACTTCTCGGCCTGACGCCAGACCTGCTCGGTCTGCGGCTCGACACCGGCGACGCCATCGAACACGGCGACGGCACCGTCGAGAACGCGGAGCGAGCGCTCCACCTCGACGGTGAAGTCGACGTGACC
>DATITC010000190.1:0-35029 GCA_035468175.1 Frankiaceae bacterium | reverse complement strand
GGCTGATCTCGTGATCGAGGCCGTCTTCGAGGAGCTCGGCGTCAAGAAGCAGGTCTTCGCCGAGGTCGAGGCCGTCGTCAAGCCCGACTGCGTGCTCATGACCAACACCTCGTCGCTGTCGGTGACCGACATGGCGGCCGACCTCGAGCATCCCGAACGCGTCGTCGGCTTCCACTTCTTCAACCCGGTGGCCGTGCTGCCGCTGTTGGAGATCGTGCGCGCCGAGAAGACCGACGACGCGACCCTGGCCACCGCGTTCGCCACCGGCAAGTCGTTGAAGAAGTCCTGCGTGCTCGCCAAGGACGCGCCGGCCTTCGTCTTCAACCGGTTGGTCACCCGCGCGCTGGGCGAGGTCACCGCCGCTGTCGACGAAGGCACCGACTACGCGACCGCCGACAAGGCGGTCGAACCGCTCGGCATGCCGATGTCGCCGATGCTGCTGCTGCAGCTCGTCGGACCGGCCATCGCCCTGCACACCGCCGAGACGTTGCACCGCGCCTTCCCGGAGCGCTACGGGGTCTCGGAGGGGCTGAAGGCGCTGGTGAACGCAGGCAAGGCCGGCGTCTACAGCTTCGGCCCCGAGGGCATGACCGTCGATCCCGAGGTCGACAAGCTCTGGGAGCGCGGCAGCAACGCGCTGACCGCCGACCAGGTGCTCGAGCGAGCCGCGTCCGCACTGGCCGAGGAGATCGGTCTGATGCTGGACGAGGGAGTCGTCGCCGAGGCGCAGGACATCGACCTGTGTCTCCTGCTCGGCGGCGGCTGGGCGTTCTGGAACGGCGGTATCACGCCCTATCTGGACCGCACGGGCATCAGCGAAAAGGTCAACGGCAAGCGCTTCCACGCGCCGGGCGTGGCCAGCGTGCCGGTCTGACGGACCCTGCCACCCCGTCTTCGGGGCCGGCCGACTGTTTCGACGGTCAGCCGGCCCCGTCGTCGTCCGGTAGTTCGTCCGCGAGCTCATCGGCGAGGTCGTCGGCTGTGAAGTCACAGTCGGCCATCCGATCCCAGCCCCAGTCCTCCGGCTCCGGCGAGCGGCGGTTCAGTTCAGCGTCGACACGGGCGATCTCCTTGTGCAGGCGGACCCGGCGCGCGGGCGGCAGGACCTCGACGGCGTTCCGCGCCAGCGCCAGGTGTTCGAGCACGCCGCAGGCGTCGTTCCCGCGCAGGTAGTTCCGGGCCAGTTCCAGGTGCAGGTCTGGATAGAGCGCCCCGATCGAGTGCCCCGTGCCCGCAACGATCGTCGACCAGTCCGGCACGGACTCGGCCTCGTCCAGTGCTCGCAGGTCCCACTCGAGCTTCACCGTCGGCTCCGTCTGGGTCGCCGCCAGCCAGTGCGCCACGGCGCAGCGGTGCGAGGATGCGGCATCCGCCGCCTCGGGGACGGCGAGCCGAGCCCAGATGGCCTCGAGTCGGAGCCGGGCCCGGGTGAGCCGCCCGTCCTCGAGCTCGTGGACGGCGCGGGTGATGTCGATGGCGACCGGGTCGCAGGCGGGGTCGATGTCCTGCTCGGGCGGGACGGAATCGGACTCGGTAGGGAGCTGGGTTGCGGCGCGAAATGCGTCCATGTGGTCCTCCTCGAGAGTGCTCGAGCGGACCGTAGGACGGGGCACCGACAGAATCGGGCTCGCCGAGCCAGCGTCGACTCAGCGATCTGCGCCGAGCACCGTCCGCAGGTCGTCCGGGATCGCGGTCTTGCCGCTGCCGTCGAGGCGAATGCAGACGTAGACGGTCCGACCGGTGACGAGCAGGTCCTCGGCGTCTCCCCGGACCTCGAAGGCCAACGTGAAGCTGGTCCGGCCCACCGATTCCGGCCGCACCCGGACCCGGGCCGTGTCACCCCAACGCAGCGCCCCCCGCCAGTCCAGCTCGGTGTGGACGACCTGCACGTCGTGACCGCCAGCCTGCAGCACCGCGTAGGGAAGATGGTTCGCGTCGAGGAAGCCGGTCATCGCCTCGTCGAAATAGGCGAGGTACCACATGTTGAACACGACGCCCTGCTGGTCGGCCTCAAGGTAGCGGACCGAGGCCCGGTATTCGTAGCCGGCACTCTCAGCAGCGGGACCGGTGCTCAGCGGGTGCGGCGACGGGTGGCGACCATCGCCCCCAGGGCGAAGCCGAGCAGGACCGAGCCGGGCTTCAGGCCGGAGGACGGCGGTGCGACGTCGAGCAATACGAGGGCGTCCTGGCCCCGACGGATGACGGGTGTGCTGCGACGCTCGTCCCCCCCGATCCGTGGCCGAGGCACGACTGTCGTCACCCCGGAAGGCCCGCCGCCGGCGGAGAACACATCCGCGTGTCGCAGGATCAGGACGGGCAGATTCGGCACACGGCCTCCAGGGCCTCGCTTGGGGGTGCTGCTTCTGGCAGCCTAGAGGGTTCCCCGGCACCGGGAAAGCCCCGGAAGGTTTCATGCTGCCTTCCCCGGCGAAGGTTCCTGCTGTCTCGTCCCCCGCTTCCGGAGGTTCCTCGTGCTCGTCCGTCGACTCGCCCGTCCCATGCTCGCCTCGATGTTCATCGTGGGTGGCATCGACACGTTGCGCCGTCCGGCGCCCAAGGTCGAGGCAGCCCAGGCTCTGGGACTGCAGGACAACACCGAGCAGGTGGTGAAGGGCAACGCCGCCGCCCAGGTGGTCGCCGGCCTCGCCTTCGCGACCAACCGTCTGCCGCGCCTCTCGGCGCTGATCCTCGCCGGCTCGCTGGTCCCGACCACGGCAGCCGGCCACCGCTTCTGGGAGTACAGCGACCCGGCGGTCCGGGCCGACCAGACGCAGCACTTCGTCAAGAACGTGAGCATGCTCGGCGGACTGCTGCTCGCCAGCGTCGACACCGAGGGTCGCGAGTCGGTGGCGCGCCGCACCAAGCGGGTTAGCCGTGGCGCCGCCCGCAAGGCGGCGAAGCGTTCGGCCAAGGCGACCGCGACGCAGCGTCAGCACGTGGAACGCCTGCGCGACGCGCTCCCCGCCGGCTGACCAGCACCTCTCCCTCAGCCGGGTGCCACCCGGTTACTGCCGGAGGTTCGCCGCCGCAAGCTTTGCCTGCCCGGTGACCGAACCCGAGATCGACACCTCGGCGGTGGTCCGGCGCCCGAAGGCGTAGAGGAACAGCTCCGGCAACTCGCCGGAGATGACGACCGACTCATCACCCCGGCCCACGGTGCGGCGACGACCATCCGGCGTCTCGAGGTGCAGTCGCACGCCCCGCAGCCCGCGGAACAGCAGCGGGGCCAAGGCGAACAGCCGACGCCGGAGCGCTTCGACCGTGTCCGCGGGAAGGGCTCGTGCCGTCCACCCAGGTTGGGCGCGGCGGACGTCCTCGTGGTGCACGAAGAATTCGTGCACGTTGACCGCGTCGGCGAGGCCGGGAAGTCCCAGAGGCCCGAACGGTGGTCCGCCGGCGATGCTCCGGACCAGATCGGGATAGGACGACCGCTCCAGCGTCTGCGCCTCGATACGTTTCGTCCGGTCGTGCAACGCGGGGATCAGAATGCCGGGCAGCGCGTCCGGGCGGCCTTCCCGGGCGACAAGGTGCGCCGCGAGCTGCTGGGTCTCCCACCCCTCGCACAGCGTCGGTGCGTCCGGCCCGAGCTCCTGGAGAAGGTCGACGAGGGATGCGCGTTCCCGCGCGGCTATACCGGTCATCTGCGAATTGAACCCTGCCGAGAACCCTGCGGACGAGTCAGGTGAGCCAGATCAGTTGAGCCGGGGACAGAAGTGCCCGGTGGGACCGGCCGCACGTCCGCACAACACGCACTCCGGGCGCCCGGCGGCCACCACCGTCTCGGCCCGGTTGACGAACGCGAGCGTCTCCGGCACCGACAGGGCGACCCGCAGCTTGCCCTCCTCACCGTCGCCGGCTTCGATCACGACGCGCTCACCGTCCCAGGCGACGCTGAGCTCGTTAACGTGGAAGTCTTCGGCGAACGGCGTGTCGAGTGGCGCTTGATCGACCGCGCGGGGCCGAGGCGCTGCTCCGGACTGTCCGACCGATTCGAGCAGCGTCACCATGCCCTCCGCGAGCGCCAGCACCTCCGCCTTCTCCAGACCGACGGTGACCACCGCCCCGCTGTCGACGGCCTGCAGGTAGAAGGCGCGCTCACCGGGCTGCCCGACCGTGCCGACGACGAACCGCTCCGGGTACTCGAAGACGTGCGAGGGCTCGGTCTCATACTCTTCGTCGCTCATCGCTCCCCCTCTAATGCGGAAGATCTGTCGAAGCGCAAAACCTGCTGAAGCGGACAGAGACGGCGCGCAACGCCCCAGCGCGGACAACTCTTACTTCGCCTCGATCGGCCGCTCGGCGTCCTGCTGGGTTCCGGCGGCCGCCGGGCGCCACACCCGGGGCCGACCGCAGTCGACGGGACAGACGTCGTGGCTGGGCCCGTCCGCCCCGAGGAACGGCCGGAGTTCACCGGATCCCGGTACGCCCCGTTCGCGTTCCTCGACCAGGTCCCGCACCATGCGTACGAAGCCCGGGTGCACCCCCACGGTACCGGCGCGGACCATCGGCAGGTCGAGTTCGGCGGCTCGATCCGCTGCCTCCACGTCGAGGTCGAAGGCCACCTCGAGATGATCGCTGATGAAGCCGATCGGCACGAGGACGACGCCCGGCACGCCGGCTTCTTTGAGCGCAGGGAGAACGTCCCCGACGTCCGGCTCCAACCACGGGATGGCCGGCGAGCCCGAGCGGCTCTGGTAGGCGAGCTGCCAACGGTTCTCGGCTCCGACGAGGCCCGCCACCACCTGCGAGGCCGCGCGGAGCTGGTGCTCGTAGGCGTTGCCGGTCGGGCCGCTCGTCGCCGCGGCCGCGGTCGGGATCGAGTGGGCGGTGAAGACCAGGCGGACGTCGGTGGCGGCCCGGGCCCCGATCCGCTCGGTGAGCTCGGCCAACGCGTCTCGGACGCGGTCGGCCTGCGCCTCGAGGAAGCCGGGATGGTTGTAGTAGTGGCGCAGTTTGTCGAGGACGACGGGCTCGTGGCCCGGCGTGGCGGGAACCGTGGAGGGGTCGATCCCGGCCGGGCAGACCGGGCTACCGATCTGGAGCAGCGCCTCCGCCAGGTTCTCGCGGTACTGCCGGCAGGACGAGTAGGAGGCGTAGGCGGCGGTGAAGAAGCACGCCGCGCGACGGACGCCGTCGGCGCGCATCTGGCTCAGGGCCTCGGTCAGGAACGGGTCCCAGTTGCGGTTACCCCAGTAGACGGGCCGGGGCGCCAATTCGGCACGCAGCGCCTGGAGCAAGGCGCGGTTCTGGTCGTTGATCGGGCTGCGTCCACCGAAGTGGTAGTAGTGCTCGGCGACCGCGGCCAGCCGCTCGTCCGGGATGCCCCGCCCGGCGGTGACGTTGCGGAGGAAGGGGTAGACGTCGTCGGGATTCTCCGGGCCGCCGAAACTGACCAGAAGCACGGCGTCGTAGGTCGGCATGCTGAGTTCGTGCCCCGGCCGGGGCTGTTCATCCCCCGGTCAACCGGAGGCAAGAGGGTCAGCGTTTCCCGTCCTCCCAGTCCCGGTCCTCCTGCTCCCAGCGCTCGTTGCGCGCATCGAACTCCTGGCGCCAATCCTCGGCACGCTCCCGCGTCGGGTAAGGCCCGACTCGGTCATCGCCACGGGAATCCACCTCGTCGTCCGCCTCGACGCGGTTGTGCTTGAGGCACCACCAATAGGTCACCGCGCACCGCCCTTCCTGTCTGCCGGCTCGTGTCCTGTCCGTCGGCTGTGCCGTCAGTCCGCGTCGCGGGTCCTGCCCCGTCCACGCACGCCCTGCGCCTTCGACGCCGACTTGGCTGCTGATTTCTTGGCCGGACCCGAAGCCGCTGGTGGCGCCGGAGCGGCGGTTCCAGGGTCGGTGTCCCGCTGCCGCAGCAGGGCAGCGCCGGGAAACGCTCCGAAGCGGCCCTGGACCTCGTCCACGACGCGGTACATGCGGTCGAGCGTCTCGCGCAGGCGGCGCACCTCGTGCTCGGCGTCCGGGAGCCGCACCAGACCGGGCAGGCTCTCCTCGATCCGTTCCACCAGCCCGCCGATCCGCCCGACGTCGAGGGCCTGGGTCAGCGGGCCGAGCGCCCGCACCGGGGCCTCGAGCCCGGTCATCAGCCCGTCGGCGCGTTCCGCCAACGTCGACGCCCGCGTGAGCACCGCGGGTAGCCGGGCGAGAGCCTCGACGGTCTGGTCGACGAAGGACGCATCGACCGCATCCGCCAGTCGCACCAGCGGTCCCTCGAAGCTGTGCAGCACCCGGTTCGTGGCCGTGGCCCGTTCGTCGATCTGTTGCAGCACGCCCACCGAAGCCTCGGCGGCGTCGGCGAGGGCTGCGAGCAGCCGGGCCGTACTCACCGGGATGGAGGCGTAGGCGGCGAATTGCTGGCGTAGGAAGTCGGTCAACACGAAGTGAATGGTGTCAGCTGTGGAACTGCTCGGCGAGCACCCGCTCGGCGAGCCCCTGTCCTTCGTCGAAGAGCAGGTGCATGGCGACCTCTCGGGACTCCCGCACCTCCACCCGACTCACCTCGACGAGCTCCCGCTGGTCGGCGCTGACCGCGACCGGCCGTTTGATCGGGTCCAGCACCTCGAACGAGATCGTGCGGACGGTGCGCAGCAGCGCGCCGGTCCAGCGGCGCGGCCGCAGCGGGCAGATCGGCGTCAGCGCCAGCAGGTTCGACTCCAGCGGCAGAATCGGGCCGCGGGCGGAGAGGTTGTAGGCGGTCGATCCGGCCGGCGTGGCCACCAGCACACCGTCGCAGGCCAGTTCCGCGAGCCGCTCGACGCCGTCGACCAACACCCGGATGCGAGCGCTCTGATTGGATTCGCGGCGCAACGCCACTTCGTTGAACGCGTGCAGCAGTGGGAGCGGTTCGCCATCGGCGGACCAGGCGCGGCATTCGAGCGGCACGACTCGCGTCGCCACGGCGGCCTCGACCCGGCGCGGGAGGTCCTGCGAGTCGTAGGGGTTGAGCAGGAAACCGGTCGTCCCCCGGTTCATGCCGTAGATCCCCGGCGCGCCCTCAAGGGTCGAGAGCCGGCGTAGCACGTCGAGGACCAAACCGTCGCCACCGAGCGCGACCACGACGTCGGCCTCGGCTTCGTCGACGTTGCCGTGTCTGCCGACGAGGTACTCGAGGGCCTCCTGGGCGACCGGTGCCTGGGAAGCCGTGAACGCCATGCGCGGTGCCATGTGCCTACCAAAGCATCCGGAGCTGACCAGACGTCGGAACGAGACACCAAGCTCGGACGAAACACTCTCTGTGACGAGTTCCAGGTGTCCCCCGTCACCAAGTGGGCACGTACTCGTTACCTCTCAAGACACCCCAGCAGCGATACTTCTCGGAGGCTTTACCGCATGTCCCCCAGCACGACCGCGCGTCGGGCCGGAGTCGTCACCGCAAGCGCCATGGCGCTCTGTCTCGGGGGCGCGTTCACCGCGGGTTCAGCATCAGCGCTGACCATCTGCCCCGTCGGGCAGATCCTCAGCAGCACCGGCACGTGCGTGCAGAAGACCGTGACCTCAGTCGTACCGACCCCTCCCCCGACCACCCCGACCGGCTCGGGCTCAGGGTCCGGCGGCACCGGCGGCATCACGATTCCGCTGCCGACCCTGCCAGCGCCCCTCCCCGGCACGGGGAGTTCGGGTGGCAGCACCGGTAGTGGTGGTTCCAGCGGCAGTTCCGGTGGCGGTATCCAGCTGCCGGGTCTACCCCTGCCGGGCCTGGGTGGCGTCACCGGCGGAACCACCGGAACCGGTGGCGTGGGCGGCATCACCGGCCCGACCGTTCCCGGCAGCTCGGGTTCGTCGACGGCGACCGCCGACGGCTCGTCGGTGCCGGGCTCGAAGCCCGCAACCCCGGGTGCCGCCACCGCCGGTGACGGCATGCTCGGCCCCGCGTCGGCCTACCTGCCGGCCAGCGGCATCCTCGGGTTCACCAGCTTCTCGAGCCTCGGTAGCGCGTCGATCCCGACGTCCAGCAACCTCGCCGCGATCCCGTCGCCGCTGCTGGCGAACCAGCCGGCGGCGCAGCTCGCCGCAGTGCAGGCACCCCTGCTCGCCGCCGGTGAGGACGCCGGCCGGGGTGGCACGGTGCTCGCCGCCTTCGGCAGCTACGCCCTTCCCGGTCTGCTCGTCGTCCTGGCCACCGCGGTGGTCGCGACCGTCGGCGCCGGCAACATCCGCGTGTGGCAGGCCCGCATGGCGGCCCAACGGCGCTGACCGACCGGGGCGCGGCCAGCGGTTCGGACTGCGGTTCGGTCAGTGGCCCATCCCCAGGCCTCCGTCGACCGGTAGCACTGCGCCCGTGATGTAGCCGGCCTCGGGGGAGGCCAGGAAAGCCACGGCGGCCGCCACCTCGTCCGCGGTCGCCATCCGGCCCAGCGGAACGCGTTCGACGGCGGCGGCGCGCTGCTGGTCGGTGAGCGCGCTCATCATGTCGGTGTCGACGGGTCCCGGAGCGACGACGTTCGCGGTGATGGACCGGGACGACAGCTCGCGAGCGAGCGATCGGGCCAACCCCACGAGGCCGGCTTTGCTGGCCGCGTAGTTCGCCTGGCCGGCCGACCCGGTCAGACCGACCACGGAGGACACGAACACCAGTCGGCCGCGACGGAGGCGGAGCATCCCCTTCGCGGCGCGCTTGGCCACCCGGTAGGCCCCGTTCAGGTTGGTCTCGACCACGGACGTCCACGCCGACTCCGACATGGTCAGTAGCAGCGTGTCCTGCACCTGACCGGCGTTGGAGACCAGTACCTCGACCGGCCCGAGTTCCGCTTCTACCAAGCGGAACGCCTGGTCCACCGAACCGGGATCGGTGACGTCGCAGACGACTCCGAACAGGCCGTCCGCAGCCTCCCCGGAGCGGGAAGCGACCGCCACCCGATCACCCCGCGCAGCCAGCAGGCGCGCGCACGCCGCCCCGATGCCGCGGTTACCGCCGGTGACGAAGGCGACGCGAGGTGGCGACGCGGTCTCTAATGTGCTCACGCGGCCGGAATCTAGTCGAGCCCATTCCCGGATCGGTCTGCCGGAGTCGTACCGCGCGGTCCAGACTGGCGCCGTGAACCGCGACACCACGTCCCCCTGGGCCCTGTCCAGGACGGTCCCCGGCCTCCCGGCCCGGTGCGCCTCCCGCATCTACGGATCGGCCTCACCGCGGACCGTCCGCGGCAGCGGCACGCCTGTCGTGCTGAGCACGCCCTGGTCATCGGCCGCGGTCCGGCTCCCCGTCCGCGCGACGGCACTGCCCGGGATGGCGACGACCCTGCCCGTTCCGCGCCAAGCTGTTGACGGCTCGGTGTCCGACACCCAGGTCCTCGGCAGGTAGGTCGGTCGTCCGGTTCTCGCCGGGTTGAGCGGAGCCCTTCCCGCCACCCCGGCGCCCAACCGAGCGCTCTCGGCGCACGCTGATCGCCCGTTCGGCCCAAGGGCAAGTTGCGGTCCACGGTCGATCGGAAACGCGGTCCTCGAGCCGTTCTTCCTGATGTCGGTGCACACCTGCGGAAGACACGGAGGGCTGCCATGCCTGCCTTGATCACGGATCCCACCCGGGACGTGACCTCCGGCTCGCTCGAGCCGTCCGTCCGCGCGTACCGCTCCGGTGACGGCCTGGTCGTCCGGCTCTCGGGGGTGCTGGACGGCCAGGCGGTTCCGGAGCTGCGGCGCGAGTTGCTCGCTCCGCTGCCTGCCGCTTGCGTTCAGGTGCTCGTCGATGCCGGTGCGGTCACCGCCGTCGATGACGACGCCCTCGCCGTTCTCCTCGCCGGGTCCTCCTGGGCGCGCACGGCGGGTGCCCGATTCTCGCTGTCGGCCGTCTCCCTGAGCGTCGCCGAGCAGATCGAGGCCCTGGAGCTGGTCTCGTCGCTGCCCGTCCTCAACGCGGTCGGTTGAGTCGTGCAGACCAAGCCGCACGTCGAACGGCTCGTCCGCCTGCTCCACAACCGCGTCGTCCGTCGGGTCCTGCACAGTCATCCTCACGCCGCCGCCCTGCTGCTCGTGGGTGACCTGGACGACGGCACTGTGCTGCTGCGGCCGACGGCGGTCTGGGCCGCGGACGGGAGCGTTCTGCAGCCCATCAAGCACGACCCCGGCGCCCTCGGGCGCTGGCGCGCTCTCACCGAGGACCTACGACCCGAATTCGCCCTGCTCGCCCGCGTCAGCCCGGCCGAACTGTTCGTCCCCTACGTGCTGAACCTCAGCCAGCTCGACCTGCGGTTGGCCAAGGACGAGGAAGCCGGTTTCGCCGAATAGCGTTCGGGGGTGCCCGACGCCCCACCGTGCTTGTTCTGCCGGCTGGTCTCCGGCGCGCTTCCCGCATACGTGGTGTACGCCGACGACGACTGCGTGGCCTTCCTCGACACCGCGCCCGCCGCTCGAGGCCACACCCTCGTCGTCCCGCGGCTACACGTTGCCGACTTGTGGTCGGCCGACCCGGAGACGGCTGCGGCTCTCGGACGCACCTGCTCGGAGGTGGCCCAGCTCATCCGGGAACGGCTCGCGCCGGACGGTTTGACGATGCGGCAGAACACGGGCGCCGCGAGCGGGCAGAACGTTTTTCACCTGCACGTCCACCTGGTCCCGCGCTGGCACGGCGACGGCACGGTCGGCTGGCCGTGGCCGCCGCCGGACGACCACGACCCCGACGAAGTGCTACGCCTGCTCACCTGACTCGAGCCGGAACCCGATCTTCATCCCGACCTGATAGTGGGCGATCTGCCCGTCGGCGATGCGGCCGCGGACCTCGGTCACCTGGAACCAGTCCAGGTTGCGCACCGTCTCCTGAGCGCGGGCGATGCCGCTCTGGATGGCTGCGTCGATGCTGTCCGGTGAGGTGCCGATGATCTCGCTGACCCGGTAGGTGTTGTTCGTCATCGGAGAACCGTAATCCTTCTGACCCCGGCTGCTGCGCCGGGTCGCCCCACGCACCGAAGCGCCGGCGCCTGCTGGCGGACGTCCGAGTTAGGTCCCACCGTCCGACTGGCTGATGCCGCGCACACCGGGTTGCTTGCTGACGCACTTGATCACGTCGGCGCGGTCCTGCGAGGACGCTTTGGTGATGTCGTAGCGGACCGGATAGGTCCGTGCGGTGTCGAGGTTGCTCCGGTCCCGTGGTTCGAGCGTCGCCTGCCCGATCCCGGGACAGGCGTTGCGCACGGCGTCCTTCTGCTGGTTCGTCGCCTCGGGCGTGAAGTAGACGACGAACTCGACCTGCCCGGCCGCGAGTCCGCAGCCGGCCAGGAGGACCCCGCCGACAAGCAGGCCGGCCGCTCGTCCCGGGATCCGTCGATTCACGTCCCCAGTCTAGGGATTGGCCACCGGGGGCCTTAGTCGTCGTGGCAGCACCCGGTCCAGCACGCCGTGGTGCCACAGCGCACCGACGACGATGATCAGGCCGCCGAGGATCGTGAGGTAGACCCCGACACCGACCGAGCGCTCCCCGGTGCACTGCACCACCTGCGAGCAGCCAGGTACCTGCGCCAACCGGTCCCGGAAATCGGAGGCGTCGGAGATCGCGAACAGGTCCAGCAGAGCCAGCACGACGACGAGCCCGCCGCAGACGGCGAGGGCGATCCAACCCCAGGCGCGGCTGGACGGCGCGAGCAGGAGCGCCGCCAGGGCCAGTGCGGCAATCGCGAGGACCAGCGTCTCCTTCCCGAGCCGGTCGCCTTCCAGCCCGCTGACCGACCGGGTGCCCCCTCCGACGAGCGGAACGCTCCCGACCCTGCTGGTCACCACCACGCTAGCCCAGGTGAGGAAGGCCGCGAGGAACGTGAGAAGCCCGCCCACGACCGCCGTCAGGATGCCGGGGGTGGCGCCGGGGGGCATGGCGACCGACGTCGGCACCCTGACCCGGGGAGGCGGACTGGGCTCACCGAAGGGCGACGACTTGCGGGGTGCCTCCGCCTCGCCGACCGGCATCGTGGCCGCGGTCGGTGCCTCAGCTGCGCCGGGCGCGTCGGAAGGGGTCGGCGCCTCGGAAGTTGCGGGTGCCTCGGAAGTTGCGGGTGCCTCGGAAGCGCTCGGCGTCTCGGAAGTCGCAGGCGCCTCGGAAGTAGCGGGTGCCTCAGCCGCCGGCGACCCGGCAGCCTCCGGCGGCGGCCGGTCAGCCGCGTTCTCGCTCGTCATGGTCGTGCTCCTTGTGCCCTGGGGATGGCGCGGATCAGCGTAACGGCTGGGCGGGACGCCTAGCGGGACGGCTAGCGGGACGGCTAGCGGGACGGCTAGTTCACCGTCCGCTCGCGTCCCTCCCAGTACGGCGCCCGGATCCGGAACTTCTGCACCTTGCCGGTGGCGGTGCGCGGGATCGATTCGACGAAGTCGACGGAGGTCGGTGCCTTGTAGCGGGCCAACCGCTCCTTGCACCAGGCGATGATCTCCGCCTCGGTCACCTCGACGTCCGGCGCGGCGACCACCAGAGCCTTGATCGTCTCCCCCCACCGTTCGTCCGGCACCCCGATGACCGCCACCTCGGCCACGCTCGGGTGGTTGAACACGGCGTCCTCCACCTCGATCGAAGAGACGTTCTCACCGCCGGTGATGATGATGTCCTTCTTGCGGTCGCTGATCGTCAGGTAGCCGTCGTCGCTCAGGGTGCCGCCGTCGCCGGTGTGGAACTCGGGTCCGGCGGCCCCTTCGTCCGCGAGGCTCGCCGACGTCTCCTCCGGCTGCTGCCAGTAACCCGCGAGCACCGTGTTCGACCGGGCCAGCACCTCTCCTGACTCGCCGATCCGGAGCCGGGTCCCGATCGAGGGCGCGCCCGCGCGACCGAGCCGGCGGGCACGCTCGTCCGGCGACAGGTCGTCCCACTCCGCGCGGGGACGGTTGACGGTCAGCAGGGGCGAGGTCTCGGTCAGTCCGTAGATCTGGTTGAACTGCCAACCGAGTTCCGTCTCGATCCGGGCGATCGTCCGGGTCGGAGGCGGTGCGCCGGCGACGACGACGCGCATCGTGCCGCTGCCCGGGATCTCACCGTCCCAGGCGGCGGCAGCATCGAGCACCGCGTTCCAGACGGCCGGTGCCCCGCAGGCCAGCGTGATGCCGTGCTGCTGGATACGCCGCAGGATCTCGGTGCCGTCCACCTTGCGCAGCACGATCTGCGGGACCCCCATCGCCGCCGTCGCGAACGGCATGCCCCACCCGTTGCAGTGGAACATCGGCAGCGTGTGCAGGTAGACGTCCCGTTCCGACACCCCCAGGTGCCAGCCGAAGGTCACGGCGTTGACCCAGAGGTTGCGGTGCGTCAGCTGCACGCCCTTGGGCCGGGCCGTCGTCCCGGACGTGTAGTTGATGGTCGCGGTCGCGTCCTCGTCCGGCTGGGACCAGGCCCGCGGTTCCCGACCGGGGCGGAGCAGGCCGCTCTCGTACTCGTCGCCGAACACGAACCGGTGCTTCGCCGACAGATGGCTCAGCCGCTCGTCGTGCTCGGGGTCGAGCAGCAGCACCGAAGCGCCGGAGTGCTCGATGATGTACTCCACCTCACCGGGCTGCAGCCGAAAGTTGACCGGGACGCAGACCCGGCCCGCCGCGGTGACCCCGAGGATCAACTCGAGCAATCGCGCCGAATTCTCGGAGACGACCGCGACCCGCTCCCCCTCGTCGACGCCGAGCTCGTCCAATCCGGCAGCGATCGCCCGGGCCCGGGCGGCCACGGTGCCGTAGGTGACCTGTCCGAGTGAGGGCGCCGGCTGGCTCGGCTCGTCGACGACGCCGATGCGATCGGCGAACACCGTCTCGGCCCGGTCGAGGAAGTCCGCAGTAGTGAGTGGCACGCGCATGACAGCAGGCTAGTGCCCCACCTCACACTTCCGCACGCGGGTCGACGTGCACGAACGGCAACCAAGAGCCGGTCCGCTGCGAAGAATCGATATGAGCTTCGACCTCGACACGTACCGCCGAACGGTCACTCCGGTGGAGATCGACGACATCGACTTCGGCGCTTTCGAGTCGCGGCCCCTGTCGGAAAGCGCCCTCCGAGCGCTCCGGTACATGCACGACGTCGAATCGCACACCGTCTGCTACCTGCGGGACCTGCTGCTGACGCACGCGCACGAGGACCCGCGGATCACCACGTTCCTCACGATGTGGAACTACGAGGAGTACTGGCACGGCGTCGCCATCGGCAGGATTCTTGAAGCACACGGCGAGCCCTCCGAGGACGAGCGCGTCGGGCCGATGCGGGCCCGGTTGGGGTTCAAGGACAAGATCTCCCCCTGGTACAGCGCGATCGGTTCCGCGCTCATGGGTCCCGACTTCATCGCGATGCACATGACCTGGGGCGCCGTGAACGAGTGGTCGACAGCAGCGGGCTACGACCGACTCGCCAATAGGGAGAATCACCCGGTCCTGACCACGCTGCTCGGACGGATCGCCAAGCAGGAGTCCCGCCACATCGCGTTCTACGCCACCGAGGCGCGCGAGCGGTTGGCCCGCTCGCGCAAGGCACAGAAGGTCACCCGGTTCGCCCTCAGGTACGGCTGGGCACCCGTGGGCAGCCCGGTGATGCCGGTGGCCGAGACCTCGTTCCTGCTGGACCACCTGCTCGGCGGCGCCGAGGGACGAGAGCTCGCCCGCAGGATCGACCGCAAGGTGGCTGGCCTGCCGGGCATGGCCGGCCTCAGCATCGTCGAGCCGTGGCTCGTCAAGCACGACATCCTGACGCCGGCGGGCACGCGAGCGACCGCGAATGCGGCCTCGGTGCCTCCGCTGCGGAGCGGACGCACGCCCGTTCTGGCCGGTGCGGCCACCACCGCTTCGTAGATCGCTAACAGTCGCTGACCGCCGACAGTCGTAGATTGCCCGTATGGGAGCACTGACGCTGGAGGCGCGGGGTCCGCTCCCGGTCCACGTGGTCTGGGAGCGGTACGCGGATCCGCAACGCTGGCCGCACTGGGCCCCGCAGATCCGCCGCGTCGACGCGGTAGGCCGGCTCCGTCCGGGGATGACCGGTCGGGTGCACAGCTACGTGCCGCCCGGCATCGCCTTCACGGTGACGGCGGTGGACGCACGTAAGCGGACCTGGGCCTGGCGGGTACAGCTGGGGCCGCTCACGCTGACCCTCGAACACGGGGTGCGGGAAGGCACTCACGGCGGCAGCGAGACGTGGCTACGACTGCACGGACCGATGCCGCTGCTGCTCGCCTACGCGCCGCTGGCCCGCTATGCGCTGGGCCGGCTCGTTCACTAGCTGTTCAGATCGCCGTTCCGATTGTCCACACCCGCAGGGCGTTCGTGGAACCGGGGGTCCGCGGCGGGCTGCCCGCGACCACCACGATCTTGTCCCCCGGCTGGCATCGACCGAGGCCGCGGAGCGCGCCGTCGACCTGACGCACCATCTCGTCGGTCGTCTTCACCTCGGGGACGATGAACGTCTCCACGCCCCACACCAGCGACAGTTGGCTCCGCACCGACGGCACCGGGGTGAACGCCAGCAGCGGGATCGGGTTGCGGTGCCGGGCCAACCGCCGGGCGGTGTCGCCGCTCTGCGTGAAGGCCACCAGGAACTTGGCTCCGACCACGGCGCCGACTGACGCCGCCGCGGTCGCGATGGCGCCGCCCTGGGTCTGCGGCGGGGTCCGCAGCGGAGGGAGCCGGTCGAGCCCTTCCTCGGCGGCGGCGATGATCCGGCTCATCATGCTGACCGACTCGACCGGGTACTCCCCGACGCTGGTTTCAGCCGAGAGCATCAACGCGTCAGCACCGTCGAGCACCGCGTTCGCCGCGTCCGAGGCCTCCGCCCGGGTGGGGCGCGGGCTCGTGATCATCGACTCGAGCACCTGGGTCGCCACGACGACCGGCTTGGATCTCTCCCGGGCCAGCTCGACCGCCCGCTTCTGCACGAGCGGTACCTCTTCGAGCGGCAGTTCCACGCCGAGGTCGCCACGGGCGACCATCAGCCCGTCAAAAGCGTTGACCACGGCGTCGAGCTCGTCGACGGCCTGCGGCTTCTCCAGCTTGGCGAGCACCGGCAGGCGGACGCCGATCTCGTCCATGATGCGGTGCACCGGCTGCAGGTCCTCCGCGCTCCGCACGAACGACAGGGCGATCATGTCGGCGCGCAGCCGCAGGGCCCAGCGCAGGTCGTCGGCGTCCTTGTCCGACAGCGCCGGCACCGACAGTGCCGCGCCGGGCACATTCAGCCCCTTGTGGTCGCTGATCTTGCCGCCGACGACGACGGTGCAGCGCACCTCGGTGTCGGTCGTCCCGGTCACCTCGAGGACGAGGTTGCCGTCGTCGAGGAGCAGCCGGTCGCCCTTGGAGACATCCTGCGGGAGGGCCGAGTAGGAGACTCCGACGTGCTTCTCGTCTCCCTCGACCTGGTCGGTACAGATCGTGAAGTTCGAGCCCTTGCGCAACCGGTTGGAGCCGCCCGCGAACTTCCCGACCCGGATCTTGGGTCCCTGCAGGTCAACCAGGACGCCGACGCTGTGGCCGGACTCGTCACTGGCTCGACGGACGATGTCGTACGCCCGCTCGTGCGTGCCGATGCTGCCGTGCGACATGTTGAATCGCGCCACGTCGAGGCCGGCTCGTACGAGCGCCGGCACCTGGTTGATGCTGGCCGGACCGAGCGTTGCCACGATCTTGGCGCGACGTGCCAGCGGAACCACCCCTTTGGTCAAATCGCAGCCTATGGTCCCGCCATGGATCTGGGACTGTCCGGAAGGACCTTCGTCGTCAGCGGAGCCAGTCGTGGCCTGGGCTACGCAGTCGCCCGGGCCCTGCACGAAGAGGGCGCCTCGGTAGTGCTCGCCGCCCGCGACCCCGGGCCGCTGGAGGACGCCGCCGATCGACTCGGTCACGGCCGCGCGTTCCCGGTGGCGGTCGACCTCGCCGACCCGTCGGCCGGCGACCTGATCGCCGATGCGGCGCTCTCGCGCACGGGCCGCCTCGACGGCGGGGTCTGCAACACCGGTGGACCGTCGCCGGGCTCGGCCGTCGACACGGACGACGCGGTCTGGCGGGGGGCGTTCGAATCTGCGTTCCTCGGACCGCTACGCCTCGCGCGGGACCTTTCCCAGCGCTTGGATGCCGGCGGGGCGCTGCTGTTCATCCTGTCCACCTCGGTGAAGGCTCCGATCTCCGGCCTGGACACGAGCAACGGACTCCGCCCGGGGCTCGCCATGCTCGTGAAGAGCCTGGCCGACCAGCTCGGACCGCGCGGAGTTCGGGTGAACGCCGTCCTGCCCGGCCGCTTCGCCACCGCCCGAAGCCTGCAACTGGACCAGGCGACGGCGGATCCGGCCGTGACCCGCGCCCGCAGTGAGGCCGCGATCCCGCTGCGGCGGTACGGCGAACCGGACGAATTGGGGCGGGTCGGTGCCTTCCTGCTCTCCCCGGCGGCGTCCTACGTCACCGGCGCCAGCGTCCCGGTAGACGGCGGCAGTACCCGCGCCCTGTAGCGGGCGGGTAATTTCGGCTCATGAGTGACAACCCGGCCATCCGTCCGCAGCCCAACGGCGACGTCGACATCGCCGTGCCTGAGGAGCAGGCCAGCGAGGTCGCCCAGAACCCTGAGGAGACCTCGCCGGAGGCGTCGACCAACCCGGAGAACCTCGACCACCCCGAGGAGCTGATGGGCGAGTAGCTCTTGCCGGCGGACGAGTCTGGTCGGTAGATCGCCGCTGGCGGATTGATCGGCGGTGGGCATGAACGGGCGGATTTCCGGGCGGATTCGGGGGTCGATCCGGGGTCGTCGTCGCCCACGGGAGATCACCGGGTGCTCGGCGATCGACGGCGGGCGTGAACGGGCGAGCTACGCGCCGCTAGCCCGCCCACGGTCGATCACTGCCAGCGGATGATCTGCGGTGGGCGTGAACGGGCGGATTTCCGGGCGGATTCGGGGGTCGATCCGGGGTCGTTATCGCCCACGGCAGATCACCGGGTGCTCGGATCGACGTCGCCGGCCGCCACCTCAAGACGGCCTCCACCTCAAGACGGCCGCTACCCCCTCGACGGCCGCCACCCTCAGACGGCTGCCACCCTCAGACCGCCGCAGCCTGCCGCTCGAACTGCGTGCGGTACAGCTCGGCGTACAGACCCCCGGCCGCCATCAGCTCGTCGTGCTGCCCGGCTTCCACGATCCGTCCCCCGTCGACGACGAGGATCTGGTCTGCTTCCCGCACCGTCGACAACCGGTGCGCGATCACCAGCGACGTGCGGCCCCGCAGCGCTGTCTTCAGTGCCCGCTGCACCGCCGCCTCGGACTCGCTGTCCAGGTGCGCCGTCGCCTCATCGAGCACCACCACAGCCGGCGCCTTGAGCAGCAACCGCGCGATGGCGAGCCGTTGCTTCTCCCCGCCGGACAGCCGATAGCCGCGGTCCCCGACCACGGTCTCCAGGCCTTCCGGCAAGCTGCGGAGCAAAGTCCCGATGTGCGCCGCGTCGACCGCGGCCCACAGTTCGTCCTCAGTGGCCTCCGGCCGGGCGTACAGCAGGTTGGCGCGGACCGTGTCGTGGAACAGGTGGGCGTCCTGGGTGACGACGCCGACGGTGTCGCGTAGCGAGTCCAGGGTGACCTTGCGGACGTCTTGCCCGGCGACCTCGATCGAGCCGCCCTGCACGTCATACATCCGGGTGACCAGCGAGGTGATCGTCGTCTTGCCAGCTCCGGAAGGACCGACCAGCGCGACAAGCTGACCCGGTTCGGCCCGCAGGCTGACGTCGAACAGCACCTGCTGCGGAACGGCGGTGTCGAGCTTCGCGACCGACTCGAGCGAGGCAAGGCTGACCTCGTCGGCGCTCGGGTAACGGAAGTCGACGTGCCGGAACTCGACGCTCGCCCCACCGGCGTCGGCCAGCTGTTCGGGCAGCGCGACGGCGTCGGGCGCGTCGGCGATGCTGGGCTTCAGGTCGAGCACCTCGAAAACCCGCTCGAAGGAGACCAGCGCGGTCATGACGTCGACTCGCACGTTGGACAACGCGGTCAGCGGTCCGTACAGCCGGGCGAGGTAAGCGGTGAGCGCGACCAGGGTCCCGACCTGGAGCGAGCGCTCCGCTGCGAGTCGGCCACCGAAGCCGTAGACGATGGCGGTGGCCAGGGAGGCGACCAGCGTCAGCGCGACGAAGAAGACCCGCCCATACATGGCGGACTGGATGCCGATGTCACGCACCCGGGCCGCACGGCCGCGGAACTGGGAGGTCTCCGCGTCCGGCCGGCCGAACAGCTTGACCAGCTGCGCACCGGAGACGTTGAAGCGCTCGGTCATCGTCGAGGCCATCTTCGCGTCGAGGTTGTAGCTCTCCCGCGTGATCTCCTGCAGCCGCCGACCGATGAGCCGGGCGGGCAGCACGAACACCGGCAGCAGAATCAACGAGACGAGCGTGATCTGCCAGCTGAGGGTGAGCATCGCGCCGATCACCAGCACGACGCCGACGATGTTGCTGACCACCGAGGACAGAGTCCCGGTGAAGGCCTGCTGGGCCCCCAGGACGTCGCTGTTGAGTCGGCTGATCAGGGCACCGGTCTGCGTGCGGGTGAAGAACGCCAGCGGCATCCGCTGCACGTGATCGAACACCTGCGATCGCATCTCATAGATCAGCCCCTCGCCGATCCGAGCCGAGTACCACCGTTGGATCAGCGCAATGATTGCGTCGACGATCGCGATGCCGGCAACGAGGAACGCGAGGCGGACGACCAGCCCCGGGTCGCCATGCGGCTTCCCGGGCGCCACCCCCTCGTCGATGATCTTCTTGAGGATCAGCGGGTTCGCCACCGCGAGGATCGCGTCGAACAGGATGAGCGCCAGGAAGATGAGCAGCCACCGGCGGTAGGGCTGCGCGAACCGCAGGATGCGCCGCATCGTCCCCTTGTTGAGCTGCTTCTGGGTTATCGACCGGTCCCGGCGAAAACCCGCCATCACCTGCCAGGGTGCGCCGTTCATGTTGCCGCGTCCGCCTCCTACCGCACTGCTCCTGCAGGCCTGTCATCGGCCACTGCAATCATGTAATCAACGTTAGAAGGCGGAAATTCCGGTGAGGTGCCGACCGATGAGCAACTTCTGGATCTGGCTGGTTCCTTCGTAGAGCGTCGTGACGCGGGCGTCCCGCAGCAGCTTGCCGGGCGGGTACTCGTCGACGTAGCCGTAGCCGCCGTGGGCCTGCAGGCAGTTGTTGGCCGCCCGGACCGCCGCCTCGCTGGCGTAGTACTTGGCCTTGCTCGCGGCGAGCGAGTACGGCTCCCCGCGGCGCTTGAGGTCGGCGGTGCGCCAGGACAGCAACCGGGCGCAGTCGGTCTCCACCGCGGTGTCGGCGATCATCTCCTGGATCAACTGGTAGGAGGCGATCGGCTTGCCGAACTGGCTGCGCTGCGCGGTGTAGCTGAGCATCGCGTCGAGCGCGGCCTGGCAGATGCCGGTACAGGAGGCCGCCATCGACATCCGGCCGTCATCCAGCGCACCGAGCGCGGCCTTGATGCCGGTGCCCTCGGTCTCGCCGAGCAGCGCCTCCGGACCGACCTCGACGCCGTCGAGCACCAACTCGGCGGTATCGCAGGACCGCAGCCCGAGCTTGCCCTTGATCTTGGTCGCCGAAAAGCCGGGCGTGTCGGTGGGGACGAGGAACGCCGAGACCCCCTTCGCGCCGGGCCCGCCGGTCCGCGCCATCACCAGTGCGAGCCCGGCGATCGTGCCGTTGGTGATGAAGATCTTCTGACCGCTGATCCGGTACCCGCCGTTCGGGAGCTTCTCGGCCGACGACCGCAGGCTCGCCGGGTCCGAGCCGGCGTCGGGCTCGGTGAGACCGAAGCAGCCGAGCACCTCGCCGGAGGCCATCTTCGGCAACCAGTGGTTCCTCTGCGCCTCGGTGCCCCACCGGATGATCGGGGCGGCGACCAGACCGAGGTGCACGGACAGGATCGACCGGACGTTGGCGTCGCCGCGGGCCAACTCCTCGACGGTGAGCACGTAGGACAGCGGGTCGGCCGCGCCGCCGTCGTACTGCTCGGGGATGGTGAGGCCGAGCAGTCCGAGGTCCCGAAGCCCGTTCAGGGCCGCGTCCGGGAGCTTCTCGTTTCGGTCGGCCTCCATCGCGGCGGGGGCGACGACCTTGTCGACCCAACCGCGGACGGTCTTCTGCAGTGCCTGCTGCTCGTCATCGAGGGTCAGATCCATGGGGGCGAGTCTGCCCTGACCGCTGCTCCTCAGTCGCCGAGGCCCGCCAGCGCGCGCACCCGACGTACCTGCGCCTCCCGCTCAGCGGCGAGCTGGCCCGCCCTCCCTCCGGCGAGGTCCCGGGCCCGCAGCAGCAGCGCCTTCGTCTCCACGGCGGCGTCGCGAGGGGCCGCGAGCAGCGCTCCGATCAGGTCGGCCAGCGCGTCGTCGAGCTCCGCCGGCGACACCGCCATGGTGGCGAGCCCGATCGACACGGCCTCGGTCGCCCCCACCCGTCGGCCGGTCAGGCACATCTCGAACGCGCGTCCGTACCCGACCAGATGCACCAGCGCCTCGGTGCCGCCGAGGTCCGGCACCAGGCCGCGGGAGGTCTCCGCCATGCTCAGCAGCGCGTCGTCCCCGATCAGCCGCAGATCGCACGCGAGCGCCAGCTGGAACCCGGCGCCGACCGCATGCCCGGACACCACCGCGACGGAGAGCAGGTCGGCCCGGCCGAGCCAGGTGAAGCCCGCCTGATAGCCGGCGATGCGGTCCGCGTCGGGAAGATCTCCCCCGGCCTGCTCGGCCAGGACCGACAGGTCGATCCCCGCGCTGAACGACGGCCCGTCCCCCCGGACCACGACGACGCGGACGTCCCCGGGCAGGAGTCGGCCGACGGCGTCGAGGGCCAGCCACGTCTCCGGACGTTGGGCGTTGCGCTTCTCGGGTCGAGCGAGCGCGATCGTGACGACCGGCCCGTCCCGCTCGAGTCGAAGGCCCGCGCGCGACCAGACGTCGTCCCCGAGGAACCCGGCAACGGCATCAGCCAGGGAACTCGGCAGGTCGTCCGGCGACGAGGACGGTGACACCGAAACGGCTTCGTCGATTACGGTGCTTTGCTCTCGAGGGACGATCAGGCGCTGCTCTTACGGGCCCCGCGGGTCGCTCCGCCGCGCCCGCGCAGGCTCGCCCCCGACTCGGAAAGAATGCGGTGAACGAAGCCGTAGGACCGGCCGGAAGACTCGGCGAGCAGGCGGATGCTCTGGCCGCCTTCATACTTCTTGCGCAGGTCCTGGGCCAACTTGTCCCGGTCTGCGCCTGTGATGCGGCTGCCCTTCTTGAGCTCTGCCACCTTTGCCTCCATCAGCTGAGAAAATGCCGGCCGAAAAGAATCCGCTTGGGCCGATCTTGACCTATCCGGGGTCGCTTGCGCCACCCGAATGGAAGTACCCGCCGCTACGGTGAGGTGTGCCTGTCGCCGAACGCGCCCTCCGGGCGCTCCGGCTCCGGCCCGGTCCGGACGCTCCCGAGGCACGCTCCGAGGTCATCGAGCTGGGCGCCTGGGCGGCTCTGGTGGCCGCCGGATTGCTGCTGACCGCCGTAGCGGCCGCGGTCCACGCCCGGGTCGGCAGCACCGGTGCCCCGTTCACCGGCGAGTACCGGTTCAAGATCGACGTCGGTTCGCTGCTGGCGCCCGCGGTGGCGGTGACCGTGCTCGCCGCGGTGCGCGCCGGCCTGCTGGACCGGCTCCGGTGGTCGCTCCTGCTCCTCGTCGCCTACGTCGCCGCGGTCTGGTGGGCACTCGCCCTCGCGCTGGTCGACGGCGGGAACGGCCTGGCGTCGCCGATGACCGCGCCGACCGAATACCTTCGCGACGTCGGCGCGGTCGGCGCCGACCCGGCCGGCTTCATCCGAGGCTTCGTCGACCACAGCGGCAGCTACTCCGTCGCGACCCGGACGCACCCACCCGCCCCGGTGCTGCTGCTGCGGCTGCTGGACCGCATCGGGATCCACCAGCCGCAGATCCTCGGCCTGCTCCTGACCCTGCTCGGCTGCGCCTACCTGCCGCTGATGGCCATCGCCGTCCGTTCGCTGTGCCACGAGACGGCCGCCCGGCGCCTGCTCCCCGCGCTCGTCCTCGCGCCCTTCGCGGTGTGGCTCTGCGTCTCGATGGACGCGGTGACGCTGCTGCTGGCGGCCGGCTTCGTCTGCTGCGGCGTGCTGGCCAGTGAACGGGAGCGCAGCTGGCGGTGGGCGGTGGGGTGCGGCCTGCTGCTCGGCGTCGCGACGCTGTTCAACTACGCGGTGGCCTGGCTGGCGGTGTCGGTCATCGCCACCTACTTCGCGCGTCGACGCCCCATGTTGAACGTCTACACCGGCGCCGCCGCGCTCCTCCCGCTGGCGATGTTCCGCATCTGGGGCTTCACCTGGCCGAACGGCCTGACCGCTGCGCAGACCGACTTCTCGCTCCGGGTGGGCCCGCACCGGTCCTGGGCGCTGTGGGCGGCGTTGGATGTCCTGCTGCTGTTGATCGCGTGCGGGCCGGTGCTCCTGCGGGCCGTCCGCCGCGTCCGGTTGACCCCGGGCTGGCCGTTCCTGGTCGGGGCCGGGCTCGCGGTGCTGTTCGCGGTCGGGTCGGGGCTGTCCCGCGGCGAGGTCGAACGCTCCTGGCTTCCGTTCTTCCCCTGGCTGCTGGTACCCGCCGTCGCGCCCGCCCGACGGCCCGTGGAAGGAGAACCGGACGCCGGCCCCATCCCGTATCTGCTGATCGCCGTCGGCGCCGCGAGCGCCGTGGTCATCGAAGCGGTGCTGCGCACGACCTGGTAAGCGAATGGGCGAGCGGCGGGCAGGATGGGCTGATGCCGACGGATCCGTTGCCGAACGCCGAGCTCCACCTGCACCTCGAGGGCACGCTCGAGCCCGAACTGCTCGTTCGCATCGCGGGTCGGAACGGGGTCGCGCTGCCGACGACCGACGTCGACGAACTCCGCGCCCGCTACGTCTTCGACGACCTCCAGGCCTTTCTGGACATCTACTACGGGAACCTCGCGGTGCTGAAGACCGAGCAGGATTTCTACGACCTCGCGTCCGCCTACCTCGCGGCGGCGCGCGACGGTGGCGTCCGCCGGGCGGAGTCCTTCTTCGACCCGCAGGTGCACGTCGGCAACGGCGTGCCCCTCGAAGCCCTGATGATTGGTTACGGCACCGCCTTCGCCGACGCCCGGGCCGCCGGTCAGTCCTGCGACCTGATCCTCTGTTTCCTCCGCGACCTCGGCGCCGAGGCGGCGGAGGAGATCTTCCGGGCCGCCCTGCCCTTCCGCGAGCACTTCATCGGCATCGGCCTCGACTCCGCCGAGGTCGGCTACCCGCCGTCGTTGTTCCAGGACGTCTACGCGATGGCGGCGGCCGAGGGGCTGCACCGCGTCGCGCACGCGGGCGAGGAGGGCGGGCCGGACTACGTGCGGGAGGCGCTGGACCTGCTGGGTGTCGAACGCGTCGACCACGGCATCCGCGCGATGGAGGACCCAGAGCTGGTCCGCCGCCTGGCGGACGAACAGATCGCGCTGACCGTCTGCCCGCTGTCGAACGTTGCGCTTCGGGCGGTGCCGGACCTCGCCGCTCATCCGTTGCCGGCGATGCTCGAGGCCGGTCTCCGCGTCACCGTCAGCAGCGACGACCCGGCGTACTTCGGTGGCTACGTCGAGAACAACTTTGCCGCGCTGCGCAGCCTCGGCCTCGGCGACGACGACCTGCGCACGCTGGCGGCGAACTCGTTCGACGCCGCCTTCATCGACGACGACGCCCGCACCGCCTGGAAGGCCGAGCTCGCACGGACATCGCCCCGCTGAGAAGTGGTCACTCGGCCGGCCCCTGATCCCTTCAGCGCAGGGTCAGCGCGGTGTACCCCGTCGTCGTGCCGACGTAGGCACGGCCGCCGACCACGGTGGGCGCGGCGAAACGGGTGAAGGCGCCCGGCACCGTGTACGAGGGGCCGGGCGCGCCGGTGGCGGCGTCGTACGAACGGAGCACCGAGCTGTCGCGCCCCTCGATGGCGAGGACGCGGGGACCGGCGATGACCGGCGTTCCCTTGACCGGCGCGCTCCAGCGCCGGGTCGGCGTGCCGTCGGCGGCGATCGTCACGGCCGTCAGCCCGCCGGTCAGCGGCAGGAAGACGGTGTCACCGGCGTCGGTACGGCTCACCGCGTCGCCGCCGTAGCCGCCCGAGCCGAGGTCGAGCTGCTTCTCGGTTACCAGATCGGTGCGGCGGAGCACGTAGAGCACTCCGCGTTTGCCGATCTGCACGACGTGGTCGCCGACGACGGCCGGCGAGGATGATCCGAGGTCCAGGTCCCGTCTGTTGTCGTCGGCCCAGATGTCCGGGTGGAAGCTCGCCGCGATCGAGAGGTCGGGACGCAGGGCGACGACGGAATCCGACCCGTCGTACGGCTCCGCGGTGGCGTCGCCGTTGCCGACCGCCACGAGCAGGTTCCCCTGGGGGGTGAGCGTCGGCCCTGGCGGCGCCCAGATCGCGCCTTTGCCGGACGCAGAGGCGGGCACGACCGAATCCAGCGGGCCGGTCCCGTCGGTGCGGCTGGAGACGATCGCGCCGAAGTACGTGCCGCAGTCGCCGTACAACCCGCCGAACGCGACGTAGACCCGCCCCCTGGTGACGAGCAGGGCCGGGCGCTGCTGGGTCACCCGCTCGTCGCCCTTCGGCGGTGGGAGCAGACGGTTGACCTGAACCGCCCCATCGCGGGCCGCCAGGCCGAACAGCCGGTGCCGTACCTCGCCGCCCTCCCGCGTCTCCGCGACCACGAAGACGCGGCCGCTGGCCGGGTCGTACACCGGACGACCGGTGATGCCGAGGGGATCGATGTTGCCGCACGGCAGCGCCGACTGCGGAACCGGGTCGGCGAGGTGCTTCGACCACACCGTCCGGCCGGACGCGGCGTCGACGGCGAGGACGGTGCCGCCCTCGGTCGCGGCGATCACGGTGGAGCCGACGGCGATCGGCGAGCCATAGACGGCCCCGTCGGTGCGGACGGTCCAGTCGGTGGCGGTGGCGGGCGCCGGACTCGTCGTCGGGCCGACGGCCGTTCCGGACGACGAGCCACCCCCGCAGGCGGTGACGCCAGCAAGAGTCAGGACGAGGGCGGCCGCCCCAGCAGCAGGTCGGCGCAGGCGGTGCATGGCCTGACTCTCCCCGCTGCCAACACTTTTCCTCGTTCCGGCGACGGGGAACAATCGGCGGCACTCTCTGGTTCTCGAGTGCATCGCGATATATCGTGAGCGTGTCGATAGTCGACACGGACACCTTCCCAGGAGGACCGATGAACCCCATCACCAACCCCGGCCGGTCCCAGCACCGGCACCACCACCCGGCGGAGCACCCCTTCGCGGGGCACCGCCAGCACCACCGGCACGGGCCGTTCGGCCCCGGCCCGTTCGGCGGCCAGTTCGAGGACAGCCACCGCGGGCGGCACGGCCACCCCGGACGGCGGCCCGGTCGCGGCCGGGCGCAGCGCGGCGACGTCCGCACCGCCGCCCTGATCCTGCTTGCCGAGCAGCCGATGCACGGCTACCAGCTCATGCAGGCGATCGCGGAGCGCACCGCCGGCGCATGGCAGCCCAGCCCGGGCGCCATCTACCCCACCCTGAACCAGCTGCAGGACGAAGGCCTGATCGGTATGGAGACGGAGGGCGGGCGCAAGCTAGCCAGCCTCACCGACGCCGGCCGGACCTACATCGACGAGCAGGGCGAGTCGATGCCCGACCCGTTCGCCGAGTTCGCCGGAGGCGGTGCCGACCGAACCGACCTCCGTCGCGGGATCGAGGAGATCGCCACGGCCTGCCGCCAGATCGGCCGCGGAGGAACCGAAGCCCAACTCGCCGCCGCGCAGAAGGTCCTCGTCGAGACGCGCCGCTCGCTCTACCTGATCCTCGCCGAGGACCCGGGTGCGCTCGGCACCGACGAAGCCCCGTCCGAGAGCTGAGCGCTTAGCGCTGGACGAGCTCCTCGCGCAGCAGGTCCGGTTCGAGGAAGATCACCCGGGCCGTGCCGACCGCCGCGCGGATGTTCGCCTCGGCCCCGTCGATGATCGAGGCCACCCGTGCCAGTTCGGCATCGTGGTCGGTCTCGATCTTCGCGGCGACCATCAGCTCCTCCGGCCCGAGGTGCAGCGTCCGCAGGTGGATGATCCGGGTGACGCCCTCGCTGTCGGCGAGCGCCGCCCGGATCGCCTCCACCTCGTGCGGCAGGGCCGCTTCACCGACGAGCATCCCCTTCATCTGCACGCCGAGGATGACAGCGACCACGACGAGCAGGATGCCGATCGCGAGCGTGCCGACGCCGTCGAAGCGGGGCTCGTCCAGCACCAGCGCGAGCCCGACGCCGGCCAGGGCGAACACCAGGCCGATCAGAGCGGCGCAGTCCTCGAGCAGGACGACCGGCAGCTCGGGGATACGGCTGGTCTTGATGAAGCTCCAGTACGACTGCTCGCCCTTGACGTGGTTCGTCTCCTTGACCGCGGTTCGCAGCGAGAACGACTCGAGGCCGATGGCGACGACCAGCACGCTGATGGCGACGATCGCCGACTCGAGCTCGTGCGGGTGCCGGATCTTCTCGTAGCCCTCGTAGATCGCGAACAGGCCACCGACGGTGAACAGGACGACGGCGACCAGGAACGCGTACACGTACCGGACGCGGCCGTAGCCGAACGGATGCGTCTCGTCGGCCGGCTTCTGCGCGCCCTTACGACCCAGGAGCAAAAGGCCCTGGTTGCCGGTATCGGCAAACGAGTGGATCGCCTCGGCCAGCATCGACGAGGACGTAGTGATCAGGAACGCGGCGAACTTGGTGACCGCGATGCCGAGGTTGGCCAGCAGTGCGGCGATGATCGCTCTGCTGCTCGAGTCACCGGTACTGGAGTCCTTGCCATCGCTCATCGACGTGCTGTCCCTTCGTCGGGCCAAAGCGTCGCTCAGGCCAAAGCCACCAGATCAGCCAGCTCGGAGGTCCACATGTCCTCCACACCGTCCGGCAATAGAAGCACCTTCTCGGGCTGGAGCGCGTCGACGGCCCCCTCGTCGTGCGTGACGAGCACGACGGCGCCCTTGTAGCCGGCGAGGGCACGCAGCACCTCGTCGCGGGAAGCCGGGTCGAGGTTGTTCGTCGGCTCGTCCAGAAGCAGAACGTTCGCGGCGCTGCAGACGAGGATGGCAAGCGCCAGCCGGGTCTTCTCGCCGCCGGACAGCGTGCCTGCGAGCTGCTCGACCGTGTCACCGGAGAACAGGAACGAACCCAACACCCGACGCAGCTCCGGGTCCGGGGTTCCCGGCGCGGTCGAACGGATGTTCTCCATGAGCGAGCGGGTCGGGTCGAGCGTCTCGTGCTCCTGGGCGTAGTAGCCGAGCCGGAGGCCGTGCCCGGGCTGCACCTCGCCGGTATCCGGGATCTCGACCCCGCCGAGCACCCGCAGCAACGTGGTCTTGCCGGCCCCGTTCAGTCCGAGGACCACGACGCGGGCACCGCGATCGATGGCGAGGTCGACGTCGGTGAACACCTCGAGCGAGCCGTAGGACTTGGACAGCCCCTCGGCGGTCAGCGGGGTGCGACCACACGGCGCGGGCTCCGGGAAGCGCAGCTTGGCGACCTTGTCGGCCTGCCGCTCGTTCTCGAGCCCGGCGAGCAGACGGTTGGCGCGCTTCTCCATGTTCTGCGCGGCCTTCGCCTTCGTGGCCTTGGCCCGCATGCGGTCCGCCTGCGAGGACAGGACGGCGGCTTGCTTCTCGGCGTTCGTGCGCTCACGCCGCCGGCGGCGCTCGTCGGTCTCGCGCTGCTGCAGGTAGTTCTTCCAACCCACGTTGTAGATGTCCATGACGGAGCGGTTGGCGTCGAGGTGGATGACCCGGTTGACCGTCGCTTCGAGCAGTTCGACATCGTGGCTGATGACCAGCAGGCCGCCGCTGTACGACTTCAGGTAGTCGCGGAGCCACGTGATGGAGTCGGCGTCGAGGTGGTTGGTCGGCTCGTCGAGAAGCAGGGTCGCGGCGTTGTCCTCACCGGCGAACAGGATGCGGGCGAGCTCGACGCGCCGCCGCTGGCCGCCGGACAGGGTGCCGAGCGCCTGGACCAGCACGCGATCCGGGAGCCCGAGGTGCGCCGCGATGCGGGCCGCCTCCGCCTCGGCGGCGTATCCGCCGAGCGCGGTGAAGCGCTCCTCGACCTTGCCGTAGCGCCGCATCTTCGCGTCCGTACCGAGGTCAGCGGTCAACTCCCCCATCTCGCGCGCGAGGGCGTCGAGCCCGCGCGCCGAGAGGATGCGGTCCCGAGCCAGCTGCTCGAGGTCGCCGGTGCGCGGATCCTGCGGGAGGTAGCCGACCGGCGTGGAGCGGGTGACCGTGCCGGCCGCGGGCGAGGCCTCGCCGGCGAGCACCTTGGTCAGCGTCGTCTTGCCGGCGCCGTTCCGTCCCACCAAGCCGATACGGTCACCCTGGCCGATGCGGAAGCTCGCGCCGTCCACCAGGAGGCGGGCGCCAGCGCGCAGCTCGACATCGGTCGCGGTGATCACGAGGGGTTCCTTGCTGGTCGAAGACCGGTTCGCCGGGCGCGGCGGCGGCGCACACGCCCATAGTTGGTATGCCCAAATTTCAAGCGTCAGCTGACCTCGGTGAGCGAGAGCACATTGCCGTCCGGATCACTGAACCAGGCCACCCTGGCGCCGCCAGGAGCAGTCCAAACTCCGAATTCATCCTGCTCGATGCCGTCCGGGCGGAGGAAGCCGACCCCACGTTCGGTGAGTCGGCGGGTGGTATCGACGATGTCGCCGACGTACCAACCGAGCACCGTGTAGCCGGGCGTGGCCACGTCCTGCACCTGGTTGACGCGCAGCGTGGTCCCATTCGCCTCGAAGACGCACGCGTACTCGTCCTGGTCCACGAGCTCGAAACCGAGCACCGAGCCGTAGAAGTCGCGGGCCCGATCGAGGTCGGTCGTCGCCGCGAACGCGACAAGTTCAGCGTCCTCCAACACGGGCGGCACCGTAGCACCGGCGGTCTCTGACCTGCGACCCTCTCACCGGCGGCTCGACGACGAGCGCCTGCCGGGAGGCCTGGCGACGCAGCACGAACGCCCCGGCGATCGCCGCCACCAGGCAGGTGGCGGACGCAAGTCCGAGACCAGCCCCGTCATCAGCAGCGGGACGCCGAGCTCGGGCGTCCGCCGGACGTACGGGAAGCCCTCGCGCAACTGTTTGGGGGGCACGAACGGCCGGTGGGGACGGCTGCAGCCGCGAGGTGTCCAGCCAGGTGAGCGACAGGACGACGGCGACGAAGCTCGCCGCGTTGATCAGGAAGCAGCTGCCGGTACCGCCGGCCGCGTTGATGAGGCCGGCCGCGGCCGGTCCCACGGCGAAGAGCTAGAGCCAGCCGCTCCGCTTGAAGGCTCCGTAAAGCGCGCTCACCAACGTGACCATGATGAGCAGAGCCATCGGATACCCGAACGCCCAGTGCAGCTCGGGCATGTGGTCGAAGTTCATGCCGTAGATGCCGGCCACGCCGGTCGGAACCGCGAAGAGCGCCGCGTAGGCCGAGATCTTGCGCATGTCGTCGTTCTGCTGGACGGACACCCGCGTCAGGTTGGCGTCGAGGATCGAGTCGAGCAGCTCGTCGTCGCCCTCGACCTGCTCGGTGACACGACGGAGGTGGTCGTCGACGTCGCGCAGGTAGTCGTGGATCGGCTTCAGCCTCTCCGTCCCCAGCATCTGCTCCATCGGCCGGCCGAGCGGCACGACGGCGCGCTTGAACTCGAGGACCTCACGCTTGAGCTGATAGATGCGCAGCGTGTCGTCGGTGCGCTGGGGCGAGAACACCGACTCCTCCAGCTCGTCGATGTCCTGCTCGACCTCGTAGGTGACGTCCACGTAGTCGTCGACGACCTGGTCGAGGATCTTGTAGAGAACGCCGGGCGGACCACAGCGGACGAGTTCCTCGTCGCGCTCCAGTGCCTGGCGGATGTCGTGCAACGGACGAGCGGAGCCGTGCCGGACCGTGATGATGAAGTTGCTGGCGACGAACAACATGATCTCGCCGGTGCGAACGATCTCGCTCTGCCCGGTGAGCTCCTCGTGCTCGATGTACTTGGCGGTCTTGAGCACGACGAACCAGTGATCGCCGTACTGCTCGAGCTTCGGCCGCTGATGGGCGAGGACGGCGTCCTCAACCGCGAGCGGGTGGAGCCCGAACTCCTCCGCCAGCCCCTCGACCTGCTCATCCGACGGCTCGTAGAGGCCGATCCAGACGAAGCCGCCGCCGTGATCCGCCGCGTCGAGGGCGCCCTCGTACGGCAGTCGCCCTTGTTGACGCTTGCCGTCGACGTACAGCGCACAGTCGACGACCGTGTTCTCGGCGGAGTGTCCATGGCCCCCGGCGAGCGACCCGTCCACGGCAGACGGACGTTGCTTGCGCAGGTTCACGCGCCGACCGCCGAGGTGGCGAGTTCGCGGCAGGCTGGTCACGCTGCGACCTTAGCCGCAGGCAAATGTGTCTTCGTGGCGGTGCCAGTCAGACGTTGAAGCCCAGGGCGCGCAGCTGTTCGCGGCCATCCTCGGTGATCTTGTCCGGGCCCCACGGCGGCATCCAGACCCAGTTAATCTTGATGTCGTCGACCAGTGGCTGCGGCCCCCCGGCCAGCACGGACCGGGCCTGGTCCTCGATGACGTCGGTCAACGGGCAGGCGGCCGAGGTGAGCGTCATGTCGATGATGCAGGTCTTCGAGTCCTCGGCGTAGTCCATGCTCAGCCCGTAGACGAGCCCGAGGTCAACCACGTTGATGCCGAGCTCGGGGTCGACCACGTCACGCATGGCCTCCTCCAGGTCCTCGATCGACACCTCGGTGTCCAGGGCGTCGTCGACGACCGGATTCACGACATTCGCCGCGGTGGTCTCGCTCATGCTTGTTCTCCTGATTGGTCGGACGTAAGGGTGCCGGCGGGCGAGGCACTGCCGGCGGAAGCGAGGGTCTGGCTGACCGCGTCCTTCCACGCCATCCACCCCAGCAGCGCGCACTTGACCCGTGCCGGGTACTTCGAGACGCCGGCGAAGGCGATGGCGTCCTCGAGCACGTCCTCGTCCGGCTCGAGCTGGCCACGGGACTGCATCAGCGTGGTGAACTCGCGCTCCTTGGCCAGCGCGTCGTCCACCTCTCGGCCGATGACGAGGTCGGTCATGACCGACGCCGAGGCCTGCGAGATCGAGCAACCCTCGCTCTCGTAGGACACGTCCTCGACGACGCGACGGCCGTCCGGCCCGGCGGCGACCTTCACCCGCAGGGTCACCTCGTCACCGCACGTGGGGTTGACGTGGTGCACCTCGGTGTCGAAGGGGTCCCGGAGCCCCCGGTGGTGGGGGTGGCGGTAGTGATCCAGGATGATCTCCTGGTACATCGACTCCATGGACGAGCTACTCATTCGGCATCACCTGAGGAAGAACGCTTTCACCCGCTGCAACCCTTCCACCAATGCGTCGACCTCCGAGAGGCTCGAGTACAGGTGGAAGGACGCACGCGTGGTCGCGGGGACGCCGAAGTGCTGGCAGACCGGCCGGGCGCAGTGGTGGCCGACCCGGACGGCGACGCCGGACTCGTCGAGCAGCTGGCCGATGTCGTGCGGGTGCAGCCCCTTCATCGCGAAGGAGATGGCGCCACCGCGGCTCTCCGGCGTGCCGGGACCGAGGATGCGCAAATCGGGGATCTCGGCCAACCGCTGCAGCGCGTAGGCGGTGATCTCCCTTTCGTGTGCAGCCACCGCCGCCATGCCCTGGCCGTCGGCGAGGGCGGACAGGTAGTCGACCGCGGCACCGAGACCGATGGCCTGGGCGATCGGCGGCGTGCCGGCTTCGAAGCGGTGCGGCGGCTCGGCGTAGGTCGAGCGGGACATTTCGACGAGCTCGATCATCTCGCCGCCGCCGAGGAACGGCGGCATCTCGGCGAGCAGGTCGAGCTTCCCCCACAGCACCCCGATGCCGGTCGGGCCGACCATCTTGTGACCGGTGAAAGCGAGGAAGTCGACGCCGAGGGTCTGGACGTCGATCCCCAGGTGCGGCACGGACTGCGAGCCGTCCAGCACGACGGTGGCGCCGACGGCGCGCGCCCGCCGTACGACCTCGTCGACGTCGTTGATCGTGCCGAGGATGTTCGACTGGTGGACAAAACTGACGATCTTCGTCCGCTCGGTGATCACGCCGTCGCGCAGATCCAGCCGACCGTCCTCAGTGAGACCGAACCACTTGAGCGTCGCCCCGCTGCGCTGGCAGGCGAGCTGCCACGGCACCAGGTTGGAGTGGTGCTCCATCTCGGTGACGACGACCTCGTCGCCGGGCTGCAGCCGGCTGCCCAGCGAGTACGCCACCAGGTTCAGCGCCTCGGTCGCGTTCTTGGTGAACACGACCTCGCGTCGATCGGCGGCGTTCACGAAGGCGGCGACCTTGTCGCGAGCGCCCTCGTACATCGCGGTGGCTTCCTCACCGAGGGTGTGGATCCCCCGGTGGACGTTGGCGTGATGCCACTCGTCGTAGTCCCGCATCGCGTCGAGCACTTGCCGCGGCTTTTGGCTGGATGCCGCGGAGTCGAGGTAGACGAGGGGGACGTCGCCGTGCACGAGCCGGGACAGCGTCGGGAAGTCCTTGCGGACCACGTCGACGTCGTACGGGGTCACCGGCACCTGCGAGACGTCGGCGCGCGGACGCTGCGGCTCGAGCGCCGATTCGGCCGTCAGATCGGCTTCGTCGGGCCGATCTTCCGCGGGCGTCCCAGCGGTCACGACCCGGCTCCCCCGATGCCCGGGACGACGCTGCCCGGGACGACAGAGCCGAGCGCCGCGCCGGCGGGCTCTTCCGGTGATTCGTCGGTGACGCCGTACTTCTGATAGCCCTCGTCCTCGAGCACGCTGGCGAGCTCCGAGCCGCCCGAGTCGACGATCCGGCCCGCGGCCATCACATGGACGAAGTCCGGCTCGATGTAGCGCAGGATCCGCGTGTAGTGGGTGATCAGCAGCGTGCCGACCTCACCGCTCGCCCGCACCTTGTTGACGCCCTCGGAGACGACGCGCAGGGCGTCGACGTCGAGGCCGGAGTCGGTCTCGTCCAGGACGGCGAACTTCGGCTTCAGCAGCGCGAGCTGCAGGATCTCGTGGCGCTTCTTCTCGCCGCCGGAGAAACCCTCGTTGACGCTGCGCTCGGCGAAGGCCGGGTCCATGCCCAGCGATGCCATTGCCTCGCGGACCTCCTTGACCCACAGCCGGAGCTTCGGCGCCTCGCCGCGGATGGCGGTGGCACTGCTGCGCAGGAAGTTGCTGACCGAGACGCCCGGGACCTCGACCGGGTACTGCATGGCGAGGAACAGGCCGGCGCGGGCCCGCTCGTCGACGGCCATGGACAGGACGTCCTCGCCGTCGAGCAGGATCTCGCCGCTGGTGACCGTGTACTTCGGGTGGCCGGCGACCGAGTAGGCCAGCGTCGACTTCCCGGAGCCGTTCGGACCCATGATCGCGTGGGTCTCGCCCGACTTCACGGTCAGGTCGACCCCGCGCAGGATCTCCTTGTCCTCGACCGAGACGTGCAGGTCCCGGATCTCGAGAGTGCTCACAGCTCTGACTCCACATCCACGAGGACGTTGTCGCCCTCGACCTTGACTGCATAGACGGGCACCGGCCGGGTGGCCGGGAGCCCGGTGGGCTTGCCGGTGGCGAGGTCGAACTCCGACCCGTGCAACCAGCACTCGATCGTTCCGTTCGCCACGTCGCCATCGGAGAGCGCGACCTCGGCGTGCGAGCACACGTCGTAGATGGCGTGCACCTGACCCCTCGACCGGGCGACACACACGGGCTCGCCGTCGAGGTCGACGTGCAACGCGCTTTCGTCGGCCAGCTCGGAGAGCCGGCAGGCGGGCTGAAAGGCCACTGTTAACGCCTCTCCCGAGTCACAGACCGACCTCGCCGAGCTCGTCCTCGACTGCCGAGGTGACCCGATCCCGAACGTCGTCGAGCGGGATCTGGGCGATGATCTCGGCGAAGAAGCCGCGCACGACGAGGCGGCGGGCGTCCTTGGCCGAGATGCCTCGCGACATCAGGTAGAAGAGCGCTTCGTCGTCGAAGCGGCCGGTGGCGCTGGCGTGACCGGCCCCGGTGACCTCG